>NZ_CP088081.1:3195931-3515524 GCF_021049305.1 Ideonella dechloratans
GATGAGCACCGATGGCGACACCGGCGCCAAGATCCTGACCGCCAGCTACGACGCCTCGGTGGCGCTACCCACCCTCACCCTGGTGACCCGCGTGCAGACGCAGAACCGGGGTGTGGACTGGCAGGCCAAGTCCTCCGAGCCGGTGGACCCGGCCGAGCTGCGCCGCTGGGTGCAGCCCAGCGAGCTGATCCCGGTGGACGGCATCGTGCGCAAGGTGGCCCAGCAGATCGTGGCAGGCACCCGCACCGACCGCGAGAAGGCCCAGCGCATCTACGACTGGGTGATCGTCAGCTCCTACCGCGACCCCAAGGTGCGCGGCTGCGGCGTGGGCGACATCCGGGCGATGCTGGAAAGCGGCAACCTCTCGGGCAAGTGCGCCGACATCAACGCCCTGTTCGTGGGCCTGTGCCGCGCGGCCGGCATCCCGGCGCGTGACATCTACGGCGTGCGCCTGGTGCCCAGCGCCTTCGGCTACCGCGAGCTGGGCGGCAACCCCGCCAGCCTCAAGGGCGCGCAGCACTGCCGCTCCGAGATCTACCTGAAGGGCCACGGCTGGGTGGCCATGGACCCGGCCGACGTCACCAAGGTGATGCGCCAGGAAACCCCCGAGTGGATCAAGGACCCGGCCCACCCCATCGTCACCCCGGTGCGCCGCGCCCTGTTCGGCAGCTGGGAAGGCAACTGGATGGGCTACAGCAGCGCCGCCGACCTCACCTTGCCGGGCGCCAAGAAGGGCAAGCTGCCCTTCTTCATGTACCCGCAGGCCGAGACGGCCGACGGCGCCCGCGACCCCTACGCGCCGGACACCTTCGTCTACCAGATCACCGCCAAGGAGATCACCGCCTGAACGGGCGGCGCGACGCCATGGTGAGCCAGGGCCTTCCTGCCACGTCCCCGGCCCGCGGCCTGGGCGCGTTGTTGGCCGCCGGGCTGGCGGCGCTGCTGGCCTCGGGCTGCTGCGTGGCGCCGCTGGCCCTGGCCCTGCTGGGCGTCTCCGGTGCCTGGATCGGCCAGCTGCGGGTGCTGGAACCCTGGTCGCCCTGGCTGCTGGGCGGCGCTCTGGGGGCCCTGGGCCTGGCGGCCTGGCAGATCTACCGCCGCCCCGCCCCGGGCGACGCCGCCTGCACGCTGGACGACCCGGCCTGCGGCCAGACCCGCCGCGGCCTGCGCCGCTGGTTCTGGGTGGTGGCCCTGCTCACCGCCGTGCCCCTGTTGCTGCCGCTGGTGGCGCCCTGGTTCTACTGAAAGCCCTGCGATGAAGCCCCTGCTCACCCTGACCGGCGCCCTGGCCGCCCTGGCGCTGGCCGCCCCCGCTCTGGCGGCCCCGCAGCAGGTCACGCTCAACGTGCCCACCATGGACTGCGCGACCTGCCCCATCACCATCCGCGTCGCGCTGATGAAGGTGCCCGGCGTCAGCAAGGCGGTGGTGAGCTACAACAAGCGCACCGCCAAGGTCAGCTACGACGACGCCAAGACCGATGTGGCAGCGCTGATGCGCGCCACCGAGGGCGTGGGCTACCCGTCCTTCAAGGCCGACGAGCAGTAAGCCCCTTCCGATTCAGGATTCCCTGAATCTCGGGTTATGTGGAATTTTCGACCCTGAGAAATCCATACCGGAGAAATTTATTCTCCGCGCAGCGCAATCACGGGTCCAGAACAGCAATTTCTCCCGGGCCGGGCTGACCAGAATCTCCAGCCCATGGAGATCTACCTCGACGCCAACGCCACCACCCCGGTGCTGCCGGCCGCCCAGGCCGCGGCGCTGGCCTGCATGAGCGAGCAGTTCGGCAACCCCAGCAGCACGCACGCCACCGGCCTGCGCGCCCATGCCCTGCTGGACGACACCCGTGCCCGCGCCCGCCGCGTGCTGGGCATCCCGACCGGACAGCTGCTGTTCACCAGCGGCGCCACCGAGGGCATCCAGACCGCCGTGCTCTCGGCGCTGATGAGCCTGCGCGGCCGGGACGATGTGGACTGCCTGCTCTACGGCGCCACCGAGCACAAGGCCGTGCCAGCGGCCCTGCACCACTGGAACCGGGTGCTGGACCTGGGCCTGGTGGTCGCCCCCATCCCGGTGGACCCGCAGGGGCGCCACGAGCTGGACTGGCTGCGCCGACACGCGGGCCGCGCCGGCCTGGTCTGCACCATGGCCGCCAACAACGAAAGCGGCGTCATCAGCGACCTGGACGGCATTGCCGCCGCGCTGGCCGACAGCCCGGCCCTGTGGCTGGTGGACGGCGTGCAGGGCCTGGGCAAGCTGGACCTGCGCCTGGCCGAGCGGCGCGTCGACTACGCGCCGTTTTCCGGTCACAAGCTCTACGCACCCAAGGGCATCGGCCTGCTCTATGTGCGCGAAGGCGCCCCCTTCACCCCGCTGATGGCCGGCGGCGGGCAGGAGGGAGGCCTGCGCTCAGGCACCGAGAACATGGCCGGCGTGGCCGCCCTGGGCGCCGTGCTGACCGCGCTGGAAGACGGCCACACCTTTGCCTCCCCTGCCCTGCTGGCCCAACACCGTGCGCACCTGACGGAGGCGCTGAGCGAGGCCTTTCCCGGCCTGGTCTTCAACGCCCCGGCCGCGCTGAGCCTGCCCACCACGCTGAACTTCTCGGTGCCCGGCGTGGCCTCGCGCCTGCTGCTGGAGTTGTTCGATGCCGCGGGCGTGCGGGTCAGTGGGGGCTCGGCCTGCAGCGCCGCCCAGGCCGCCCCCAGCTTCGTGCTGGAGGCCATGGGCCTGCCAGCCTGGCAGACCGGCTCGGCCATCCGCCTGTCCTTCGGGCCACTGGCCAACGAGGCCTTCATCGACGCGGCCTGCGCGCGCATCCGCGCCTGCGGCGAGGTTCTGCGGTCCCAGGGGCGGCAGGGCCAGCGCCCGCCCGACGCAACGGCCCATCCCGTCTGCGCCCCCGCGGGCAAGCCCGAGCAGGACCTGCTGTGCAGCGTGGCCGACGTGGCCGCCCTGGCCCATCGACATCCGGGGCTGACGCTGGTGGATGTGCACGAGGCCCATGAACAGGGCTGGGATGACGAGCGCCTGGACAGCCTGGGCTTGCCCCGTCGGCGCCTGCCACTGAGTCAGTGGCTCGACACCCCACCCGGACAGCAGACACGCACGGTGCCTGAAGAACTGCCCGACACCCCGCTACTGTTCATCTGCCGCAGTGGCCAGCGCAGCGCCCAGGCTGCCCGGCGGCTGCGGCAACAGGGTCAGCCCAGAGCCTGGAGTCTGGCAGGGGGGGTGGCGCTGCTGCCCGAGGCACCGGCCGGTGCGCGCACCGCCACCGATGCCATCGGAGACCGCCCCTCTCTCCCAGCCTAGGGCTGGCTCAAGCGCGCCATCAAGCCCAGGGCCTGGCGGAGCGTCTCCAGCTCCGCCGCGTCCAGGCGGGATGCGAGCCGCTCGGACAGCAGCGCCGAGCGGCTGGCCATGTCCGCTTCGACGGCGCGCTTTCCCGCCGGAGTCAGCGCCACCTCCTGGCTGCGGCGGTCCAGCCGCCCCGGGTGCAGTTCGACCCAGCCGAGCTGCTGGAGCCGCCCGATGACCAGTCGCATGCTCTGGTGCTTCACCTGTCTGGCCTTGGCCAGCTGGGCGATGTTGGCAGGCCCCTGACGATAGAGGAACGCCAGCGTTTCGGTGTGAGCGGTAGAAGCCGTTGCGCTGGCCGAGCGGACCGAGCGGACAAAGTCGCCCACGACCATGCGCAGCTGCTCGGCCAGGCTGGCGACGTCCTGCTCGGCGCTTGCATTCTTCGGGCTCATGTGCCCGACCGGTCAGGGCTGGGCGGAATCCTGAGGGCACCCACCACGGCCGCCAGGTTGTTCACCCCCCAATGCTCGCGGTATTGCCCATCGGTCACCCGCACGATGTCGATGGCATCAATGGAGACCGCGCGACCCGTCGGCTCTATCCCCATCAGCGACCCGCTGTGCACGCCGGTGATCGACTTGCGGGTCGTCACCTTGTCACCCTCGCACAGCTGCTCGTGGATGACGACCTTCAGGTCGGACAGTGCCGGGCGGAGCACGTTCTCGAAGGTGTTCCACATGCCCTCCGCACCGCGCGCCTGGGGCGGCGCCGACCAGTTGACGAAGTCCGGCGCCATCAAGGCCTCGAACGCCTCGCGCCGGCCCTGCTGAATCACCTCGATGTTGAAACGCGTGACCGTTTGCTTGTTGGCGGCACTGTCCATAGCTCACTCCTTTGGAAGCTGCAAATATACAGTTAGACTGTATATTTATACTCGCTCCAGGGGAATCGGACCAATGATGTGAATCGACCCCGTGGCCAGGTCGGCTTCTGGATCTGGACCAGGCACGGGCCCGGCTGCGCAGCGGTCCCTCTGATGGAAGCGATTCGTGTCAGTGAATCAGCCCAAAGCCGATTCCGGAAACGGCGACGGCCGTTCCCGCCAGCAGGGGCAGAAGAATGGCGGCGAACCCGGCCAGCGTCGTCGCATGCACGCGGCGCAGCGTGGCCCAGTCATAAGCGGCCGCAGCCAGGGTGAGCAGCAACATGCCAGCGCCCGCGAAGGCCGGCGCCAGTGCCAGCCCCGCGCCGATGATCGGCCAGAAGGCAAAGCGGGCGCAGGCGGGACCGATGATGGCAATGGATGCGAACAGCACCAGCCGCCGGTGCTCAGGCAGCCGCCGCCGCTTCACCACCGCCATGCCCACCAGCGCTGCGAACGAGAGCAGGCTCATGTAGTTGGCCCAGATGAACATGTTCTCCGGGTCCTGCGCCGACTGGATCTGCCAGGCCAGTGCGGTGTTCACCCAGGCGCCGGTGATCAGAACGGCAGGAACCACCAGAACCGTGGCCCACGCCGTCCGGACGTGAAGGCTCCTCCGGCCGCTGGCGGCGAACCAGGCCTGGGGCACCGTCAGCACGAACCACAGTGTCAGCGCGACCCCGTGAATCGCCAGACGCAGATGCAGCGGAATCTCGAGGAACAGCCCGCGCAGGTAGAAGCTGCGCGCAAATCCGACGAGGACCACGCACAGCAGAAAGGCATGGGCCCTCAGAAATGTCCTCGATTCCCTCTGCTGTGCGTTCATGGCCCGCTCCATTTCCAGACGGGCCGGCGGCCCCTCACTCCACCGTCACACTCTTGGCCAAATTCCGCGGCTTGTCCACATCCGTGCCGCGCGCGCAGGCGGTGTGGTACGCCAGCAGCTGCAGCGGCACCACGTGCAGGATGGGGCTGAGCGCGCCGTAGTGCTCGGGCATGCGGATGACGTGCACGCCTTCGCTGCTCTCGATGCGGCTGTCGGCGTCGGCAAAGACATAGAGCTGGCCGCCGCGGGCGCGCACTTCCTGCATGTTGCTCTTGAGCTTTTCCAGCAGGGCGTCGTGCGGGGCCACGGTCACCACCGGCATCTCGGCGGTCACCAGGGCCAGGGGGCCGTGCTTCAGCTCCCCGGCCGGGTAGGCCTCGGCGTGGATGTAGCTGATCTCCTTGAGCTTCAGCGCCCCTTCCAGCGCGATGGGGTAGTGCAGGCCGCGGCCCAGGAACAGGGCGTTTTCCTTGCGGGCGAAGGCCTCGGCCCAGGCCACCACCTGGGGCTCCAGCGCCAGCACGGCCTGCAGCGCGGAAGGCAGGTGGCGCATGGCTTTGAGGTGGGCGGCCTCGTCGGCCTCGCTCAGCAGGCCGCGCACCTGGGCCAGGGCCAGGGTCAGCAGGAACAGGCCGGCCAGCTGGGTGGTGAAGGCCTTGGTGCTGGCCACGCCCACTTCCACGCCGGCGCGGGTGATGTAGGCCAGCTCGCATTCGCGCACCATGGCGCTGGTGGCCACGTTGCAGATGGTCAGCGTGTGCGTCATGCCCAGGCTGCGGGCGTGCTTGAGGGCTGCCAGGGTGTCGGCGGTTTCGCCGCTCTGGCTGATGGTGACGACCAGGGTCTTCGGGTCGGGCACGCTGTCGCGGTAGCGGTACTCGCTGGCGATCTCCACGCTGGTGGGGATCTTGGCGATGCTCTCCAGCCAGTACTTGGCGGCCGAACCGGAGTAGTAGCTGGTGCCGCAGGCCAGGATGAGCACGCGGTCCACGTCCTTGAAGATGCGGTAGGCGCCGTCCCCGAACAGCTCGGGGGTGATGCTCTCCACGCCTTCGAGCGTGTCGGCAATGGCGCGCGGCTGCTCGAAGATCTCCTTCTGCATGTAGTGGCGGTAGGGGCCCAGCTCGGCCGCGCCGCTGTGGGCGTGCACGGTGCGCACCGCGCGCTCCACGGGGCGGAACTCGCCGCTGGCGTCACGGGCCACGATCCAGTGCTTGCCCAGCTGCACGTCCACCACATCGCCGTCTTCCAGGTAGACGATCTGGTCGGTGACGCCGGCCAGGGCCATGGCGTCCGAGGCCAGGTAGTTGGCACCGCCGGCGGCCGCACCGCCCAGGCCCAGGATGAGCGGCGAGCCTTCGCGCGCGCCCACCACGCGCTGCGGCTCGTCGCGGCAGAACACGGCGATGGCGTAGGCGCCCTTGAGGCGCCGGGTGGTCTGCTGCACGGCCTCGAAGAGGTCGCCGTCGTACAGGTGGTGCACCAGGTGGGCGATGACCTCGGTGTCGGTCTGGCTCTCGAAGACGTAGCCCTTGGCCTTCAGTTCGGTGCGCAGCTCTTCGTAGTTCTCGATGATGCCGTTGTGCACCAGGGCGATCTTGTCGCCCGAGAAGTGCGGGTGGGCGTTGGCCACGGCCGGCGCGCCATGGGTGGCCCAGCGGGTATGGGCAATGCCGATCAGGCCCTGCACGTCGTCCTGCTCGATGTGCTCGCGCAGCTCGGCCACGCGGGCGGTGGAGCGGCTGCGGCGCAGCGCGCCGTCCTGGATGACGGCCACGCCACAGGAGTCATAGCCCCGGTATTCCAGCCGTTGCAGGCCCTGGACCAGGACGGGAACCACATTGGCCGTGCTGACGGCGCCGACGATGCCACACATGAATCGCTCACTTGGAAGTTGACCCGCGGGTCGATGGTTGGCATCCTAGGCTCGCTCAATCCAAAGATGCTTTCTTGTTTTCATTCAAAATGAATGAAAATTTCTACAAACTCTGTTGTTGGCGTTTTATTTCATTTTTAAAAGATAGATGGAATTTCCAATCGCCATGGATGCCACCGACTGGCGCCTGCTGGACCTGCTGCAGGCCGATGCCGGCCTGACCAACCATGCGCTGGCCCAGGCAGCCCATGTGTCGCCCGCCACCGCGCTGCGCCGGGTGCGGCGCCTGCGCGAGGCCGGGGTGATCGAACGTTTCACCGCCCTGCTGGGCGCGCCCCTGGCCGGCCAGGGTCTGCAGGTGCTGTGCGAGGTGGTGCTGGACCGCCAGGGCGCCGAACACCTGGACGCCTTCGAGGCCCGGGCGGTGGACGAGCCCTTGGTGCAGCAGTGCTGGCGGGTGTCGCCGGGGCCGGATTTCCTGCTGGTGGTCTGGTCACCCGACATGCCCACCTTCCAGGCCCTCACGGCACGCCTGTTCACACAGGATGCGAACGTGCGCAACGTGAAGAGCTTCTTCGCGCTCAAGCGGGCCAAGTTCGACCCGCGGGTGCCGGTGGAAACGCTGGCCGACCGCGGCGATCAGGACGCGCGGCGGTAGCCGCCGGGCACCCCGCGGGGCGAGAGCACCCACTGCCAGAGCTGGATGTCGCGAGCCCGGAAGGCCCCGGCGCAGCACAGCAGGTAGTAGCGCCAGCGGCGGTAGAAGCGCTCACCCAGCTCGCCGGCAAAGCGCGGCCAGGCCGCCTCGAAGTTGCCGTGCCAGGCCATCAGCGTGCGGTCGTAGTCGGCGCCGAAGTTGTGCAGGTCTTCCACCACGAAGTGCGGCTCCACCGCCCGGCCGATGCGGGCGATGCTGGGCAGCTCGCCATTGGGAAAGACGTAGCGGTCGATCCAGGGATCGGTGCCCTCGGCCGTGTCGTTGCGGCCGATGGTGTGCAGCAGGAACAGGCCGTCCTCGGCCAGGCAGCGCCGGGCCACGGCCATGTAGTCGGGGTAGTTCTTGTGGCCCACATGCTCGAACATGCCCAGGCTGACGACGCGGTCGAAATGCTCGTCGAGCTCGCGGTAGTCCTGCAGGCGGAATTCCACCGGCAGGTGCGCCAGGCGCTGGCGCCCCAGGGCGGCCTGCTGCTCGGAGATGGTCACCCCCACGCAGTGCACGCCGTAGCGCTCGGCGGCAAAGCCCATGAAGCTGCCCCAGCCACAGCCGATGTCCAGCACCCGCATGCCCGGCTGCAGGCCCAGCTTGCGGCACACCAGGTCCAGCTTGGCTTCCTGAGCCTGGTCCAGCGTGGTGGCCTCACCCCGCCCTTCGGAGCCTTGCCAGTAGGCGCAGGTGTAGGTCATGCGCGCATCCAGCATGGCCGCGTAGAAGTCGTTGCCCAGGTCGTAGTGCTCGCGCCCCACCTGCCAGGCCCGGCGCGGGCTCTGCAGGTTCAGCAGCTTGGCGCGCAGCACATGCCAGGCCATGGACAGGCCGCTCATGTTCTCGCCCAGGCGGGCGCGGGTCAGGCGGGTGAACAGTTCGTCCAGGCGCTCGCAACTCCAGGCGCCATCCATGTAGGCCTCGCCGAAGGCCAGCGAGCCGCCGGCCAGCACCCGCTCGGCCACACCCGGCTGCAGCAGCCGGATGTCCCAGGGGCGCTCGCCATCGAGCCGCACATCGGCCAGGGCCAGCCATTGCCCCAGTGCGTCTTCGGCCGAAGACCGGCCGCCCTGACGCCCGCCGCCGGACGCCGCTTCGGAAATGACCTCGTTCATGCACAAGCCCTGTCATGGTGAAAGGGTGGGTGCAGATGCGGTGCCCCTGCCACATCGCAGCAAGGTGCAATGTGCGCCAATCCCGCACGGGATGCCAATGCAAAGTTTTGCGGCCCCGCATAGCCTGGGGCTATGGACGCTCGGCGGCTGTCAGCGTTCTCTGAATGTGGCGGGCCGTGAGCACCGCGGGCCTGCTCAACCCTGCTTGAGGACGACCAGCCCCTTGAGGTACTCCCCTTCCGGGAAGCACAGCGTGGTCGGGTGGTCGGGCGAGGCCTCCAGGCGCTGCAGCAGGTAGCCGTCCACCTGGGCATCCAGGCCGGCGCCGGCCACGATCTTGTGGAACAGCTCGGCGCCGATGCCACCCGAGCAGCTGAAGGTCAGCAGCAGGCCGCCGGGCTTGAGCAGCTTCAGGCCCAGGCGGTTGATGTCCTTGTAGGCGCGGCTGGCGCGGTCGGCATGGGCGGCGCTGGGGGCGAACTTGGGCGGGTCCAGCACGATGGCGTCGAACTGGCGGCCGTCCTTGAGCATCTGGCGCAGGGTGCCGTTCACATCGGCGTCCAGCGCGGTGTGGTGGGCCGGGTCGAAGCCGTTGAGCAGCACATGGGCGTTGGCCCGGGCCAGGGCCGGGCCGGAAGAATCGACGCTCACCACCTCGGTGGCGCCGCCAGCCAAGGCCGACACGCTGAAGCCGCCGGTGTAGCTGTAGCAGTTCAGCACGCTTTGGCAGCCGAACTGGGCCACCAGTTTGGCGAACAGCGCACGGTTCTCGCGCTGGTCCAGGTAGTAGCCGGTCTTGTGGCCCTCTTCCACGTCCACGGTCAGCTGGATGCTGTGCTCGCGCAGGGTGATGGTGGTGTCCCCGCCGCCGCGCAGCCAGCCCTTGGCGGGTTCCAGCCCCTCCATCTGGCGCACACCAGAATCGCTGCGCTCGTACAGGCGGGTGCAGCCCAGCGCGGCCGTTTCGGCCAGCAAGGCGTCCGCGATCTGGGCCTTCCAGCGCTCGGTGCCGGCCGAGAGAAACTGCACCGAGAGGATGTCCTCGTAGCTGTCCACGATCAGGCCGGGCAGGCCGTCGGCCTCGCCGTGGATCAGGCGCACACCATTGCTCTGGATGGCCAGACGCTGGCGCATGG
Source organism: Ideonella dechloratans (assembly GCF_021049305.1). Lineage (GTDB taxonomy): Bacteria > Pseudomonadota > Gammaproteobacteria > Burkholderiales > Burkholderiaceae_C > Ideonella > Ideonella dechloratans. The sequence continues at coordinate 3,205,817 of NZ_CP088081.1, forward strand.
CCACGGCCGCGGCAATGCGGCGCTGGAAGAAGCCCGCATCGATGCGCTCGGCCTCGTCGAAGCTCCAGGCCCGCACCCGGATCTGCGAGCTGGGGCTGAAGGACGCCCAGGCCAGGAAGTGGCCATCGTGGCTTTCCACCCGCACCGTCTCGCCCAGGTCGGCCTTGCCCTTCTCCACGCTGCCGGCGAACACCCAGGGGTGGCGGCGCAGCAGCGAACGTTCTTTTCCTTCGCGCAGGCGGATCACTTTCATGATCGCCATTTTCGCCTGCGGACCCGCCGGGCGGCCAGGTCCGCCGACGATCGGTCAGCCGCGCTGGCGGCGCCAGACCAGCAGCGCGAAGCCCAGGGCCGAGAGCAGCACCGCCACCGCGGCCCAGCCGCTGGCCAGCTCCTGCAGGCGCAGCAGGGCGTCCTGGCCCAGCAGGCCGGGCAGAGCCGCCAGATCCGGCTGCGGACTGGCCAGGGACGACAGCACGTCCTGGCGGTGGCGCAGGGGCAGCAGGGCGTCGCCCACCCGCTCGCTGAAGGTCTGCAGCGCCTGCAGCACCTCGGGATGGCCATAGCCCTTGGCCAGGATGGAGCCGCCCAGACCCCAGCTCACCCACAGCACCGGCACGCCCCAGCGCTTGAGCCAGGCCGCCGCAGCCATGGTCAGCAGGGCCACCGGCGCGATCCAGAAGCTCGCCAGCAGCGAGCCCAGCAGCAGGCGCAGGGCGCCGGCGCCGGCCACGGCGGCCACCTCGTGCCAGGGCACGCCGGCCAGGGCGCTCCAGCCGAAGCCGCGCGCCACCACCATCAGGGCCACCACCAGGCCGCTGGGCACGGCCAGGGCCATCACCAGCAGGGGCAGCAGCACCAGGTGCATCAGCACCGTGGCGCCCACGGCAGCGCTGTCGGGCACGGGCAGCGAGCGCCAGAACTCGATGCTGCGGTCCTGCCAGTCGCGCCGGGCCATGCCGCCGGACTGGATGTAGGCCACCAGCCAGCCCACGCCGGCCATCACCGCGGCATAGACGCCCGCGGTGAGCAGCAAGGTGGCCACGACATGGTCGTCCTCGCCCAGCTGCACCTGACCGAACTGCAGGGCCAGCAGGCTGATGCCCAGCGGAATCAGGGCAATGAGCCACCAGCGGCTGCCGTGCTGCATCCATTCACGCAGCAGCAGGGTCTGAAAGGTCTGCATGGTCGGTCCTCCGGTTCAGCGCGGGATCGTGGGGTTGAGCTCGGGCGCGCGGGTGAGCGCGACGAACAGGTCCACCAGGCTGGGGCGCATGCGCTGGCCCAGGGCCTGCACCTCGGGCGGCGGCGCGCCGTCGAACAGCGCGGCCGACTGGCCCTGCTGGCGGTAGCGCAGGATGGGGTGGGCGGCGGCCACCGCGTCGGCGGCAGCCGGGTCGTGGCTCAGGGCCACGAAGCGCTCGTCCACCTCGGCCAGCGGGATGTTGAGCACCAGCCTGCCCTCGCTGAGCATCAGCACATCCGACAGCAGCGACTCCACCTCCTCCACCTGGTGGGTGGAGATCAGCACGCTGCGTTCGCCGTCGCACCATTCGTCGATCAGCATCTCGTAGAAGGCCTTGCGCGAGAGCACGTCCAGGCCCAGCGTGGGCTCGTCCAGCACCATCAGCCGCGCGTCGATGGCCGCCACCAGGGCCAGGTGCAGCTGCACCACCATGCCGCGCGAGAGCGTCTTGACCTTGTCGTTCAGGCCGACGCTGGTGCGCTTGAGCAGCTGCCGGGCGCGCTCGGCCGAAAAGTTGGGGTGCAGGCCGGCCATCAGCGTGATGAGCTCCGAGGCGCGGGCCCAGCGCGGCAGGATGGCCACGTCCGGGATGTAGCACAGCGACTGCAGCAGCGCGGTGCGCTGGCGCTGCGGCGACAGGCCCAGCACGCTGAGCTCGCCCTCGTGGCCGGTCAGGCCCACCAGGGCCCGCATCAGGCTGGTCTTGCCGGCACCGTTGTGGCCCAGCAGGCCGACAACGCGGCCGGCGGGGATCTCGAAATCCAGCCCGTCGAGCACGCGCTTGCTGCCGTACTGCAGGCCCAGGCCACGGGCCCGGATCAGGGGTTCGCCACTCATCATGCCTCCCAATCGAGTTCTTCCGGACGCAGGCCCAGCCGGCGCAGACGCAGCCGCAGCTGGGGCCATTCCTGTTCGAGAAAGCGCTGCCTCTCCAGCATGCGCAGGTGTTCGCGTGCCCCGGTCCGCACGTACAGGCCCAGGCCGCGGCGATTCTCCAGCAGCCCGTCGTCGCTCAGGGCCTGCAGGGCCCTCCCTACGGTGAGGGGGTTGAGCAGGTAGCTGCTGGCCAGCACGCGCACCGACGGCATGGCCTCGCCCTCGCGCGGCTCGCCGTCGAGCAGGCGGCCGGCCAGCTGGTCGGCCAGCTGGCGGTAGATCGGTTGACGGTCATCCCAGTGCATGGGGGCCCTCCTGAAGGCTGGTGACGTGTGCTGGTGACGTAACACACTGTAGGACTTGGACCCGCCCGCCGCGAGCCCGATGCGACAGACTGCAGGGCGGGCCGATGAACTGCAGCCACGCGCCCTGTCACCCAGGTGCGGGATGGCGGGGCCGGCGCGGCACTGGCAGCATGCGCCCCGCACACAAGACACCTCTGGAGGAACCATGAGCCTGAACATCCCCCGCCGCGCCCTGCCCGTCCTGCTGATTCCGCTGGCCCTGGCCGGCTGCGGCAAGGTGCAGGAGGCGGCCAGCGAAAAGGCCGCCGAGAAGATGATCGAAGCCACCATCAACAAGGACGGCAGCAACGCCAAGGTGGACATCCACGACGGCGGCGTGAAGGTGCAGGGCACCGACGAGAAGGGCCAGTCCTTCAACATGGAGATGGGCAGCGCCAGCATCAGCGAGAAGGACCTGGGCATCCCCTTCTACCCCGGCGCCACCGTGGCCCCCAACCAGAGCAGCCGCTTCGTCAACGGCGGCAACGAGATGCTGCAGGTGGAGCTGAACAGCCCCGATGACGCCAAGAAGGTGAGCGACTGGTACCGGGCCCAGCTCAAGGGCAGCACCGAGGGCAAGATGGTGATGGACCAGACCGATGCCCAGGGCATGTCCATGACCATCACCGACAGCAAGACCGAGAGCAGCATGATCATCGGCGTCAAGGCCACCGAGGGGCAACCGGGCAGCACGATCAGCCTGGTCCACAGCCGCAAGGCCGCCGCCAAGGGCTGAGTCCGCCCTCAACCCTTACGTATATCAACGTAAGACATTCCCCGTACCATCGGTGGATGTCATGGACTGAAGACCGGGCCCGGCGGCGGGCCACCGTGGAGGATGCCCTCGCCCTGGTGCGCGATGGCGACTGGATCGTGGTGCCCATCGGCTGCGGCGAGCCGCCGGCCCTGCTGGAAGGCCTGTCGGCCCGGCGCCAGCGCTTTCAAGGCGTGCGGGTGGTGCAGATGCTGCCGCTGCGCCGCTTCGACTACTTCGACCCGCAGACGGTCGCCCACGTGCAGCCGGTCTCGATGTTCCTGGGCGGCCCCTCGCGCCCGGGCGCGCAGGCCGGCTGGCTGCCGCTGATCCACACCCACCTGTCCGAGGCACCGCAGCTCTTCGCCCGCGGTGAAGTGCCGGCCGACGTGGTGTTCGCCCTGGCCTCGCCGATGGACGCCGAAGGCTGGTTCCACCTCGGGGTCTCAGCCGACTACACGCTGGCCGCCCTGGAGCGGGCCCGCAGCGTGGTGCTGGAGGTGAACCCCCACGTGCCGCGCACGGCCGGCCCGGCGCGGGTGCATGTCTCCCGGGTGAGCGCCTGGGTGGAAGACGACCGCCCGCTCTTCACCCTGCCCCCCTCGGAGATCGGGCCGGTGCAGCAGGCCATCGCCCGCCACGTGGCCCCGCTGATCGAGGACGGCGACACGCTGCAGATCGGCATCGGCGGCATCCCGGACGCGGTGGTGGCCCAGCTGCAGGGCAAGCGCGACCTGGGCGTGCACAGCGAGATGATCGGCGACGGCCTGCTGAGCCTGATCGAGAGCGGCGCGGTGACCAACCGGCGCAAGAACTTCATGCCCGGCAAGATGGTGGCCACCTTCGCGCTGGGCTCGGAAAAGCTCTACCGCTTCCTGGACCGCTGCCCGGATTTCGAGCTGCACCCGGCCGACTTCACCAACGACCCGTGCATCGCCGGCCAGAACGACCGGCTGGTGTCGCTCAACGCCACGCTGCAGGTGGACCTGCTGGGCCAGTGCGGCTCCGAGAGCCTGGGCGCCCTGCCCTACTCCGGCACCGGCGGCCAGAGCGACTTCGTGCGCGCGGCCAACCGCTCGCGCGGGGGCAAGGCCATCATGGTGCTGCCCTCCACCGCCAAGGGCGACACCGTCTCGCGCATCGTCCCCACGCTGAACCTGGGCACCCATGTGAGCACCGGCAAGAACGACGTGAACTACGTGGTGACCGAGTACGGCGTGGCCCGGCTGCGCGGACGCCCCTCGCACGAACGGGTGGCGGCCCTGATCGCCATCGCCCACCCGGCCTTCCGCGAGGAACTGCAGGCCCAGGCGCGCGCCCTGCACCTGGTCTGAGGCGGCCTCAGCCGCCGCCGGACTTGCGCTTGGCCCGCGGGTGGGCCGCGTCATACACCTTGGCCAGGTGCTGGAAGTCCAGCTGGGTGTAGATCTGGGTGGTGCTGATGCTGGCGTGGCCCAGCAGTTCCTGCACCGCGCGCAGGTCGCCGCTGGACTGCAGCAGGTGCGAAGCGAAGCTGTGGCGCAGCATGTGCGGGTGCACCGAGGTGGGCAGGCCCGCGGCCAGGGCCAGCTGGCGCAGCCGGCTGCGCACCTGGCTGTCCGACAAGCGGGTGCCGCGCTGGCTGACGAAGAGTGCCGGCTCGCCCGGGGCGGCCAAACCACCGCGCTGGGCTTCCCAGTCGGCCAGGGCCTTCAGCGCATGCGAGCCCACCGGCACGCTGCGGCGCTTGCGGCCCTTGCCCAGCACATGGACGGTGGCATCGTCGGCGTCCACCCAGCCAGCGGCCTCGGGCCCGGGCCGGGCGTCGAGCGAAACCAGCTCGCCCACCCGCAGGCCGCTGCCGTAAAGCAGCTCGACGATGGCGTGGTCGCGCGCGGCCAGGGCCGGGTCGCTGGCCTCGGGCACCTGGCTGGCCAGGGCCACGGCCTGGTCCACCGGCAGGGCCTTCGGCAGCGGTTTGGGCGCCTTGGGCGGGCGGATGCCGTCCACCGGGTTGAGCGCCACGCCACCACGCCGGCCCCACCAGCGGTACAGGCCGCGCCAGGCCGAGAGCTGCAGCGCCAGGCTGCGCGGCGAGAGGCCCGGCCGCTCACCGGCGCCATGCAGCTGGGCCAGCAGTATGCGCACATGGTGGGGCTGCAGCCGCTCCAGCGGCACGGCCAGGCGCGCCGTGCCGCGCACCAGGCGGCGCAGGGCATCGGTGTAGAGCGCCAGGGTGCGCTCGGCCACGCGCCGCTCGACCTTCAGGTGCTCGAGATAGCGCAGCACGACCTCCGGCAGCGCCAGCGCCCCATCGGCCCCGTCCGGCTCGTCCGGCCCGTGCGTCGAAGGCGCCACCGAGCCGTGGGCGCTCATCGCCGGCTCACTCGGCCAGCAGCAGGCGGCCCATCGCCGCGCTGGCGATGTCGCCCACCTGTTGCAGGAATTCGGTGCCCATGTCGTTCTGGTAGCGCAGTGCGTCGGGCGAGCCCAGCACCAGCAGGCCGAAGCACTCGCCGGCCGACTTGCCCAGGCGCAGCGGAATCATGGCCAGCGACTGGGCCGGCGTGGCGTCACCCAGCCATTGGGCGGCCTCGAACTGGGCGTTGAGGCCGCAGTAGGGCTGGGACAGGCTCGAAGCGAAGGTCTTGACGTCCTCGCTGGCGCCCTGGGCCCAGGGCAGGTGGGCATAGGCCGGGGCCACACCCCAGACGCGCACGGCCGCCTGCGGGATCAGGAACTCGTGCTTGAGCTCGGCCACCAGCACCTCGCCCAGCATCACCGCGCTGCGCGCCAGCATCACGGCGCAGGTCCAGCGGTGCATGCGCTCGGCGATCTGCACGTTCTCCTGGCCGGCGCGGATCATCTCCATGATCTTGCGCTCCAGGCCCTTGATGCGCTCGCGCAGCATCTCCATCTGCCGCTCCTGCAGCGAGACGGCGCGCTGGCCGTGGGGGCTGGTGAGCTGGATGGTGGCCAGCAGCTCGGCCTGGCGCTCGAAGAAGCCGGGGTTGTTGGCCAGGTAGTTGGCGATGTCCTGTTCGGTGATGCCGTGCACCCCGTTCTCGTTGCTCGTCACAGCTCGATCTCTCCTTCAAAGACGGTCACCGCGGGACCGGTCATCATCACCGAATGGCCCTCGCCGGCCCAGCTGATGGTCAGCACGCCGCCGCGGGTGTGCACATCCACCGTGGCATCCAGCCAGCCCAGGCGGATGCCGGCCACCACCGCCGCGCAGGCACCGGTGCCGCAGGCCAGGGTCTCGCCCGCGTCGCGCTCGAACACACGCAAGGCCACCTCGCTGCGCGAGCGCACCTGCAGGAAGCCGGCGTTGACCTTGCGCGGGAAACGCGGGTGGGCCTCGATCTTCGGGCCCCAGTCGGCCACCGGGGCGGTGGCCACGTCATCCACCCGCAGCACGGCGTGCGGGTTGCCCATGGACACCAGGGCCACCTCGGCCTGCGCCCCCTCGCCCAGGTCCAGCGGCCACAGCGGCATGCCGTTCACCTCGCGCGGCACCAGCCCGCTGGCGTCGAACGGTAGATCGGCCGGCGCGAAGCGGGGCTGGTTCATGTCCACCGTCACCCGGCCGTCGGGCTGCAGGGTCAGCGTCAGTCGGTTGTTGACCGTCTCCACGCGGATGGTGGTCTGGTCGCTCAGCCCGTGGTCGTGCACATAGCGCACGAAGCAGCGCGAACCGTTGCCGCACTGCTCCACCTCGTCGCCGGTGGCGCCGTTGAAGATGCGGTAGCGGAAGTCCACGCCAGGCGTCTGCGCGGCCTCGACGACCAGGATCTGGTCGGCGCCCACGCCGAATCGGCGGTCGCCCAGGAGCTGCAGCTGTTCCCGGCTGAGCGCCAGCGGCGCGCGGGTGGCGTCCAGCACGACGAAGTCGTTGCCGGCGCCGTGCATCTTGGTGAAGTGCAAACGCATGGGCGGATTATCCGACGCCCCGAGGGCCTGCCTCACACGGCACCGCGGGGAATCAGTAGATCCTGGCCTCGCCCTCGGGCCGGGTCTTGAAGCGGCGGTGCACCCAGTAGTACTGGGCCGGCTGCTCGCGGATGCGGGCTTCCAACCAGCGGTTGAAGGCCGCAGCCGCCTGCGGCAGGTCGGGGTTGTCGAAGCCCTCGGGCGCCTCGCAGAAGCGCACCACATAGCCCTGTCCGCGCGGCAGCATGGTCACGACGATGGGCTGCACCAGCATGTGCATGGACTGGGCCATGCGCGCCGGCGCCAGCAGCGTGGCGGCCGGCACACCGAAGAAGGGCACGAAGGCCGCGTCCTTGGTGCCGAAATCCATGTCCGGCAGGTTGACGAAGCCCGCACCCTCCTTCTGGATGGCGCGCAGCACCGGCCGGATGCCGGCCTGGCGATCGAACAACCGGGCCTGGCCGAAACGGGCCCGGGCCTTGAGGAGGGCCTCGTCGAAGACGGCGTTGCTCTGCCGCTGGTAGATGGTGATGGCCGGCTTGCTCTGCTTGAGCATCAGCGCCGGGGCGGTGTAGTCCAGCCCCACGAAATGCGGCAGCAGCCACATCACCGGCCGGCCGGTGCGCTCGGCCAGGTGGATGTCGCCCTCGATGCGCACCATGCGCAGCAGGCGTTCCTCCGAGGCGAACCAGAGGTAACTGTGCTCCAGGAAGCCGCGCGCCACGGCACCGAAGTGCTCGCGGGCCAGGCGCCGCCGGGCGGCCTCGTCCAGCTCCGGAAAGCACAGGGCCAGGTTCTTGAGCACCACCTTGCGGCGCGAGCCGGCCAGGCGCCACAGCAGCGCCCCCACGCCCTCGCCGATGGCCGCCAGCAGCGGCAGCGGCAGCCAGTGCAGCAGCCACATCAGGAAGACGATGGCCTGCGATCCCCAACGCTTGATCATGCTTTGGCTTCTCCGGCGCTCGCCTCGACGCGCCGTGGTTGTTTGTAGCGGTTGTAGCCCCAGAGGTACTGGTCCGGGCAGTGGCCGATGACCCATTCCATGGCCTGGTTGACGAGGGCGGCCGACGCCTCCTCGCCGCTGTCGGGCAGGGGCTGGGGCAGCGGCCGGTAATGGATGGCAAAGCCCTGCCCGCCCGGCAGGCGCTCGCACCAGGTCAGCACCACGGCGCAGCCGGTCTGCTGGGCCAGGCGGGCCGCCAGCGTCATGGTGTAGGCCGTGCGGCCGAAGTACGGCACCCAGACGCCCTGCCCGTCCGGCGGCACCTGATCGGGCAGCAGCCCCACCGTTTCGCCCTTGCGCAGGGCCCGCAGCATCTGCCGCACGCCCGAGAGATTGGCCGGCGCGGCCTGCATGCCCGGCGCCGTGCGGGAGTAGGTCTGCCACTGCGCCAGCATGGCCTGGCGGGCCGGGCGATACAGCACGGTGATGGGCTGGCGCTGGCCGTAACGCTCGGCGTAGCCGCGGGCGGCGAACTCGAAGGCGCCCAGGTGGGGCGTGAGCAGCAGCAGGCCCTTGCCGGCCTGGATGGCCTGCTCGACCAGTTCCTCGCCGTCCCACTGGATCAGCGCGCCCAGCGGGCGGTCGGCGGTGCGGAACCACAGCCAGGGCACCTCGGCCGACATGCGACCGGCCTGGGCCACCGCGGCCCGGGCCTGGGCCGGCGTGAGACCCGCCTGCCGGGCATTGGCCGCCAGCCGGCGCCGGTAGCTGGGCGAGGCCGCCCAGACGATCCAGCCCAGGACCGCCCCACAGAACTGCACCAACCCGAGGGGCCAATGCGCCACCCAACGCAGCAATAACATCATGCTTCAGCTAAGATTCCGGCATCGCCGAGTTAACAGGACAACTTGCGGGGCGATTGGCACGGTCTTCCACCGATGCCTGCAGAGCCGATTCTCCAGAATCGTCTGACCAAATGCCGCTAAAGCGTTCGCCGCTCCCAGGGTTGCCGAGTTGGACGACGCTCCTTTGACACGCAACCGAAAGTAGAACCACAGTGGCGAACGATTATCTCTTCACCTCCGAATCGGTCTCGGAAGGCCACCCCGACAAGGTCGCCGACCAGATCTCCGATGCCATCCTGGACGCCCTGCTGACGCAGGACCCCTACGCCCGTGTCGCAGCCGAGACGCTGACCAACACGGGCCTGGTGGTGCTGGCCGGCGAGATCACCGCCAAGGAAGGCACCAACGTCGACTACATCCAGGTCGCGCGCGACACCATCAAGCGCATCGGCTACGACAACACCGAGTACGGCATCGACTACAAGGGCTGCGCGGTGCTGGTGGCCTACGACAAGCAGAGCGCCGACATCGCCCAGGGCGTGGACCGCGCCAGCGACGACTACCTGAACATCGGCGCCGGCGACCAGGGCCTGATGTTCGGCTACGCCTGCGACGAGACGCCCGAGCTGATGCCCGCGCCGATCTACTACGCCCACCGCGTGGTCGAGCGCCAGGCCCAGCTGCGCAAGGACGGCCGCCTGCCCTTCCTGCGCCCGGACGCCAAGAGCCAGATCACGATGCGCTACGTGGACGGCAAGCCCCACAGCATCGACACCGTGGTGCTGTCCACCCAGCACAGCCCGGACCAGTCCGAGACCGCCACCAAGATGAAGGCCAGCTTCTACGAAGCCTGCATCGAGGAAATCATCAAGCCGGTGCTGCCGGCCGAGTGGCTGCAGGACACCAAGTTCCTGATCAACCCGACCGGCCGCTTCGTCATCGGCGGCCCGCAGGGCGACTGCGGCCTGACCGGCCGCAAGATCATCGTGGACACCTACGGCGGCGCCTGCCCGCACGGCGGTGGCGCCTTCTCGGGCAAGGATCCGACCAAGGTGGACCGCTCGGCCGCCTACGCCGCGCGCTACGTGGCCAAGAACATCGTGGCCGCCGGCCTGGCCCGCCAGTGCCAGATCCAGGTGAGCTACGCCATCGGCGTGGCCCGCCCGATCAACATCACGGTCTACACCGAAGGCACCGGCGTGATCTCCGACGAGAAGATCGCCGCCCTGGTGAACGAGCAGTTCGACCTGCGCCCGAAGGGCATCATCCAGATGCTGGACCTGCAGCGCCCGATCTTCGCCAAGACCGCCGCCTACGGCCACTTCGGCCGCGAGGAGCCCGAGTTCACTTGGGAGCGCACCGACAAGGCCCAAGCGCTGCGCGCCGCAGCCGGGTTGTAAGCAGCGGCTGCACACCGCCTTGCCCATGCAGGCCACCTCCGGGTGGCCTTTTTCATGCCCGGGGGACACAGCTGGTAGCACATGCGCCGTCCGCGGACCCTTCAAGCGGAGGCAGGATGACCGAATTCCAGGCATCACCTGCCGCAACCCTGGAGGCATCATGCGCCCCACCACCGACCCTTCCGCCTGGCTGGCCCAGGCCGACCCCTGCTCGGCACGGGAGGCCTGGGATCTGTTCGCCGCCGCCGCCACGCTGCGCAGCGTGGGTGTGTACCGCTGTCAGCCCAGCGCCGATGGACGGACCGTGAAGTTGACGGTCAGGCATGTGCCGCAGGCCCTGGTGCTGTACGGCCTGACCGGCCGCCAGCGCTTGGTGGATGCCTTGATGGCGTGGTGCGAGGCGGAGTTGCCCCAGGTGACATTGCCCGAGATCACCGTGCAACCGATGGCGTCGACCACGGCCAGCAGGCGGCCGGGCATGGATTCGATCCAGCCCGTGCAGACCGCAGGACAAAGGACCGGTTTCCGATTCCCCGCCGCCTGACGGGCCGCGGTCAGCCGGGCCTGCGGCCTCTTTCTGAATCTCAGAGGCGCCTGTTCAGGCCGTCACGGCCTGGGGGATGGTCTCGCCGCGGGCTTCCAGGGCCCGCACCAGCGGCAGCACCTTCTCGCCGAAATAGGCCACTTCTTCCTGGAAATGCAGGAAGCCGGCCAGCACCAGGTCCACCCCCACCGCCTTGAGGGCGACGATGCGCTCGGCGATCTGCTCGGGCGTGCCGATCAGGTTGGTGCGGAAGCCGTCGTTGTACTGCACCAGGTCCTCGAAGCTGGACTTGGCCCAGTTGCCCTCGCCCTCCGGGCTGGCCTTGCCGGCCTGCTTGACGGCATCGCCGAAGGCGTTGACCGCCTCGGGGTCGGCCTTGTCGATGATCTCCTGCAGCACGGCCCGGGCCTCGGCCTCGGTGTCGCGGGCGATGATGAAGGCGTTCACGCCGATCTTCACCTTGTGGCCATAGACGGCGGCCTTGGCACGGATGTCGTCGACCTGGGCCTGGATGCCCTCAGGCGTGTTGCCGTTGGTGAAGTACCAGTCCGACACGCGCGCGGCCATGTCGCGGGCCGCACGGGAGCTGCCGCCCTGGAAGATCTCCGGGTGGGGCTTCTGCAGCGGCTTGGGACGCAGCGTGTAGTCGCGGAAGCGGTAGAAGTCACCGGCGAAGCTGAAGCCGTCGGTGGTCCAGATGCCCTTGAGCGCACGGATGAACTCTTCGGAGCGGCGGTAGCGCTCGTCATGCTCCAACCAGGGTTCACCAATGGCGGTGAACTCGCCCTTGAACCAGCCCGACACGATGTTCACCGCGATGCGCCCCCCGGTGAGCTGATCGATGGTGGCGATCTGCTTGGCCAACAGCGCCGGGTTCCAAGGCCCGGGCAGCACGGCCGCGATGACCTTCAGCCGCTCGGTGGCCGCCAGCAACGCATGGCTGAAGGACACCGATTCGTGCTGGTATTCAGCGCCGTAGCCAGCGGTGAAGCGGATCTGGCTCAGGGCATAGGCAAAACCGGCCCTTTCCGCGATCTGGGCGAGCTTGCGGTTGTAGTCGATGTCCCAATGAGTCCGCTGCTCGATCTTGCTGACGACCAGGCCGCCGCTGACATTGGGAACCCAGTAGGCAAACTGGATGGGAGAGGTGCTCATGGTGTTGGGAGGTGGCAGGTGGGAATGAGAGGGTGGACAGACGACCGGCGGATCCGGCCTGCAGGCCCTTTCGCAGCTCCTGTGCCACGGGGGGTCAGCCAAAAGAATCAAGCAGTTAGCGCTGCGGCGAGCCCCCGGACTGCTGGCGGGGCAGCAGCCTGGGGGCGGCCCTGCTGGCCCCGCAACAGCCCCGGGGAGCCCGTGGAGGCCGGGTCTCAACCCGCCTTGCGGCAGTCCCGCGGGGTGATGCCCTTCTCCTTGGCGTAGGCCGCGGCCTTCTGGTCGATCAGCGGGCGCAGCGTGGGCCGGTCGGCCTGCACCCAGTCGGTGATCTGCACCCACTTGCTGCCATCCCATTCCTGCAGGCGCGCCGCACCGCCCCCTTCGTGCTCGTTGCAGGAGAGCTTGATCTTCTGCAGCAGGCCGTAGAAGCCGATCTCCTTGAGGCGGGCGTCGGTGATGTCCAGGTGCTCGAAGGCCCAGCGGCCCTCTTCGCCGTTGAGCGGCCGGTTGCCGAACTTCTGCTGGCCCGTGCGCAGGGCCTCCACCGCCGTGGCGGCATTGATGAGGCCGATGTTGTAGTACACGCTGCCGAAGAACTTGGGATCCTTCAGGTCGCTCTTGCCGGCGTCGAGGATGGCCTTCTTGAGCCGCTTGTGGATCTCGAACTGCGCCCCGCCCGGGAAGGGCGCAATCGCCTTGTAGCCCTTGGCGGCGGCCCCGGCTGGCAGCACGTCGGCTTCGGAGCCGGCCCAGACGTCGCCGATGATGTGGTCCACCGGGAAGCCGAAACGCGCGGCCGTCTTGATCGCCACCGGGGTCGAGACGCCCCAGGTGCGCAGGAAGATCCAGTCCGGCTTGGCCTGGCGCACCTGGCGCCATTGCGCGGACTGCTCATTGCCCGGGTCGGCCACCGGGATCTGGATGTTCTCGAAACCGTACTTCTTGGCCAGCAGCGCGATGGCCGCCTGGGTTTCCCGCCCATAGGCCGAGTCGTGGTAGACAGTGGCGATCTTCTTGCCCTTGAGCTTGTCGAAGCCGCCCTCGCGCTGGGCGATGAAGTTGATGCCCACCGAAGCCTGGCTGTAGTAGTTCAGCAGCAGTGGGAAGGCGTAGGGGAAGACACCGCCATCGGTCGACTCGGTGCGGCCACCGGCCGGGTCGATCAGGGGGATGTGGTCCGCCGCGCCTTTGTCCATCAGGGCGTAGGACGCCGGGGTGCTGTGGGTGAAGAAGAAGGCCGTGGGCGCGCCATCCCGGCCGTTCTTGAAGCGCTCGTAGCACTCGACGATGCGGTCGGTGGACCACTCGGTCTCGCATTCCTGCCAGACCAGCTTGACGCCGTTGATGCCCCCCTCCACCTCGTTGATGTAGCGGAAGTAGTCGAGGATGCCCGCCCACCACAGCGTGCCGCTGGAGGCGTACGGCCCGACCCGGTAGGTGGGCAGCGGCACGAATTGCTCGTTGGGGGCCGCGAGGGCCGGGGCACTGGCAGCGCCCAGGCCTGCCAGCGCCAGCAGGGTCAGGCCCAGCACACGCCGGGCGGGACGGAAGGAAACAGTCATGGTGAAACTCTCTGGAAGGTCTTGGAGTGGGAGAAGCGGGTCGGGAGGGACACGGGAAAGGCGATGACGGGGATCAGCTGTCCTTGCGGCAGTCGCGTGGCGTGATGCCTTTTTCCTTGGCATAGGCCGCGGCCTTGGCATCGATCAGCGGGCGCAGCGTGGCGCGGTCGGCCTGCACCCAGTCGGTCACCAGGTTCCATTGCCGGCCATCCCATTGCTGCACACGGGCGGCACCGCCGCCCTCGTGGTCGGAGCAGGACAGCGACAGGCGCTGCATCAGGCCGTAGAAACCGATCTGGCGCAGGCGCGCGTCGTCCAGCTGCAGATGCTCCAGGCCCCAGCGCGCCTCGTCACCGCTGAGCGGACGCTGGCCGAACTTCTTCTGCCCGGCGCGCAGCGCCTCCACCACGATGGCACCGTCGATGAGGCCCGAGTTGTAGTAGACGCTGCCGAAGCTCTTGGGGTCCTTCAGATCGCTCTTGCCGGCGTCCAGGATGTGCTTCTTCAGGCGGTGATGGATGTCGAAGTCGGCCCCGCCGGGATAGGGCGTGAGCGCCAGATAGCCCTTGCCGGCCTCGCCAGTGGGCAGCACGTCTTCGTTGGAGCTGGCCCAGATGTCACCGACGATGCGGTTGACGGGATAGCCAAAGCGCGCGGCCGTCTTGATCGCCACCGGAGTCGAGACACCCCAGGTGCGCAGGAAGACCCAATCCGGCCTGGCCTGGCGCACCTGGCGCCACTGGGCCGACTGTTCATTGCCCGGATCGGCCACCGGGATCTGGATGTTCTCGAAGCCGTACTTCTTGGCCAGCAAGGCCAGCGGACCTTGCGTCTCCCGCCCATAGGCCGAGTCGTGGTAGACGGTGGCGATCTTCTTGCCCTTGAGCTTGTCGAAGCCGCCTTCCTTCTGCGCCACGTAGTTGATGAAAACCGAGGCCTCGCTGTAGAAGGTCAGCATCAGCGGAAAGTTGTAGGGGAAGACACTGCCATCGGTGGCCTCGGTGCGACCGTAGCCCAGCGTGATCAGCGGAATCTTGTCGGCCGTGGCCTTGTCGGACAGGGCATAGGCGGCCGGTGCGCCATTGGGCAGATAGGGCCCGACCGGCGCACCGTTGAGGCCGTTCTTGAAGCGCTCGTAGCACTCGATGCCCTTCTCGGCCGTCCATTCGGTCTCGCACTCCTGCCAGACCAGCTTGACGCCGTTGATGCCGCCTTCCACCTCGTTGATGTAGCGCAGGTAGTCGATGATGCCGGCCCAGACCGGGATCCCGCTGGACGCGTAGGCGCCCACGCGGTAGGTGGCCAGGGGCACGAACTGCTCGCCGGGCGCGGCCTGCGTGGGCCGCCCCATCAAGAACAACACCGCCGCGGCAAACAGCGCCGCTGCATGGCGACCCCATCGGACAGAAATGGACATGGGTGACAAAACTCCAGACAAAGAAAGGGACACCGGACCGGCCACGCGGCCCGGGACGGACAAGAAAAGAGGGGTGGTGATCGCGGTGGTCCGAACCCGCCTCAGAACCGCAAGGGCCACACGGCGAGCCTCTCTCGCCACAGGGTCAGCAGCCGTGCCAGGCCATCCGGCTCCCTGATCAGGAAGCCGATGATCAACACCCCGAAAAGAATCTTCTGCAGGTTCTGGATCTGGCCGGGGTCGACCGCCCCGCCCAGCAGCCACTGCCCCGCGGCGCTCAGTGCGATGGGCAACAGGCTGATGAAGGCGGCGCCGATGAAGTTGCCCGCCAGGCTGCCCATGCCCCCGATGATGATGATGAAGAGGATCTGGAACGAGCGGTTGATGTCGAAGCTGCTGGCGCTCGCCGTGCCCAGGTAGGCGAAGGCCCACAGCGCGCCGGCAATGCCCAGGTAGAAGGAGCTGACCGCGAAGGCCTGCCGCTTGACCCGCTCCACCGGGATGCCGATCACCGCGGCGGCCGTGTCCATGTCGCGCACCGCCATCCAGTTGCGGCCGGTCTGGCTGCGCACCAGGTTGGCGGCAGCCCAGGTCAGCAGCGCCACGCAGGCCAGGGTCAGGCCGTAGCGGCCGCCCGGCCCGGACAGATCCCAACCGCCCCACTGCAGGCGCGGGGCTGAGATGGTGCCCGAGGATGCGTTGTTGTAGAACCAGGGGAACTTGACGAACAGCCATTCCAGGAAGAACTGCGAGGCCAGGGTCGTCACCATCAGATAGAAGCCCTTGATGCGGCCGCTGGGCAGGCCGAACAACCAGCCCACGCCTGCGGCGATCACACCGCCCCCCAGCAGGGCCAGGGGCAGTGGCAGAGGCGGCACACGCAGCAGGAGGCCGTAGGTGGCGAAGGCCCCCACCGCCATGAAGCCGGCGGCCCCCACCGAGGTCTGACCGGTGTAGCCGGTGAGCAGGTTCAGGCCCAGCCCCGCCAGCGACAGCACCAGGGTCGGGATCAGGATGGCGTTGATCCAGTAGGTCGAGACCCACCAGGGCAGGCTCGCCAGGACCAGGGCCAGCCCCAGCCAGACCCAGGCGTGGCGGCGGCGTGAGACCACCAGCTCGACAGGTGCCACCAGCGGCGGCGAGGGAAACACATGCAGGGAAGCACTCATGGCAGGCAATGCAGGACCTGGGGTTCAGACACGTTCGATGGCCCGCTCGCCAAACAGGCCCGCGGGACGGATGTAGAGAAAGGCCAAGGCCAGGAAGTAGGCAAACCAGGGCGTGATGCCACCGCCGATCGAGGGCCCCAGGTAGACCTCGGCCAGGTTCTCGCTGGCGCCCACGATCAGGCCCCCCGCGATGGCGCCGCCGATGGAGGTGAAGCCGCCGATGATCAGCACCGGCAAGGCCTTGAGCACCACCAGCGAGAGCGAGAACTGCACGCCCTGGCGGGCCCCCCACAGCAGACCGGCGACCAGCCCGACCCAGCCCGCCACCGCCCAGACGATCTGCCAGATGCGGTGCAGGTGGATGCCGATGGACAGCGCCGCCTGGGTGTCGTCCGCCACCGCCCGCAAGGAGATGCCAATGCGGGTGCGGTTGAACAGCAGGGCCAGCACGGCCACGAGCACCCCGGCCGTGGCGGCCGCCACCAGGTCGAAGCGGCTCAGCAGCACCCCGCCCAGTTCCAGCGGCGTGTCCTCGATGCCCAAGTCCAGCGCCCGGACCTCGGCGCCCATCAGCCCCTGGGCCAGGCCCTCCAGGATGAAGCTCAGGCCCAGCGTGGCCATGAACAGCGTGATCTGCGAGCGGTTGACCAGGGGCCGCAGCACCCAGCGCTCGATCAGCACGGCGCCCAGCGCCATCACCGCGGCGGTGAGCAGCAGGGCCGGCAGAAAGCCCAACCCCTTCTCGTGCAGCGTGACGAAAGTCAGCGCCGAGAACAGCAGCATGGCGCCCTGGGCGAAGTTGAAGACACCGCTGGCCTTGTAGATCAGCACAAAGCCGATGGCCACCAGCGAGTACATGGTGCCGGCCAGCAGGCCGCCGACCAGGGTTTCGATGAAGAATTCCATGCCGGTCTCCTCAGTGCACGGTGCCCAGGTAGGCGGCGATGACCTCGGGGTTGCGCTGCACCTCGGCCGGCGTGCCATCGCCCACCTTGCGGCCGTAGTCCAGCACCACCACGTGGTGGCACAGGGACATCACCACACCGATGTCGTGTTCGATCAGCACCACCGTGGCGCCGAGGTCGCGGTTGATGTCGGCGATGAAGCGACTCATGTCGCGCTTCTCGGCGTCGTTCATGCCGGCCATCGGCTCGTCCAGCAGCAGCAGACGCGGCCCCGCGATCACGGCTCGCCCCAGCTCCACCCGCTTCTGCAGGCCGTAGGGCAGCTGGCCCACGGCCACGTCGCGGTAGGGCTGCAGCTCCAGGAACTCCAGCACGTTTTCGACCTGGGCCTGGAAGGCCGCCGCCTCGCGCCGGGCCCGCGGCAGGCCCAGCGCCTGCTCCACCAGCGTGCTGCGGGCAAAGCGCGACAGGCCGGTGGAGATGTTGTCCGCCACACTCATCTTCTTGAACAGTGCGTTGTTCTGGAAGGTGCGGCCGATGCCGCGGCGGGCCGCCTCCAGCGGGTGCACGCGGGTAAAGCCGGCGCCGTCGAACACCAGTTCTCCGGCATCAGCCCGGTAGACGCCGTTGAGGATGTTGAGCAGCGAACTCTTGCCCGCCCCGTTCGGGCCGATCAGGGCGCAGATCTCACCGGCGCGCACGTCGAAGGACAGGTCGGTGATCGCCCGCACGCCCTTGAAGGACAGCGAGATGCCGCGCACCGCCAGCAGGGGCGCCGCGCTCATGCAGCCTCCACGAGACTGCGCAAACGCTCGGGCAGCTCCGCTGCGCTGGACGGAACGACGACCTCCTGCAGGCGATGCAGGCCCAGGCGGCGCTGCAGCTGAACGCGCAGCCACCGGTCCCAGCGCGAGCCACCCGACACGGGCGAGGCCGAGAGCGCCCCGTCGACCCAGCGACGGCGCCAGCTGCCCGCGACCGGCAGACGCTGCTCGATCTCGTCGGACAGCTGCTGGGCACGCTGCGCCGACAACAGCAGACGGGACGGCACGGCGTCGCGCCGGTCGCGTGCGGCGGCGGCGGTGTCCTCCGGAAAGGCCAGACCCTCGCCAGTGCGCAGCCAATGGCCGACCACCAGCGCCAGGCCCTCAGACCATTCGGTGCCCTCTTCGCACCAGGTGGCCGCGGCCCGCTGGGCGCGGTGCCAGGCGTGGCGCTGCACCTGGGGCGGCACCTCTCCCAACAGGTCGCGCAGGTGCAGCCAGGCGGCAGCGTCCTGGCCCTTGGGCACCGGCTGGGGGCTGATGAGCTGGACCGCGTCCTCGGACTGCCGCCCCTGCAGGCGCAACCAGCGCACCAATTCATCGCGAGACTGCAGATAGACGTGGGTGGGCCGCCTGCGGTCCTGCCAAGCCGCCAGTTCGGCCTCGCCCAGTCCGCGGGGCAGGCTCAGCACCTGCGCTCCGGCGGCCCGGGCAGCCAGCACCAGCAACAGCAAGCGCGGCTCGAACGCCCCGCAGACGGCCAGCCTTGCCTGCGGCCCCAGGCCCTCACGCGCCAGCCCGATGCGCAGCAGGTCGGCGGTGCGGTGCACCTGCGCCCAGGGCCAGGCCACCCAGCGCCCGCGCCGCTTGTGGCGCAGGGCCAGTGCCTGGGGATGGCGCTGGGCCCAGTGGTCCAGCCGCTGCCAGGCGTCTTCTGGCAGGGCATCCTGCGCGTTGTGGGGAATCGGTTCGGCGGCCGATGCGTGCGTGGGGTCGGTCATGGAGAGGTCCTCGCCCGGGGAATCAGAAGTTGTGGCGCAGGCCGGCGCCAAAGCCGCGCTGGTAACCGTTGCCGGCGTTGTAACCGGCACCGACAAAGGAGGCGAGCGTGGTGGACGCCTTGGCCGCGGCGTTGTTCTGCACATCCGCGAAGACGGCATACACCGCCGTCCGCTTGGACAGGGCGTGCTCCAGCCCCAGCGCCCACTGGCCCGCCACAGCCTGCTCGCCCCCGTCCAGCGGACGCGAGGCCCGGTGGGCATAGCTCACGCGCAGCGCGTCGGCCGCCGACAGGGGCACGGTGGCCCCCAGCAGCCATTGCCGCGTGCGTTCGGCCTCGGTGGCCCCTGTGTCGGGGCTGAAGTCACCCGCACTGGCCTGGCGCCCGCCCACCAGGGCCGCCAGCTTCAGCACACCGAAGTCGTAGGTGCCACCCACGTCCCACACGTTGACGTTCTTGCCATGGGTGGCGCCTGCGAGGGAGGAATGCAGTTGCTGCAGATGCAGGCCGACGAACAGCGGACCGTTCTGGTACTGCGGCAGCAGCGAAGCGACGCGCACATTGCGGCCAGAGGCCTCCTGGCCGTAGCCGTTGGCCGCAAGGCTGGCCGCCACCGTCACGCCGTGGAGCGTGGGCGAAACATAGGCGACCTGGTTGTCCCAGCGGTACTCGGTCAGATAGACGTTGTTGTACTGACCGACCGTGACGCTGCCGAAGGGGTCGACGGTGGATTCGAACAGGTAGCCCGGCGTGTACTGGCGACCCAGCGAGAGCGTGCCCAGCTGCCTCTGGGTCAGGCTGACATAGGCCTGCCGACTCCAGAAGCCACCGCCGGCCACGGTGCCCGTGTCGGCGCCAAAGCCCGACTCGAACAGGAAGCCGGCCCGCAGTCCCCCACCCAGATCCTCCTGGCCCTGGAAGCCCAGGCGCGAGGGGGTGCTGAGGCCGGAGTCGATGGCCGAGTCGTGCTTGCGGCTGGGGTCGACGTTGTCGCCGCGCCAGCGGTAGCCCACATCCACCGTGCCGAAGATCGACACCTGGGAATCGGGCTGGGACTGGGCCAGGCCCAGCAGGGGGGTCAAGAGGCCCAAGGCGGCCAGGGTGGACAAGGAAAGCTTCTTCATGGGTCGGATTGGTTGGAAGGAAATGAATCGTTCGGGCGTGCCGTGGCCATGCGCGGGCAAGGCGGTGCCCACCGCAGCGTCCATCGGACCTGCCCGTTGTGGTTTGGGAAAGGAAGTCAGGGCCCGCAGCGCGGGCCTGCGGCTCAGAGGCTGAAGGCGGCCCCCAGGTAAAGCTCGTGGATGTCGTCGCGGGCCGCCAGCGCCTGCGCACTGCCCTCGGCCGCCAGCCGCCCGTTCTCGAGCACACAGGCATGGTGGGCGTGACGCAAGGCGACATTGGCGTTCTGTTCGGCCACCAGGAAGCTCACGCCCTGCTCGGCGTTGAGGCGGCCGACGATCTCGAAGATCTCGTCGACGACCTTGGGCGCCAGCCCCATCGAGGGTTCGTCCAGCAGCACCAGCCGGGGCCGGGCCATCAGGGCTCGGCCGATGGCCACCATCTGCTGCTCGCCCCCCGAGGTGTAGCCAGCTGCGGTCCGTCGCCGTTCCTGGAGTCGGGGGAAGTAGTGGTAGATGCGTTCCAGGTCGGCCCGCAAGGCAGCTCGGCTGGGGCGATGCACGAAGCCGCCGGTGAGCAGGTTCTCCTCGACGGTGAGGTGGCTGAAGCAGTGGCGGCCCTCCAGCACCTGGACCAGCCCCTCGCGCACCAGCTGGTCGGGCGCGGCGTGGGTGATGTCCCGGCCCTGGTAGAGGATCTGGCCGGCGGTGACCTGGCCGCGCTCCGCCCCCACCAGGGCGGAGATGGCTTTCAAGGTGGTGCTCTTGCCTGCGCCGTTGGCGCCCAGCAAGGCCACGATCTGTCCCTCGCCCACGGTCAGGGACACCTCCTGCACCGCCAGGATGGCCTGGCCGTACAGCACCTCGATCTGCCGGACCTCGAGCACGGGATGTTCTGCAGACATCGGCCCTCTCCTCTCTCAGGTCGCGGCCGGAACAGCCGGCTGAGCCACGGCAGACACCGCTTGCGCCGCCGCAAAGGCCGCGGCCTCCTCGGCCTTGACCGCCTCGATGTCGCGGAAGCGTGCCGCGGGGTGGGTCTCGGGCAGACGGGCCCCTTCGCCGAAAAGCTTCTCCCGCAGCGTGCCCGGGCGGTAGGCGCTGGGGTAGACGCCGCGCTTCTGCAGCTCCGGCACCAGGTGACCCACCACATCCTCGAAGGTTTCGTGGGCCACGGCATAGGCCAGGTTGAAGCCGTCCACGTCGGTTTCCTCCACCCATTGCTGCAGGATGTCGGCCACGGTGGCCGCCGAGCCCACGAAAACGGGCCCCAGTCCACCGATGCCGGCCCAGCGGGCCAGTTCATCGATCGACCAGTCCTTGTCGCCGTTGGTCAGGTGCTCGACCACCGAGACGATGGCATTGGTCTCCACCTTGCGCACGAGGTCGGTGGGCGCGTACTGGCCGAAGTCGATGCCGCTCCAGCCCGAGAGCAGCACCAGCGCGCCATCGTAGGAGGCGTGCTTCTGGTACTCCTCGAACTTGGCCTGCGCCTTGGCGTCGGTCTCGTCGACGATGATCGTCACCAGGTTGTAGACCAGCACCTTGCGGGGATCGCGACCCGCTTCGGCGGCCTGGCGGCGGATCTCCTTCACGTAGTCCCGCACGGCGGACTTCAGCGGCGAGGAAATGAACACGCACTCGGCGTGCTGCGCCGCGAAGGCCTTGCCCGCGCCGGAGGACCCGGCCTGGTAGAGCACCGGCGTACGTTGAGGAGAAGGCTCGCACAGGTGGTAGCCCGGCACATCGAAGTACTTGCCCTTGTGCCCGATCTCGTGGATCTTCTCCGGATGGGCAAAGATGCGGCGCGCGCGGTCGCGCACCACCGCATCGTCCTCCCAGCTGCCCTCGAGCAGCTTGTAGATGACTTCGATGTACTCGTTGGCCACCTCGTAGCGGTTGTCATGGCGTCGCAGCCCGCCCTGGCCGATGTTCTTGGCGCCGCTTTCCAGGTAGGAGGTGACGATGTTCCAGCCCACGCGGCCGCGGGTGTGGTGGTCCAGCGTGGAGAGTCGGCGGGCGAAGGTGTAGGGATGCTCGAAAGAGGTCGACGCCGTGATGCCGATGCCCAGGTGCTCCGTCGCCAACGCGATCGGCGCTGCCAGCTGCAGCGGGTCGCTCACCGGGATCTGAACCCCCTGGTGCAAGGCATGGAAGTTGTCGCCCTTGTAGACGTCGTAGTAGCCGATCACGTCGGCGATGAAGACGCCGTCGAAGATGCCCCGCTCGAGGATCTTGGCCAGGTCGGTCCAGTATTCCAGGTCCTTGTACTGCCAGGAGCGGTCGCGCGGGTGGGTCCACAGCCCCGGGGACTGGTGGCCCACGCAGTTCATTTCGAAGGCGTTGAAGTGGATGGTCTTGCTCATGCTGCGTGCTCCATCCTCAGTTCCACGGGTGCCGCGGCGGGGTCACCCCATTGAGGTGGTAGTTGCCGACGTGGAAATACTTCCAGCGCACCGGGTCGTGCAGCGTGTGGGTGCGGGCATTGCGCCAGTGCCGGTCCAGGTTGTGCTCCTGCAGGGTGGATCGCGTGCCGGACAGCTCGAAGAGCTTGTTGGTGGCGGCGATCGCGATCTCGGTGGTCAGCACCTTGGCTTCGCTGGTGACCAGGGTGGCGACGGTCACGTTGTCTTCGCTCGGCTCGGCCAGGGCGCGATCGATCGCCCGGCCGGCCCGCTCCAGCAGTGCCTCAGCGGCATGCAGGCGGATCACCAGCTCGCCCACCGCGCTCACGGTGAACGGATCCTCCGAGGCCGCTTCCTTGCCGCTGTCGATCCAGGGGCGGCTGCGAGTTCGGACGAAGGCCACCGTCTCGGCGATGGCGGCGGCGGCGATGCCGGCATCGATGGCCGCCTGGATGATCTGCGAGATGGGACCCGCCGCTGTGGGGCGGTCGAAGGCCGCCACCGGCACCAGGCGGTTCAGCGGCACCTTCACGTTCTCGATGCGGATGGAACCGGAAGCCGTGGTCCGCTGGCCGAAGGCGGACCAGTCGTTGACCACGGTCAGGCCCGGCGCAGCACGGTCGGCAAAGGCCAGCCAGCCCTTGCCCTGGTCGTCCACCGCGACGATGGGCACGATGTGGGCCAGCAGCGCGCCGGTGGTGTAGAACTTCTGCCCGTTGACCACCGCGTGGTCGCCTTCGAGCTGCAGCTTGGTCTCGAAGGCCGCCACGTTCTTGCTGCCCTTCTCCGAGAAGGCATTGCCGAAGCGGGTGCCTTGCAGGACCAGGCCGAACAA
Source organism: Ideonella dechloratans (assembly GCF_021049305.1). GTDB lineage: Bacteria > Pseudomonadota > Gammaproteobacteria > Burkholderiales > Burkholderiaceae_C > Ideonella > Ideonella dechloratans. Next base: position 3,229,017 of record NZ_CP088081.1, read on the forward strand.
CTCCTTCTTCTGGGCCTCGGTGCCGTCCAGCTCGATGTGGGCCACCAACGCCAGGTGGTTCTGGGTGATCTGCGCGATGCTGGAGTCGCCTTCGGCCAGGATGCGGATCACCTCGGCCAGCGTGGCGTAGGACACCCCGGCGCCGCCGTAGGCCTTGGGCACGGTGATGCCCCACAGGCCGCTCTGCGAGTAGGCGTTGACCTCGGCGATGGGCAGGTAGCCCTCACGGTCGCGCAGCGAGGATTCGGTGGCGAATTCGCCGGCCAGCCGGCGGGCGATCGCGATGGCTTCGGCATCGCTGTGGATGATGTGGGCCGGCTCGGCCGGGCGCAACAGGGCCGCGAACGGTGCGCCGGTATTGACGCGGGGACGGTCTTCGACGGGGGACAGGGTCTCGGTGCTCATGGTGCGGACAGGCGGATGGGGGTGGGAAATGAGGTTCAGGCGGTGGCCGGCGCCGCGGGACTGGCGCCGATCTGCCAGACATAGGGCGGCTCGGTGCCATTGATGGCCCAGTCGCCGACGATGCGGGCCTTGTAGACCAGCGGGTTGTGGGACGAGACGGTGCGGGCGTTGCGCCAGTGGCGATCCAGCGCCAGGGCGGCACTGGCCGACGAGGCGCCCAGCGCGTTGAACAGGTCGCTGCTGGCGCGCAGGGCCAGCTCGGACACCACCAGCTGCCCCTGCGCGGACTCGATCTCGGCCGCGATGTTGGCGCGCTTCTCCAGCGCCTCGTCGCCCGCGAAGTGAGCCTCGTAGGCGGCTTGCGCCGCCTGGGCCACGCGCTGGGTCACGGCCGTGGCGGCGTAGGCCTGGGCCGAGATCTGCCCGACCACCTGCTGGATCTGCGGATCCTGGCGGACCAGGGGCGCGTTGCCAGTGCTGTAGATGCGCCGGCGCGCCGCCACCTGGGTCGCGGCATCACGCTCTGCGGCACGTGCAATGCCCGCCAGGGTGGCCAGGTGAACCAGTTGGTAGAAGGCCGTCTGGTACTTGAAGCGGGTGGCGAAGTCGATCACGTTCTCGGCCTCCACCACCGCGTCTTCGAACACGGTGGTGCCGCTGCCGGTGGTGCGTTGGCCGAAGCCGTCCCAATCGTCCTGCAGATGCACCCCAGGCTGGTGGGCGCGCACTGCGGCGATCACATTGCCACCGGTGTCGTCGCGGCGGGCAAAGACATCGATCCAGTCGGCAAAGATGCTGCCGGTGCTGTAGTACTTGTGGCCCGACAGCAGCCAGCGCCCCTCGTGAGGGCGCACGCGGGTGATGACCTCGCCGATGGTCACGTTGCCCACTTCGGTCCAGGCGTTGCCGACGGTCTCGCCGGCCACGAAGCGGCGGAACCACAGGTCCTGCTGGGGTCCGGCTGGCGCGTTGAGCCGGTCCTCGACGAAGGCGAAGTGGCCACGCAGCGCCTGCGGCAGATTGGAGTCGGCGGCGGCCAGCTCGGTCAGCAACTCGAACAGTTGAGGCAGGGAGGCACCGGCGCCGCCATGGGATACCGTAACCCGTATGGCCCCGAATCCCGCGGCCTTGAGCCAGCCAATGGCCTCGCGCGGCAGTTCGCGCGTGCGCTCACGCTCGACCGCCCCTTGCGCGATCCGCTCGAAGATGGGTCGGAAGCGGGCCGCCAGTTGTTCGTAGTCGGCTCCGGCGGACAAGGCAGGCACGAGATCGCGCTGGGACATGCAAGGCTCCTGGGTTGAGAACAAGCTCTGCAACGCAGAAGACGTGCCAGTCGCGACACCCTTCCAAATCAAGCACTTAGGGAAAACGCCTGGATCTGTGCTGCTGGTGTCGCAACGGGCCTGCTCCAGTGCTGCTGCACCAGCAGCAGCGCCTGCCAGCGCGGCCGATGGGCGGCAGCTGGACTCGACATAAAAAAAGGCCGCCTCGAAGGCGGCCTGGATCCCGGCGCCCGCGGCGCTCAGCTTTCCTTGGCGCAGTTGCGTGGCGTGATGCCCTTGTCCTTGGCGTACTGAAGGGCCGAGGCTTCGATGATGGGGCGCAGGAAGGCGCGGTCGGCCTGCACCCAATCACTGATCAGCTTCCATTGCTGGCCATCCCATTGCTGGAAGCGAACGGCCCCTCCTCCTTCGTGATCGGCGCAGGACAGCTTGAGCGGCTGAACCAGCCCCAGGGCGCCGAGCTCCTTGAGGCGCTTGTCGTCCAGGGCCAGGTGCTCGAAGCCCCAGCGCACCTGCTCGCCGGTCAATGGCTTGTTGCCGAACCGGGCCTGCGCCAGGCGCACCGCCTCGACGTTGAGGATGCCGTTCTCCACACCCAGGTTGTAGTACACGGTGCCGAAGCGCTTGGGGTCGGCCAGGTTGCCCTTGCCGGCATCGATGACGTCCTTCTTGATCCCCTGCAGCACCGGGAACGCGGTGCCGGAGGGATGGGTGGTGATGGCGATGTAGCCCTTGGCCGCGGCCCCGGCAGGGGTGACGTCCTCCTCGGAGTTGCTCCAGATGTTGCCGATGATGTGGTCGGTGGGATACCCCACCTTCTGGGCCGTCTTCAGCGCCACCGGGTTCATCACGCCCCAGCCGCGCAGGATCACGTAGTCGGGCTTGATCTTGCGGATGGTCAGCCACTGCGACTGCTGTTCATTGCCGGGGTGGGGCACTTCCAGCAGGGTCAGCTCGAAGCCGAACTTGGTGGCCAGCTTCTGCAGCACCTCGTTGGTCTCCTTGCCGTAGGGCGAGCCGTGGTAGAGCGTGACGATCTTCTTGCCACGCAGCTTGTCCGGCCCCCCCACCTTCTGGCCGATGAAGTTCACGATGGCCGAGACTTCCGAGTAGGGGTTGAGCTGCAAAGGGAACACATAGGGGAAGACGCTGCCGTCGGTGGAGTCGGTGCGTCCGTGGTTGATGGTGATCAACGGCAGCTTGTCCGCGGTGGAGCGGTCCAGCGTGGCATAGGCGATGCCCACCGACAGCGGGTTGGTCGCCGCAGCCGGCGCACCGTTGAGGCCCTTCTTCAGACGCTCATAGCACTCCACGCCCTTCTCCACGACGTACTCGGTCTCGCACTCGCTCCAGGTCAGCTGCACACCGTTGACACCCCCGTGCGCATTGACGTACTGCAGGTAGTCGATGAAGCCCCCGAAGAAGCCGGTGCCCCCGGCCGCGTAGGGGCCGACCCGGTAGCTCTGCAAGGGGAAGTACTGTTCGTTCGCGGCCTGCGCGTTCAGGCCGATCACCCCCAGCGCCAGAGCAGCGGTGGAGAAGGTCTTGCGAAGGGTCATGGTGGGTCTTTCTTGGAAACTGCGAGGCGCAGGGTCGAGGGAACACCCCTTGCGGGAGGGGCGGGTCAGGAAGCCGACAAAACGGAAGGCCGACGGAAGGGCGCGGCCCGGCAGGGCCGAGGGCCTCTTGGCTCAATGGGGTCAGTGCCGCAATGGCCAGCGACGGGCGCGACTGCGCCAGCGCTGCCAGAGGCTGGCCAAACCCTCGGGCTCGCGAATCAGCACCAGGATGATCAGCGCGCCGAAGGCCATCTTCTGCAGGTTCTCCAACTGCCCCGCATCGATCCACCCATTGGGCAGCGCGCCCGCCAGATTCGACAGGGCCAGCGGAAAGAGCACGATGAAGGCTGCGCCCAGGAAGGCACCGGCCACGCTGCCCAGGCCACCGATGATCACGATGAAGAGAATCTGGAAGGAGCGGGCCAGGTCAAAGCCATGGGGCTCGACGGTGACGAGGTAAGCGAAGGCCCACAGCGCACCGGCCACCCCGAGATAGAAGCCGCTGATCGCGAATGCCAGGAGCTTGGCCCGCGGCAGCGAGATGCCTATCACGGCGGCGGCGGTGTCCATGTCGCGCACGGCCATCCACTGCCGTCCCAACTCGCTGCGCACCATGTTGTGGGCCACCCAGGTCAGGCCCAGCACGGTGACCAGGGTCAACAGGTAGCGACCGGCCGGGTGGCTCAGGTCCCAGCCCGCCACCGTCAGCGGCGGCGCGGTGATGACACCCGAGGCGCTGCCGTGGGAGAACCAGCTGAACTTGACCAGGGCCCAGGGGATCAGGAACTGCGCGGCCAGCGTGGAGACGATGAGATAGAAGCCCTTGATGCGCAGGCTGGGCAAGCCGAAGAGCACCGACAGCGCCGCCGCCACCAGGCCCCCGATGCCCCAGCCGAGCCACCAGGGCAAGCCGGGCAAGCACAGCTGGGCGTTGTAGGCAGCAAAGGCCCCGGCCGCCATGAACGCAGCCGAGCCCAGGGAGAGCTGGCCAGCATAGCCGGTCAGGAGGTTCAGGCCCAGGCCCGCCAGTGACAGCGCCAGGAAGGGGATCAGGATGGCGCTGAACCAATAGTCGTTGCCCCAGAAGGGCACCACGCCCAGGGCCACGGCCAACACGGCGGCCAGCGCCCAGCGCTCCTGCCAGAGCGGGAGCAGCCGGCGGTCATGCGCCGCACGGGTGCTGAACTGGCCTGCTTCAAGAAACCACATGGACACCCCTGCGCTCAGACACGCTCGATGGGCCGCTCACCGAACAGGCCGGCCGGTCGAACCAGCAGCAGCACGGTGGCCAGCAGATAAGGAAACCAGTTCTCGATGCCGCCGTCCACCAGCGGGCCGACGTAGACCTCGGCCAGCTTCTCGGAGGCCCCGACGATGAGCCCGCCGACGATGGCACCCCCCACCGAGGAGAAGCCACCGATGATCAGCACAGGCAGCGCCTTGAGCACCACCAGCGACAACGAGAACTGCACCCCCAGTCGGGCCCCCCACATCAGCCCGGTGATCAGGGCCACCAAGCCGGCCACGCCCCAGACTGCCGCCCACACGCGAGGCAGGCGGATGCCCACAGCCTGGGCGGCCAGCGGGTCATCGGCCACCGCCCGCAACGACAGGCCCACGCGGGTTCGATTGAACAGCAGCGACAGCGCCAGCACCAGCCCGCCGGCGGTGGCCGCGGCAAACAGATCGAAGCGCGAGACCATCAGCCCGGCCACATCCAGCGGCACGTCCTCGATGCCCAGGTCCAGCGCATGCACCTGCGCGCCCCAGAGCGCCTGGGCCCCGCCCTCGATCAGGTAGGCCAGCCCCAGCGTGGCCATGAACAAGGTGATGGGCGGTCGGTTCACCAGCGGGCGCAGCACCCAGCGCTCCACCGCCAGGGCCATGGCCAGCAGTGCGGCCAGCGCCACCCCCAGCGCCGCCCAGAAGGGCAGACCCTTCTCCAGCAGGCAGACGTAGGTGAGTGCGCCAAAGAGCACCATGGCCCCCTGCGCGAAGTTGAACACCCCCGAAGCCTTGTAGATCAGCACGAAGCCGATGGCCACGAGGGAGTACATGACCCCCGAGAGCAGCCCCCCGATCAGCACTTCTGCGAAGAAATCCATCGCCTGGCGTCCTGTTGATTCAGTGGTGGGTGCCCAGGTAGGCGGTGATCACCTGGGGGTCGTGGCGCACCTGGTCCGGTGTGCCATCGGCGATCTTGCGACCGTGGTCCAGCACCACGACATGGTGGGACAGGCCCATCACCACGCCGATGTCGTGCTCGATCAGCACGATGGTCGTGCCCAGGGTCCGGTTCACCTCGGCGATGTGGCGCCCCATCTCCCGTTTTTCGCTGGCGTTCATCCCGGCCATGGGCTCGTCCAGCAGCAACAGGGTGGGTTCGGCCGCCAGGGCGCGTGCCAGCTCCACCCGCTTCTGCAGGCCATAGGGCAGCTGGCCCACCAGGCTGTGCCGCCAGGGCTGGAGTTCCAGGAAGGCGATCACCCGCTCGGCATGGCGGCGCTGGACCTCGTCCTCCCGATCCGCCCGCCCGATGCGCAGCGCCTGTTCCAGCCAGGTGCTGCGCCGATGCAGGCTGCGTCCCGTCAGGATGTTGTCCAAGGCAGACATGCCCTTGAACAAGGCGATGTTCTGGAAGGTCCGCGCCACGCCCTGCAGTGCGGCCTGTCGCGGCCGCAGTCCCCGGCCCGACAGACCCCGGTAGGCCACGCGCCCGTGTTGCGGGCGGTAGACCCCGTTGATGACATTGAGCAGCGAGCTCTTGCCGGCGCCATTGGGTCCGATCAGCGCGCAGATCTCTCCGGGCCGAACCGCCAGGCTGATGTCCTGCAATGCATGGACCCCGCCGAAGCGCAGCGAGATGCCCTCCAGCGCCAGCAGCGGCGCCGCCTCATCTACCGTCGGAGCGTTCACACCGCCCCCCAGGGATGCAGGTTGAACTGAACGGTCCGCTCATCCGGTGGTGCGCTGTCGTGTTCACGGCTTGGACGGGGCGATGCGGCCCCACCTTCCGGCCAGACCCGCACAGCCACACCCAGCGAGGCAAAGAAGCGGGCATCGTCCTCCGGCAAGGGAGCGCCGATCAGCAGTGCGGCACGGGTCCGGGTCAGCCCGATCACGTCGCGCAACCGCCGCCCCACGACCCAGCGCGGCAGCCGGCCATACCGGCCTGCCAGTGCGCGCTCCACCAGATGCCTCTGCCAGGTCCCCTCGGGCGGCAGAGCCTCGCGCACCCAGCGGGCCACGCGCTGGTAGGTCTCACAGGTGCCGGCCACCAGTGTGGGCCCGATCTCGCGCCGGTCCGCGTCGCGCGTGGCCAGGCGCTCCGGGAAATTCAGGCGCAGGCCCGTCAGCAACCAGGGCGCCAACAGGTAGCGCAGCTGGGCTTCGGTCGCGAAGGCCCGGGCCGCAAAGGCTTCGTCGCGGTGGGTCAGCCCTTCCTGGTCCACCAGCGCCAGCCCCCCTTCCAGAAGATCCCGGTGGCTCAGGGAAAGAGCCCCTTGCTCGGTCTGGAGCAGAAAGGCAGTGTCATCGGCCTCGCCCTGGATCGGCTCGTCGAGTGCGCCCGCGGCCCGGCCTTCAAGCAGGAGCTCTTCGCTGGATTGCACGCGGTCCTGCAGGCCTGCGGGAAGGGTGACCGCGGCTCGGCGCTCCACATAGCCCACCCAGTGCAGACCCGCCTGGAGGTCGGCCAGTCCGGCCAGGTCGTCTGCCCTGTCCAGCAGCACAAAATGGGCGTCGTGGGCCTCGGCCGAGGCTGCCGTGCGCCTTGACAAGGGAGCCGCCCCCGGGTGACCCAGCCGCACTCGCCCGCCCAACCAGAGGGCCGCCAGGGACAGCAGCAGGGCCTCGGGACGGGGCTGGCAGCGCACCTGGAGCCAGTGCCCCGGCTGGAAGCCCCGGGCACGCAAGCCGGCGGCCAGCGTGGCCACCTCCTGCTGCAGAGTCCACCAGCGCCGTTCCTGCCACAGCCCCGCCTGCTTGTGACGCAGCGCCAGTCCGGCAGGGCGCAGGCGGGCCTGGGCCTGCAACCAGCCTGTCAGCGTGGCCGGTGTCGAGGAGAAAGGAGGCAGGGGATGCATGCCTGCGCTTTCGCAGGAGCCATGCCAGCGCCCTGCCTCCATGGAATCAAGGACTTAGCGCACAGACCAGTGACCGGTCTGTTGCCGGGCCAGCAGACCCGCGACAGCGGCTGCCCGGACTGCTGCCGTGCCAGCAGCGGCAAAGAGCGGACACGGAAGCGACAAGGCCGCCCTTGGGCGGCCTGGCAGGAGGCGGTGTCGAACGCTAGGTGCCCGCTGCTTCGCCTGCGGCTTCAAGACCTGTGTCACGGATGAGGCCGAAGCGCTTGAGCTGGGTGCGCAGGATGTTGCGGGAGATGCCGAGCTGACGCGCGGTCCGCACCTGGTTCTCCTGGCAGTACGCGAAGGCCGCGGTGAACAGCAGCTCTTCGATGCGCTCGTAGACATGGGGCGTGTCCAGATCCAGCAGCCGGTACAGGCCACTGCGGATGGCCGCCAAGCCGTCGCACGGTTCCGGCGTCGTGGCCGGGGGGCGACTTTCGGCAGTCTGCAAAGGCAGACCGGGCAGGCGCAGATCCCCGGCCTCGATGCGCCCATGCTGGCAGACGATCAGCGCGAAATGCACCACGTTCTCCAGTTCGCGGATGTTGCCGGGCCAGGCGTAGGCACGCAGCATCTGCGTCGCCTCGTCACTCAGACGGGGCCTGTCGCTGTCCATGCGCTGGCTGTAGTAGTCGATGAAGTAGTGGACCAGCGGCAGGATGTCGCCCGTGCGCTCACGCAAGGGGGGCAGCAGCACCGGCGCGACATTCAGGCGGTAGTAAAGATCCAGCCGAAAGCGCCCGGCTTGCACCGCTTGTTCCAGATGGACATTGGTCGCAGCCACCAGGCGCACATCGACGGGAATGGGCCTGCGCGAGCCCAAGCGCACGACCTGCCGCTCCTGCAGCACGCGCAACAGCTTGACCTGCATGGCCAGCGGCAGGTCACCCACCTCATCCAGGAACAGGGTGCCCCCCTGCGCCGCCTCGAACCAGCCGGCCCGGGCCTGCTGGGCCCCGGTGAAAGCACCCGCCTCGTGGCCGAACAGCTCCGCCTCGATCAGGTTGTCGCTGAAGGCCCCGCAATTGACGGCCACGAACGGTCCGCGCCGCTCGCTCTCGGCATGGATATGGCGGGCCACCAGCTCCTTGCCGGTACCCGATTCACCCATGATCAGCACGTTCGCATCGCTGCAGGCGATGCGCTCCACCTGACGCAGCAGCGCCAGCGACTTGGCGTCATGGAAGATCAGGGCCTTGGCCCGGATCGTCAGGGCCGCCTGCTCTGCATTGGGCAGCGTCAGCAGCCGGGCGTAGGGAGTCGAAGTCATGGAACCACTCTGGGTTGACCCCAGGTCAGCACGGGACCCGGGAAACACCGAATGGCTTCAGTCTAGGAACATGCGCCGCACGCCCTAACAAAGGATTTCAAGCTTTGTTCTGCGTCATATCAACATGGGCGGCCTCAGGCCACCCGCGGCTTGACCTTGCTGGCCGCCAGCTTGGCCTGGGTCCGGGCCACCTCGACATCGGCGTCGTGCACCAGGGCGACGCCCATGCGGCGCTTGGTGAAGCTTTCGGGCTTGCCGAAGAGGCGGATGTCGGAATTCGGCACCTGCAGGGCCTCGGCCACGCCGTCGAAGACGATGCCTTGGGCGTCGACGCCGCCATAGATCACCGCGCTGGCGCCGGGGCTCTTGAGCGAGGTGTCCACCGGCAGGCCCAAGATGGCGCGGGCGTGCAGTTCAAACTCGTTCTGCCACTGGGTGATCATCGTCACCATGCCGGTGTCGTGCGGGCGGGGGCTGACCTCGCTGAACCACACCATGTCACCCTTGACGAAAAGCTCGACGCCGAACAGGCCCTGGCCGCCCAGGTTGGCGGTGATGGCCTGGGCGATGTCGCGGGCCTTCTGCTGGGCCACCGGGCTCATCGGGTGGGGCTGCCAGCTCTCCACATAGTCGCCGCTGACCTGCACATGGCCGATCGGGTCGCAGAAGTGCGTCTCGACCTGGCCCGAGGCGCCCACGGCGCGCACGGTCAGCTGGGTGATCTCGTAGTCGAAGTCGATGAAGCCCTCGACGATGATGCGGCCGGTGGCCACGCGGCCGCCGGCCATGGCGTAGTCCCAGGCCTTCTGCACATCGGCCGGGCCATCGATCTTGCTCTGGCCCTTGCCGGAGCTGCTCATCACCGGCTTGACGATGCAGGGGTAGCCGATGGCGGGATGGCCATCGCTGCCGTCGATGGCGGCCTGCAGTTCGGCCAGCGAATCGCAGAAGCGGTAGGGGCTGGTGGGCAGGTCCAGCGCCTCGGCGGCCAGGCGGCGGATGCCCTCGCGGTCCATGGTCAGGCGCGCGGCGCGCGCGGTCGGGATGCAGCGGATCTTGCCCTCGGCCTCCAGGGCCTCCAGCACCGGCGTGGCGATGGCCTCGATCTCCGGCACCACCAGGTCGGGCTGCTCGGCCTCGATCAGGGGGCGCAGCTGCTCGGGGTCGCTCATCGCGATGGTGCGGGCATGGTGGGCCACCTGCTGGCCGGGGGCGTTGTGGTAGCGGTCCACCGCGATGGTTTCCACCCCCAGGCGCTGCAGGGCGATCAGCACTTCCTTGCCGAGCTCGCCGGAGCCCAGCAGCATCACGCGGGTGGCAGACGGGGACAGCGGGGTACCCAGGGGGCGGACAGCCATGGCAGACCTCATGCAGTGGTGAAGAAGGCCGATATTGTCGCCAAGCGCGCTGACCGCATCCTTGGCGCCCACTTGACCTCGCTCAAGTCACACCCCGGTCAAAGTTTCATGATCGAGAACTTGCCCTCCATCCAGAACACCATGGCTCGACAACAACCCACCCCCGATTCCGACACCCCGGCCAGCGTCGAGACGTCCGCGCCTCCCCGGCGCAAGCCGCGCACCCCGGCCCCGGTGGCCGTGGGCAGCGTGCGCCCCAAGGCCAACGCACGGGCGTTGCAGAAGCTGGAGGTGGAGGCGGCCCGCGAGGCCGCCCAGGTCGTGCAGGCCGAGGTGGTGGGCGGGCTGATGCAGTCCGGCCTGTCGACCGACCCGCTGCGGGCCCTGCTCGACGGCGCCTCGCCCGACGACCTCAAGGCCCTGCGCCGCGAGATCAACGCCCGCCGCAAGCCGGCCCCCAGCGGCATCGACCCCGACCTGGAGCTGGCCGCCGGCTGGCGCGAGGGCCACTATCCCTACAAGAACCTGCTCTCGCGCCGCAGCTACGAGGAGCAGAAGTACCGCCTGCAGGTGGAGCTGCTGAAGCTGCAGGCCTGGGTCAAGGAAACCCGCCAGCGGGTGGTCATCCTCTTCGAGGGCCGCGACGCGGCCGGCAAGGGCGGCACCATCAAGCGCTTCATGGAACACCTGAACCCCCGCGGTGCACGCGTGGTGGCGCTGGAGAAACCCAGCGAGGTCGAGCAGGGCCAGTGGTACTTCCAGCGCTACATCCAGCACCTGCCCACCCGCGGCGAGATCGTGATGTTCGACCGCAGCTGGTACAACCGCTCCGGCGTGGAACGGGTGATGGGCTTCTGCTCGGATTACCAGTACCAGGAGTTCCTGCGCCAGGCCCCCGAGTTCGAGCGCCAGCTGGTGCGCGACGGCGTGCACCTGTTCAAGTTCTGGTTCTCGGTCAGCCGCAGCGAGCAGCGCCGCCGCTTCAAGGAGCGCGAACTGCACCCGCTCAAGCAGTGGAAGCTCAGCCCCATCAACCTGGCCAGCCTGGACAAATGGGACGACTACACCCGCGCCAAGGAGGCCATGTTCCTGCACTGCGACACCTCCGACGCGCCCTGGACGGTGATCAAGTCGGACTGCAAGAAACGCGCGCGGCTGAACGCGATGCGCTATGTGCTGCACCGCCTGTCCTACGGCAAGAAGAACCTGGAGGCCATCGGTCCGGTGGACCCGCTGATCGTGGGCCGGCCCTCGTTGGTGCCCAGCCTGAGCGAGGACCAGCTCGCCTCCATGGAAGGCCAGGCCTGAGCCGGGCACGTCCCCCGACAGCACAAAGCGGGCTCCGATGCCCGCTTTTTCACATTCGACGCCAGGGCTTGCGCTGGGCGCCGCCAGGGCCCCGCTGCTACACTGTCGGCCTGCTTCCGAGGAGCGTTGCAAGGCCCGTCGTCCGACGGCCCCAGGCTCGGAACCCCTTCTTCTGCAACGGCGCTCACCCGCACTTCCCGGTGCCGCGGTGAGCCCTGGGCGAACGTCTGAACCGTTCGCCTCCCGGTCCTCCTTCGGTCCCCGTGCGGGCTTGTCGAACCGATGGAGCAACCGATGAACGCTGCACTGCCCAAGACCGCCCTGGCCCCCGAACAGTACGTGGTGGCCGATCTTTCCCTGGCCGACTGGGGCCGCAAGGAACTGACCATTGCCGAGCACGAGATGCCCGCGCTGATGGCCATCCGCCAGGAATACGCCGCCAGCCAGCCCCTGAAGGGCGCGCGCATCGCCGGCTCGCTGCACATGACCATCCAGACCGGCGTGCTGGTGGAGACGCTGCAGGCCCTGGGCGCCGAGGTGCGCTGGGCCTCCTGCAACATCTTCTCGACCCAGGACCACGCCGCCGCAGCACTGGTGGCCGCCGGCACGCCGGTGTTCGCCTACAAGGGCGAGACGCTGGTGGACTACTGGGACTACACCCATCGCATCTTCGAGTTCGGCGCCAAGGGCACTCCGGGCGAAGGCCCCAACATGATCCTGGACGACGGCGGCGACGCGACGCTGCTGATGCACCTGGGTCAGAAGGCCGAGAAGGACCTGTCGGTGCTGGCCAACCCGGGCTCGGAAGAAGAGCGCATCCTCTTCGCCGCCATCAAGGCCAAGCTGGCCGTGGACCCGACCTGGTACAGCCGCAAGTCGGCCGAGATCATCGGCGTGACCGAGGAGACCACCACGGGCGTGCACCGCCTCAACGAGATGAGCGCCAAGGGCACGCTGCTGTTCCGCGCCATCAACGTCAACGACTCGGTCACCAAGAGCAAGTTCGACAACCTCTACGGCTGCCGCGAGTCGCTGGTGGACGGCATCAAGCGCGCCACCGACGTGATGGTGGCCGGCAAGATCGCCGTGGTCTGCGGCTACGGTGACGTGGGCAAGGGTTCGGCCCAGGCCCTGCGTGCGCTGAGCGCCCAGGTGTGGGTGACCGAGATCGACCCGATCAACGCCCTGCAGGCCGCGATGGAAGGCTTCCGCGTGGTGACGATGGAGTGGGCCGCCCCCCAGGCCGACATCTTCGTGACCACCACCGGCAACCGCGACGTGATCACCTACGAGCACATGGCGGCGATGAAGAACAACGCCATCGTCTGCAACATCGGCCACTTCGACAACGAGATCCAGGTCGCCAAGCTGGAAGAGAAGTGTCAGTGGGAGGAGATCAAGCCCCAGGTGGACCACGTGATCTTCCCGGACGGCCACCGCATCATCCTGCTGGCCAAAGGCCGCTTGGTGAACCTGGGCTGCGCCACCGGCCACCCCAGCTACGTGATGAGCTCCAGCTTCGCCAACCAGACCCTGGCTCAGATCGAGCTGTTCACCCGCCCGAACGACTACGCGGCCGGCCAGGTCTATGTGCTGCCCAAGAAGCTCGACGAGAAGGTGGCCCGCCTGCAGCTGAGCACGCTCAACGCCCAGCTGACCACGCTGACGCCCGAGCAGGCCGCCTACATCGGCGTGTCCGTCGAAGGCCCCTACAAGCCCGACACTTACCGCTACTGATCCCGTGCGCGCCGACCAGCTTCTCGTTCAGCAGGGCCTGGCGCCCAGCCGGTCGGCCGCACAGCGGCTGATCGAGCGCGGCGCCGTGCGCTGGCTCGGCCCGCGAGGCTGGCAGCAGCCCAAGAAGGCGGGTGAGGATCTGCCCGCGGGCTGCGAGATCGAGGTCACCGACGATGCCGAGCTGCGCTGGGCCTCGCGCGGCGGCCTCAAGCTCGAAGGCGCGCTGCGCGAAGCCGGCCTGGACCTGCATGACACGGTGGCGCTGGACGTGGGTCAGAGCACCGGCGGCTTCACCGACGTGCTGCTGCACGCCGGCTGCCGTCGGGTGGTGGGTGTGGACGTGGGCCGCGACCAGCTGCTGCCCCGGCTGCGCCAGGACCCGCGGGTGACGGCGCTGGAAGGCATCAACGCCCGCGAGCTCAGCCCCGCCGCCCTCGGCACGGCCTGGCCCGCAGAGGGCTTCGACCTGATCACCGGCGACCTGTCCTTCATCTCGCTGAGCCTGGTGCTGCCCGCCCTGGCGCCGCTGCTGGCGCCCGGGGGCACGCTGCTGATGCTGGTCAAGCCGCAGTTCGAGCTGCAGCCCGGCGACATCGGCAAGGGCGGGCTGGTCAAGGACCAGGCCGCCCACGCCCGGGTGGAGACCCGGCTGCGCGAGGCCTGCGCCGCCTGCGGCCTGGCCGTCACCGCCTGGCGCGACAGCCCCATCACCGGCGGCGACGGCAACCGCGAATTTTTCGTTCAGGCGCAACGTGCCTGAACCCTGGAACACGAGACGATGACCCCCGACTTTCCCCTGAGCCTGGAATTCTTCCCGCCCAAGACGCCCGAGGGCGCCGAGAAGCTGGCGGCCGCGCGGCAGCAGCTCTACGCGCTGGACCCGACCTTCTGCTCGGTCACCTACGGCGCCGGTGGCTCCACCCAGGACGGCACCTTGCAGACCGTGCAGGCCATCCTGGCCGAAGGCCGCGACAGCGCCTCGCACTTCACCTGTGTGGGCGCCACCCGCGACTCGGTGCGCGAGAAGCTGGCCCAGTTCAAGGCCATGGGCCTGCGCCGCCTGGTCGCGCTGCGGGGCGATCTGCCCAGTGGCTACGGCAGCATGGGCGAGTTCCGCTACGCCAGCGAGCTGGTGGCCTTCATCCGCGCCGAGACGGGCGACCACTTTCACCTCGAAGTGGCGGCCTACCCCGAGATGCACCCGCAGGCCCGCAGCCCGCAGGCCGACCTGCAGGCCTTCGCCGCCAAGGTGGCCGCCGGCGCCAGCTCGGCCATCACCCAGTTCTTCTTCAACGCCGACGCCTACTTCCGCTTCGTCGACGAGGCGCACGCCCTGGGCGTGAACGTGCCCATCGTGCCGGGCATCATGCCCATCACCAATGCCAGCGGCATCCTGCGCTTCGCCGACAGCTGCGGCGCCGACATCCCGCGCTGGATCCGGCTGCGCCTGCAGAGCTTCGGCGACGACAGCGCCAGCATCAAGGCCTTCGGCCTGGAAGTGGTGGGCGCGCTGTGCGAGCGCCTGCGCGCCGGCGGCGCCCCGGGCCTGCACTTCTACACGATGAACCAGAGCGGGCCGACGCTGACCCTCTGCCGGCAGCTGGGCCTGGTGGCCTGAGCGCGGGACGGGTGACGCAACAGACTGTTGCGCGGCGGCGTCACCCCCACCCCCGCGATCTGACTTGGATCAAGTCCCCCGCAGGGCCCGACCCGCGGATGCAGCCCGCTTGCGCCGACTCAGCTTGACTTCGGCCACTTCACGTTGCAATGGCGTCAGACCAAACGAAACGGTCACCCCTTTTGCAACCTGAAGACAAGAGACGGAGTCCCCACATGCGCAAGCAACTGATCGCCCTGGCCGCCGTGGCCGCCCTGGCCCCCCAATTCGCCGCCGCCCAAGATTCTGGCAACTGGCTGGTGCGTGGCCGTGCGCTCTACCTGCAATCGGACAACGGTGGCTCGACCACCCCCGACCTGAAGCTGTCGACCAACGACAAGGCCTTCCCGGAACTGGACATCAGCTACTTCTTCACGCCCAACGTGGCTGCTGAGCTGATCCTGACCTACCCGCAGTACCAGGAAATCAAGTCGGACGGCACCAAGATCGGCGGCTTCCGTCACCTGCCCCCGACCCTGACCGCCCAGTACCACTTCACCAACTTCCAGGGCTTCCGCCCCTACGTCGGTGCCGGTGTCAACTTCACCAGCATCACCCAGGTCCACTGGACGAACGCCGATGTGGCGGCACTGAAGCCCAGCATCTCCGACAACAGCTTCGGCTGGGCGCTGCAGGCCGGCGTGGACATCCCGGTCGGCAATGGCTGGCTGGTGAACCTGGACGTCAAGAAGGTCAAGATCGGTGTGGA
Organism: Ideonella dechloratans; assembly: GCF_021049305.1. Classification (GTDB taxonomy): domain Bacteria; phylum Pseudomonadota; class Gammaproteobacteria; order Burkholderiales; family Burkholderiaceae_C; genus Ideonella; species Ideonella dechloratans. Next base: position 3,244,430 of record NZ_CP088081.1, read on the forward strand.
CGTCAAGGTCGACGGCACCAAGATCGGCGACTTCAACGTCGATCCGCTGCTGTTCAGCGTCGGCGTCGGCTACCGCTTCTGATGAAGCCGGGCCCCGGAAGGGGCTCCTTTCGAGGGTCCATGTTTTGAGGGGCTGCCGCAGGGCAGCCCCTTTTTTCATGGCCGGTCCCCCCCGCGCCAAAGCGGGTGCCGAGAAAGGACGAGGCTCAGTCCTCGCCGCGCTGCCAGTACACGCCCTCGTCGGTGAGGATGGCGTCCAGCGGGATGTCGTGCGGCTCGGCCTGCAGCCAGGGCACGTAGCCATGGGTGTAGCCCACGCCGGCCGTCACCGGTCGCGGCTGCAGCGCCGCCAGCGTGCGGTCGTAGAAGCCGCCGCCATAGCCCAGGCGCACCCCGCCGGGGCCGTAGCCCACGCAGGGCACCAGCAGCAGCTCGGGGTGGAAGGCCTCGGTGTCCTTGGGCTTGGGAATGCCGTAGGCATCCTCCTCCATCGGACAGCCGGGATACCAGACATGGAAGGTCAGCTGCTTGGTCTCGCGGTTGATCACCGGCAGGCCGATGCGGCGTTCCTCGCCGGCCTCGGCCGCCTCGCTCCAGCGGTAGAGCGCCGGCAAGGCGTCGAACTCGCCCTTGATCGGCCAGTAGGCCCCGATGGTCTTCTCGGGTCGACTGATCAGCCAGACCATCAGCACCTCCTGGAGGTGCGCGGCCCGCTGGTGGCGGTCCAGCAGGGCCATGCGTTCGGCCTGCAGCTGCTTGCGCAGCTGGGCCTTGTCGCGCGAGGGTTCGAGGTTGAGCTTGAACGGCAGGGTCATGGCGTGGGGCGGATCACCGTCGACAACACGCCCCCATTGTGCGCGCTCAGGCGGCCGACAGCTCACCCGCCCAGGCCTGCAGCCGGCGGGCCGCGCGCTCGAGCCGGGCGGCCAGCAGGCGGGCCCCGGCCCCCAAGACCGCCCGCAGCCCATGCAGGTGCTCGGGCACCTGCCAGAGCAGCACCGGCGCGCGGCCCGGCGCCCAGGGCTCCAGCGTGATGCGGTCGCCCGCCGCCAGGCGCAGGCGATCGCCCGCGGCCAGCACATGGTCGGCCAGATCACCGTCCCGGGTCAGCCACACGCGACCGGTGGCCACCAGCAGTTCGCCGGCCTGCCCCGCCCGGCCACGCCAGACCCCGTCGAGGCACATCGTGGAATGCAGCTTCATCATCAATCTCCTGATAGGTGGAGACACCAGATTCCTCTCCACAGCCTGAATCTTCGGCCTCCAGCCTGCGCAGGTCCAATGACGAGTGCGCCGTGGATTGATACCATTCGCGCATGAATCACCTGAGCCAGCGCCCGCTTGCCCTGGACTGCCTGCGCAGCTTCGAAGCAGTGGCCCGGCGCCTGAGCTTCAGCGCCGCGGCCGAGGAGATGCACCTCACCCAGCCCGCCATCAGCCGCCAGATCAAGGGGCTGGAGGAGGAGCTGGGCGCGCCGCTGTTCACCCGCGGCACCCGCAAGGTCGAACTCACCGCCGCCGGCCAGGCCCTGCTGCGCACGGTGGCGCCCCTGCTCATCCGGCTGGACGGCACCGTTCGGCAGATCCGCCTGGCCCGCTCGCGCCACCAGGTCAGCCTGACCACCTTCCCTTCCTTCGCCTCGCTGTGGCTGATGCCCCGGCTGGTGGCCTTCGAGCGCCTGCACCCCTCGCTGGACATCCGCATCTCGGCCTCCGACCGCCTGGTGGACGAGGACGATCCCGAACTGGACCTGGCGCTGCGCCAATGCCGGCCCGAGCGCGCACCGGCCTCGGCCATCCGCCTGTTCGGCGAGGTGCTCAGCCCCGTCATCGGCGCCGGTCTGGCCGCAGCCGTGGCCCGGGGGGATGCGCCGCCCCTGCGCCAGCCCGCCGACCTGGCCCAGCACACCCTGCTGGAGATGGACGACGGCAGCGCCCATTCCAGCGCTCTGGCCTGGCCGGCCTGGCTGGCGGCCCAGGGCCTGGACCGGCTGCAGCCCAAGCGCTGGTTCAGCACCAACTACACCCACCAGCAGATGCAGGCCGCGCTGGCCGGCCAGGGCGTGGCGCTGGCGCGGCTGGCCCTGGTGCACGATGGACTGGCGCGCGGCGAACTGGTGGAGCCCTTCGGCCCGGCCTGCCGGCTCTGGAGCCAGCACGACTACTGGCTGGTGCCGCTGGGCGGCAGCCAGCCCCCGCGGCCGGAACAGCAGGCCTTCACCCGCTGGGTGCTGGACCAGGCGGCGGCCACCCGCCAGGCCATCGGCGACCACGCCGACCCCGACAGCCTGGCCCACGCCGACTGAGCCGTCCATGACGCCCGCGCATGGCGGTGATGCGGGGAATTCAACCCGTCCGCCTGGGCGGGCCCGTAGCATGCGGCCATCCCATCCCGAGGTCGCCCCATGCAGCTCTACATCGGCAACAAGAACTACTCGTCCTGGTCCATGCGCCCCTGGGTGCTGATGACCCACTTCGGCCTGCCCTTCGAGGAGGTCCTGGTCCGTTTCGACAGCTTCGACCCCGGCTCGCGCTTCAAGGCCGTCGTCGGCGCCCTGGCCCCCACCGGCAAGGTGCCGCTGCTGGTGGACGGCGACCTGGTCGTCTGGGACTCGCTGGCCATTGCCGAGACCCTGGCCGAGCGCTTCCCGCAGCACCCGCTGTGGCCGGCCGACCCCGCCGCACGGGCCCGCGCCCGCAGCCTGTGCGCCGAGATGCACAGCGGCTTCGGCGCGCTGCGCAACGCCTGCCCGATGAACATCGAGGCCAGTCTGCCCGAGGTGGGCGCGCAGGTGCTGCGCGAACAAGCGGACGTGGCCGCCGACCTGGCCCGCCTCCAGACCATGTGGACCGAGGCCCTGGCGGCCAGCGGCGGCCCCTTCCTGTTCGGCGGTTTCGGCATCGTCGATGCCTACTACGCCCCGGTCGTCGCGCGGCTGCGCAGCTACGCGCTGCCGGTCACGCCGGTCGTGCAGGCCTACATGGACCGGGTCTGGGCCAGCCCCGGCGTGGCCGCCTGGGTGGCCCAGGCCCTGGCGGAGCGGGACTTCCTGGACTTCGAGGAACCCTATCGCAAGGCCCCCGGCGCCTGAGATCGGCGGCCCGCGAAGCCCCCCAGAACACCCGATGGAAGCCGGGTTGTGGCCGGGGGATCCCACGGGCCTGCGGTACAGTGCCGGACGATGCGCTTCTTCCTGTTCCGCCCCCTGGCCGCCCTCACCCTGGGCCTGCTGGCCGGCGCGGCCGGCCTGTTGCCCGCCGCCTCGGCCCAGGACTTGGACGACACCCTGATCCGACAGGCCAAGGAGGCCTTCCAGAAGCGCGACAAGGATCGGCTGTCCGCGCTGAAGACCGCCGCGCTGGATGCGCGCTACCCGTTGGCGCCCTGGATCGATTACTGGGACCTGAGCGGCCGGTTGAGCGAGGTCTCGGCCCCCGAGGTCGAGGCCTTCTATGCCCGCTGGCCCGGCAGCTACGTGGAAGACCGCCTGCGCAACGACTGGCTGCTGGAGCTGGGCAAGCGGCGCGACTGGGCCGGCGTGGCGCGCGAGTACCCGCACTTCCGGATGGACGACGACCGCGAGGTCACCTGCTACGCGCTGGTGGCGGCCCAGCAGTCCGGCCAGGCCGTCACCGAAGCCGCCCGCCAGGCCTGGATGGACCAGAAGCAGCCCGACGACGGCTGCCAACTGCTGGCCCAGACCCTGTTCGACGCCCGCCAGTTCAGCGAGGCCGATGTCTGGCGCAAATTGCGTCAGGCCGTGGAATTCAACCGCCAGAAGCAGGCCCGCGCTGTGGCCGGCCTGCTGGGCGAGGGCGTGAGCAAGCCACTGACCGCCATCTTCGACAACCCGGCACGCTACCTGGCCCGCCAGGCCCGCAGCGGCAGCCGCCGCGAGGACGAGCTGACCGCGCTGGCCCTGGCCCGGCTGGCCGCCGGCGACCCCGCCGTGGCCGCCAAGCAGCTGGAAGAGCACTGGGGCCAGCGGCTGGATGCCGAGAACGCCGCCTGGGCCTGGGCCATCACCGCCCGGCAGGCCGCCTTCGCCCTGATGCCCGAGGCCCTGGACTGGACCGAGAAGGCCTGGGCCCGGCTGAAGAAGCGCGACGCCAAGGACCCGGACTGGACCGACGACACCCTGGCCTGGCAGGCCCGCGCCTGGCTGCGCCTGGGCAACGGCGAGGCGCGCTGGCGCGGCGTGCTGCGCTGCATCGACGCCATGGGGGTGGACGAGCGCAACAGCGCGGTGTGGCAGTACTGGCGCGGCCGGGCCCTGCTGGCCCTGGCCAAGCCCGGCGACGCCGGCCAGACCGAACGCCGCGAAGGCCAGGCCCTGCTGCAGGCCCTGGCGCCGCAGCTGGGCTACTACGGCCAACTGGCCTCCGAGGACCTGGGCGGCGTGCAAGCCCTGCCGCCGCGGCCCGCCGCCCTGAGCCCCACCGAGCGCGACGCCATGCGCCGCCACCCCGGCCTGCAACGCGCACTGACCCTGTTCGGCATCGGCATGCGCTCCGAAGCGGTGCGGGAATGGAACTTCTCGCTCATCGGCCTGAGCGACCGCGAGCTGCTCTCGGCCGCCCAGCTGGCCTGCGAGCGCGAAATCTGGGACCGCTGCATCAACAGCAGCGAGAAGACCCGCGCCGAGTTCGACCTGGCCCAGCGCTTTCCCACCCCGCACGCCGACGAGCTGCTGCCGCGTGCCCGGGAAATCGGCCTGGACCCCGCCTACGCCTACGGCCTGGTGCGCCAGGAATCGCGCTTCATCACCGACGCCCGCTCCGGCGTGGGCGCCAGCGGCCTGATGCAGGTCATGCCCGCCACCGCCAGGTGGACGGCCAAGAAGATCGGCATGACGGACTACAAGCCCAGCCTGCTGAGCGACAAGGCGGTCAACCTCAAGCTGGGCACCGCCTACCTCAAGCTGGTGCTGGACGACATGGACGGCTCCCAGCCCCTGGCCGCCGCGGCCTACAACGCCGGGCCGAACCGCCCGCGACGCTGGCGCGATGGCCCGGTGCTGGAGCCGGCGATGTGGGTGGAGAACATCCCATTCAACGAAACCCGGGATTACGTCAAGAAGGTGCTGTCCAACGCCACCTACTATGCCGGCCTGATGGGCGGAAAGCCCGCGTCGCTGAAGGCCCGCATGGGCCCCAGCATCGGGCCGCGCACCACGCCGGCCCCGGCCCTGGACGCGGACCTGCCCTGACGCCTGGCCCCTGGCTTGCTACTGGCCTGACATGAACTTGCGATCGGTGCTCATTCTGGGTGGCAGCGGCTTTGTCGGCCGCGCCCTGTGCGAAACCCTGGTGGACCGCTGGAAGGCGGGCCCGCGCCTGCGCGTGCCCACCCGCCGGCTCGCCAACGCCCAGGTGGTGCAACCCCTGCCCCTGGTGGACGTGCTGCAGGCCGATGTGCACGACGACGCCCAGCTCGACCGCCTGCTGGCCGGCTGCGACGCGGTGGTCAACCTGGTGGCCATCCTGCATGGCAGCGAGGCCGCCTTCGAGCAGGTGCATGTGGCCCTGCCTCGCCGCCTGGCCGCCGCCTGCCGGCGCCAGGGCGTGCGCCGCCTCATCCACGTCAGCGCCCTGGGCGCCGACCCGGCCGGCCCCTCGCGCTATCTGCGCAGCAAGGGCCGCGGCGAGGCCGTGCTGCGCGAAGCCGGGCTGGATCTGACGCTGCTGCGGCCCTCGGTCATCTTCGGCGCCAACGACCGCTTCCTCAACCTCTTCGCCCGCTTGCAGGCCCTGTTCCCGGTCATGCCCCTGGCCGGGGCGGACGCCCGCTTCCAGCCGGTGTGGGTGAATGATGTGGCCGCGGCCATCGCCGTCTGCCTGGAGCGCCCCAACACCATCGGCCAGATCTATGAATGCGCCGGCCCCGAGGTGAAGACGCTGGCCGAGCTGGTGCAGCTGGCCGGCCAGGCCAGCGGTCACCCGCGGCCCATCCTGCCCCTGCCGGCCCCGCTGGCCACGCTGCAGGCCCTGGCCATGGAACTGGCCCCGGGCGAGACCCTGATGAGCCGGGACAACCTGGCCTCCATGACCGTGCCCAACGTGGCCACCGGCCAGCACCCCGGCCTGGCGGCCCTGGGCATCACCCCCAGCGCGCTGTTGGCGGTGGTGCCGGGCTACCTGCAGCCCGGCCAGCGCTGCGGCCGGCTGGACGCCTGGCGGGCCCGCCACCGCTGAACCAGGCCTGGAAGCGAGACCCCCATGAAAGCCTATGTCGTCGGTGGTGCGGTGCGCGACGCCCTGCTGCAGCGGCCGGTGAACGACCGCGACTGGGTGGTGGTGGGTGCCACGCCCGAGGACATGCTGGCCGCCGGCTACACCCCGGTGGGCAAGGACTTCCCGGTCTTCCTGCACCCGCAGACGCACGAGGAGTACGCGCTGGCCCGCACCGAGCGCAAGACCGCGCCGGGCTACCACGGCTTCGTCTTCCACGCCGCGCCGGACGTGACGCTGGAGCAGGATCTGCAGCGCCGTGACCTGACGATCAACGCCATCGCCCGCGCCGAGGACGGCACGCTGATCGACCCCTGCGGCGGCCAGCGCGACCTGGCCGCCAAGGTGCTGCGCCATGTCAGCGCCGCCTTTGCCGAAGACCCGGTGCGCATCCTGCGCCTGGCCCGCTTCGCCGCCCGCTTCCCCGATTTCTCCGTGGCGCCCGAGACCCTGGCCCTGATGCGCCAGATGGTCGAGGCCGGCGAGGTCGATGCCCTGGTGCCCGAGCGGGTCTGGCAGGAACTGGCCACCGGCCTGATGGAGACGCGACCCAGCCGCATGCTGGAAGTGCTGCGTGACTGCGGCGCCCTGGCCCGGCTGCTGCCCGAGGTGGACCGCCTCTGGGGCGTGCCCCAGCGGCCCGAGTTCCACCCCGAGGTGGACACCGGCGCCCACCTGCTGCTGGTGCTGGACCAGGCCGCGCGCCTGCAAGCCCCGCTGGCCGCCCGCTTTGCCGCCCTGTGCCACGACCTGGGCAAGGGCACGACCCCGCCCGAGGAATGGCCGCGCCACATCGCCCACGAGGCCCGCAGCGAACGCCTGACCCGCGAGTTGTGCGCCCGCCTGAAGCCGCCCAGCGAGTGCAGCGAACTGGCCCTGGTGGTGGCGCGCGAGCACACCCACATCCACCAGGCCGCCACCTTCGGCGCCGCCGCGGTCCTGCGCCTGCTGGAGCGCTGTGATGCCTTCCGCCGGCCCGAGCGCTTCGAGCTGGCCCTGCTGGCGTGCGAGGCCGATGCCCGCGGCCGCCTGGGCCTGGAACACGCCGACTACCCCAGCGCGCCCTTGCTGCGCCAGGCCCTGCAGGCCGGGCTGGACGTGGACACCGCCCGCGTGGCGGCCGAGGCCCAGGCCCGCGGCGCCAAGGGCCCGCAGATCGGCGACGCCATCCACATGGCCCGGGCCAACGCGGTGGCCATGGCCATCTGAGCCGATCCGCCACGGAAAGTGCGGAACTCCGCACTCTCCCGTGCGTCCATGTGACACTCGGTCTGCCGGCGCTCGATCCGCCAGGCCTTGCCGCCAGACCCCGTCGGCACCACCAGCTGCGCGGGGTCTGTTGTTTTCCGCCTCACAAAGGACCCTTCCCGATGCCCGTGCCCCGGCACCGCCGCAGCGCCACCGCGCTGCTGGGCGCCACCCTGCTGTGCGCCCTGGCCCCCCTGGCTGCCTCCGCGATGGAAGGCATGTGGACCCTGGACAACCTGCCCAAGGCCACCCTGGCCCAGAAGTACGGCTTCACACCCGACGACGCCTGGGTGAACAAGGTGATGCACTCGGCCGCCCGCATGGCCGGCGGCTGCTCCACCTCCTTCGTCTCGGCCGGTGGCCTGGTGCTGACCAACCACCACTGCGTGGACAGCTGCCTGGGTGACCTCTCCCGCCCGGGCCAGGACCTGCGCCGACAGGGCTTTCTCGCCCAGCACCCGCAGGAGGAGCGCCAGTGCCCCGGCATGGAGCTCAACCGGCTGGAGCAGATCACCGACGTGAGCGCCGCCTTCGCCCAGGCCACGGCGGGCAAGACCGGCCAGGCCTACACGGAGGCCGCCAACGCCACCCGCGCCCGCCTGGAGTCGGCCTGTGTCAACGGCCAGGACGCCACCGTGCGCTGTGACGTGGTGACGCTCTACCAGGGCGGGGCCCGCCACCTTTACCGCTACCACCGCTACCAGGACGTGCGACTGGCCTTCGCGCCGGAGGTGTCCATCGGCGCCTTCGGCGGCGACCCGGACAACTTCGACTTCCCGCGCTACGACCTGGACATGGGCCTGCTGCGCGTGTACGAGAACGGCCGCCCCGCCGCCACGCCCGAGTTCTTCCCGTTCAACCCGCACGGCCCGGAGGCCGGCGAACTGGTGATCACGGCCGGCAACCCCGGCAGCACCCAGCGTCTGCTGACCGTGGCCCAGCTGGAAACCCTGCGCGACGTGGACCTGCCCGGTCGCCTGCTGCGCGAGGCCGAGCAGCGCGGCCTGCTGAACCAGTACGGCAGCGAAGGCACCGAGCAGAACCGCCTGGCCCAGAAGACCCTGCGCTGGATCGAGAACGGTTTCAAGGTGCAGTACGGCCAGTTGGAAACCCTGCGTGATGCCGAGGTGATGGCCCGCAAGCGCAGTGAGGAAGCCGCGCTGCGCCAGTTCGCTGCCAGTCGGCCGGAACTGAAGGACACGCTGGGCGCCTGGGACGACATCGCCCGCGCCACCCGGGTCTACCGCGAGATCCACCCCCACCTGGCCTACACCGAAGGCGCCGAGGGCTACTGGACGGACTACTACAGCTGGGCCCGCACGCTGGTGCGCGCGGCAGCCGAACGCAGCAAGCCCAGCGGCGAGCGCCTGCCAGAGTTCGCCGACGCCGCCCTGCTGGCCACCCAGCGCCATCTGCTCGCGCCCCGGCCGATCGATCCCGCCTTCGAGAAGGTGAAGCTGGCCTGGTCGCTGAGCCAGATGCGCCAGTGGCTGGGCGCGGACGCCCCCCTGGTGCGCCAGGTGCTGGGACGCAAGTCGCCGCAGACGCTGGCCGCGGAGCTGGTGGACGGCACGACGCTGGGGGACCCGAAGGTGCGCCAGGCCCTGTGGGACGGCGGCGCGGCGGCCATCGCCGCTTCCCAGGACCCCTTCATCCGCCTGGCCCTGGCCACCGACGGCGAGGCCCGTGCTCTGCGGGCCCGCCATGAGAACGAGGTCAAGGCGGTGGAGACGCGCGCGGCCGAGCAGATCGCCCGGGTGCGCTTCGCCCGCACCGGCACCTCGGTCTACCCGGACGCCACCTTCTCGCTGCGCCTGAGCTTCGGCGAGATCCGCGGCTTCAAGAAGAACGGCCAGCCCGTGGCCCCCTTCACCGAGATCGGCGGCACCTTCGCCCGCGCCACCGGTGAAGACCCGTTCGCCCTGCCCCAGAGCTGGTTGACCGCCCAGCCGGCTCTGAACCCGGCGCAGCGCTTCAACATGGTCAGCACCAACGACATCATCGGCGGCAACTCGGGCAGCCCGTTGATCAACCGCCGCGGCGAGCTGGTGGGCCTGATCTTCGACGGCAACCTGGGCTCGCTGGGGGGCGCCTACTGGTACGACGAGGCCGACAACCGTGCGGTCAGCGTGCATGCCGGCGCCATCCTGGAGACCCTGGACAAGGTCTACCACGCCGACCGGCTGGTGCAGGAACTGAAGGCCGGCGCCGTCCACTGACGGTGGCCCCGGGGCGGGCGTGCAGAACGCCTGCCCCGCCTTCAGGCCGTGGGCCTCAGATCAGCAGCCCGATCACGCTGGCGATCAACCCCAGCACCACGCTGCTGGCCAGGGGCAGGAAGAGCTCGCGGCCGAACAGGCGCAGGCGGATGTCGCCCGGCAGACGGCCCAGGCCGATCTTCTGCAGCCACTCGCCGGCGCGGTTGAAGATCAGCAGGGCGATCAGGAAGACCAGCATCCAGCGCATCGGGTTCTTCCTTCAGAGGCGGTGGGTGCGGTCACCCTCGGTGAAGCCGATGGGGTCCAGGTCCAGCCCAGGGGCCCCCAGGGCAATCACCTTGAACAGCTCGCCCATCTCGTGCTCGTCCACCAGCTTGAGCGCCATGGTCTTGGTCTTCAGGTCGGCCCCGGCCATCAGGTCCAGCAGACCGCAGTTGAAGAGGAAGCGCGCCTGACTGGTGTAGCCCAGCACCTGCAGCCCGGCCTCCTGCGCCGCCAGCGCGATGCCGGTGAAGTTCACATGGGCGGTGATGTCCTTCTCGCCCGGGCGGTCCAGCGGGTCCGGGTCGGCCCGGTGGGCGGCGTGGCACATCAGCGTGCCCTGGTGGCGCTGCGGGTGGTAGTACTCGGCTTCCGGGAAGCCGTAGTCGATGAAGAAGGCCGCACCGGCCTTCAGGTGGCCGGCCAGGCTGCGCACGAAGGCCTCGGCCTGGGGGTGGATCTCGGTCACCGTGCCGGGCAGCACCGGGCCGTCGAAGGGGATGGTCAAGTCGGTGGGCCGGTCGGCAAAGACCAGCCGGCCCTCGTGCCAGACCACCCCGCGCTCCAGCCACTGCGAGCCATCGTCGCTGCGCACCAGCAGCTGCACCGGCATGGCGTCCAGCACCTCGTTGCCCAGCACCACGCCGCGCATCTCGGCGGGCCAGGCGTCCAGCCAGCGCACCGTGTCACCGAAGCGGGCCAGGCGCTGGGCCTGGCGCGCGCGCAGCGTGCCCGACAGGTCCACGATGCTGTAGTGGTCCAGCGCCACGCCGGCAGCGGCCAGGGCGTCGAGCACCTGCTCGGCCAAGGCGCCGGAGCCGGCACCGAACTCGAAAATGTCACGCGTGCCGCTGGCCTGCAGGGCCTGCGCCACCTGCAGCGCCAGCGCGCGGCCGAACAGCGGCGACAATTCGGGGGCGGTGACGAAATCGCTGCCGCTCTCGGGCAGCCAGCCGAACTTGCGGCTGGCATTGGCGTAATAGCCCAGGCCCGGTGCGTACAGGGCCTCGGCCATGTAGCGGTCGAAGGGCAGCCAGCCTCCTTCGGCCTCGATGACCGCACGCAGGCGCGCGGTCAGGGCCGCCGATACACTGTCGGGTTCGCTTGTTGGCATCGCGAGATTGTAGGTTTGGCATGTCGTCATCCCCGTCCACCCCGCCGCATTCCCCTCATTCGCACCGTCCGGTCGCCCTGGTGACCGGCGCGGCGCGGCGCATCGGCCGCCAGATCGCGCTGGAACTGGCCGCCCACGGCCATGACGTGGCGGTGCACTGCCGCCATTCGCGCGAGGAAGCCGAAGTCACCGCCGCCGAACTGCGGGCCCTGGGCGCCCGGGCCGCCGTGGTGGTGGCCGATCTGGCCGACGAGGCCGCCTGCCGCGCCCTGCTGCCCCAGGTGCTGGACCACTTCGGCCGGCTGGACGCGGTGGTCAACAACGCCTCGCTGTTCGAATACGACAGCGCCCTGACCTGCGACAGCCAGCACCTGGCGCGCCACTGGCAGGCCAACACCGCCGCCCCGATCTGGCTGGCCCAGGCCCTGGCCGCCCATGTGGCCGAACGCGGCGGCCAGGGCTGCGTGGTGAACCTGCTGGACCAGAAGCTCTGGAACCCGAACCCGGACTACTTCTCCTACACCCTGAGCAAGGCCGCGCTGCGCGAGGCCACCGTGCTGCTGGCCCAGGCCCTGGCGCCACGGGTGCGGGTGGCGGGTGTGGCGCCGGGCGTCACGCTGCTGTCGGGCCCCATGTCCGCCGAGGAATACGCCAAGGCGCACCGCATGACGCCGCTGGAGCGGTCCTCCACGCCGGAGGACATCGCCCGCGCGGTGCGCTTCCTGATCGAATCCCCCGCCATCACCGGCACCACGCTGGTCGTGGATGGTGGCCAGCACCTGGCGGCCCAGGGCCGCGACGTGCTGTTCCTGGCCCGCCAGGAGCCCACGGCCCCCGCGGCCCCCTCCCCGAAAGAATGACCATGCACTCCGCCCTCTCCCACCCCAGCCTGCGCGACTGCCGCCGGCTCTTCCTGCGCAACTACGAAGTGCGCATCAACATCGGCGTGCACGATTTCGAGAAGCGCGGCGAGCAGCGGGTGCTGATCAACGTGGACCTCTACATCCCGCTGGCCCAGTCCACCCCCACGCGCGACGCGCTGGAGGAGGTGGTGGACTACGACTTCATGCGCCGCACCATCGCCGAGCGGGTGGCCCAGGGCCACATCCACCTGCAGGAAACGCTGTGCGACGACGTGCTGGCCCGCATGCTGGCCCACCCCAAGGTGCGCGCCGCCCGGGTCTCCACCGAGAAGCCCGATGTCTACCCCGATTGCGATGCCGTGGGCTGCGAAGTCTTCGGCCTGAAGGAAGCCGCCTGATGAACGCCGTGAACGAGACCACCGCCCCCGCGCTGAGCGAGGCCGAGGCGGCCTCCGCCGAAGAGGCCCGCAAGGCCAAGAAGCACGCCTTCGAGATGAACAAGCTCAGCAAGCGCCTGCACCGCCAGGTGGGCCAGGCCATCGCCGACTTCAACATGATCGAAGAAGGCGACAAGGTCATGGTGTGCCTGTCGGGTGGCAAGGACAGCTACTCGATGCTGGACATCCTGATGAACCTGCAGAAGCGCGCCCCGATCCGCTTCGAGCTGGTGGCGGTCAACCTGGACCAGAAGCAGCCGGGTTTCCCGGCCGATGTGCTGCCCAACTACCTCAAGGGCGTGGGCGTGCCCTTCCACATCGAGACGCAGGACACCTACTCCATCGTCAAGAAGCACATCCCGGAAGGGCAGACCATGTGCAGCCTGTGCTCGCGGCTGCGCCGGGGCATCCTCTACCGCGTGGCGCGGGAGCTGGGCTGCAACAAGATCGCGCTGGGCCACCACCGCGACGACATGGTGGTGACGCTGCTGATGAACATGTTCTTCGGCAGCCGCATGAAGGGCATGCCGCCCAAGCTGGTGAGCGACAACGGTGAGTTCGTCGTCATCCGCCCGCTGGCGTATGTGGCCGAGACCGACCTGGAAACCTGGGCCGTGCACCGCGAATTCCCCATCATCCCCTGCAGCCTGTGCGGCAACCAGGAGAACCTGCAGCGCGTGCTGACCAAGAAGATGATCCGCGAGTGGGACAAGCAGTACCCCGGCCGCATCGACAACATGTTCACCGCGATGGGCAACATCACGCTCTCGCACATGATGGACCGGAACCTCTACCCCTTCGCCAGCCTCCAACCGACGGGCCGGCCCGATCCGCAGGGCGACAAGGCCTTCGACGAGGACGACGACTGCGGCACGCCGGCCCAGCCCGCGGTCCAGACCATCCGGCTGGACAAGCTCTGAGCCAGCGTCACAATCGTCCTGTTCCATGAACAGGAGCAACACACGATGCGCGCAATGGATGTCTGCCGCCGGCTCGGCCGCCCGGCGGTGATGCTGGGCCTGCTGGCCACGCTGGGCCTGGGCGGCTGTGCCGCCTTCAACACGATGAACGTCGAGGTCAGCAGCTTCGGCAGCTGGCCGGCCGAGCGCCACGTCGGCACCTATGCCTTCGACCGCCTGCCTTCGCAGCAGGCCAAGGGCGAGGAGCAGCAAAACCTTGAGGACATGGCCCGTCCGGCCCTGGAAGATGCCGGCTTCACCGCTGCGGCCGAAGGCCAGAAGCCCGATGTGCTGGTGCAGATCGGCGCCCGCTGGGACCGCGCCGACCGCTCGCCCTGGGACGACCCGCTGTGGATGCACCCCTGGGGCCCGCGCTGGCGCATGACGCCCTGGGCCGGCCCGGGTTGGGGCTGGGGCTACTACCAGCCCGAATACACCCGCGAGGTGGCGGTGCTCATCCGCGACCGCGAGAGCGGGGCCGCGCTTTACGAGTCGCGCGCCAGCACCAATGGCAGCACCACCGGCGGACGCAGCCTGTTCGAGGCCATGTTCCTGGCCGCGATGAAGGAATTCCCGGCGGTGGACGGCAAGCCGCACGCGGTGAACGTGACCCTGCCCTGAACCCGCCGGACCCCGCCCGGCGGTGGGGCCGACAGCGCCGATAATTCCTGCTTCGCCATCCCCGTCGGATGGCCCGGACAAGGAATTCCCTTCATGGCGCTGAATGTCGTCATCATGGCCGCGGGCAAGGGCACCCGCATGCGCTCGGCCCGGCCCAAGGTGCTGCACACCCTGGCCGGCCAGAGCCTGCTGCAGCATGTGCTGCAGCGCGCCGCGGCCCTGCAGCCGCAACGCACCCTGGTCATCACCGGCCACGAGGCCGAGCAGGTCGAGCGCCATGTGAGCGCCACGGCCCCCGAGGTGCGCTGCGTGCGCCAGCAACCCCAGCTGGGCACCGGCCACGCGGTGCTGCAGGCCAGCCCGGCGCTGGATGCGAGCGCCGGCACCACCCTGATCCTCAACGGCGACGTGCCGCTGATCGAGCCGGCCACCGCCCAGGCACTGGCCACGGCCTGCGGCGGCGAGCGCCTGGCCCTGCTGACGGTGACGCTGGACGACCCGACGGGCTACGGCCGCATCGTGCGCAGTGCCGACGGCACGCAGGTGCAGGCCATCGTCGAGCACAAGGACGCCAGCGAAGCCCAGCGCGCCATCCGCGAGGTCTACACCGGCATGATGGCCGCCCCCACCGCCGCGCTGCAGCGCTGGGTGGCCGCCCTGAAGAACGACAACGCCCAGCAGGAGTACTACCTGACCGACATCGTCGCGATGGCGGTGGCCGAGGGCGTGCCGGTGGTGGCGGCCAGCGCGGCCGACGAGACCGAGGTGCTGGGCGTGAACAGCCCGGCCCAGTTGGCCGACCTGGAGCGCCGCCTGCAGCGCCGCCAGGCCCAGGCCCTGCTGGAGGCCGGCGTGCGCCTGGCCGACCCGGCCCGCTTCGACCAGCGCGGCACGCTGGCCTGCGGGCAGGACGTGGAGATCGACGTCAACTGCCTCTTCGAGGGCACGGTGAGCCTGGGCGACGGCGTGCGGGTGGGCGCGAACTGCGTGATCCGCAACGCCACGATCGCCGCCGGCGCGGTGATCCACCCCTTCACCCACATTGACGGCGACAAGGATGGCGTCACCGTCGGTGAAGGCGCGCTGATCGGCCCCTTCGCCCGCCTGCGCCCCGGCGCGGTGCTGGGCCGCGAGGTGCACATCGGCAACTTCGTCGAGGTCAAGAACAGCACGCTGGCCAACGGCGCCAAGGCCAACCACCTGGCCTACCTGGGCGACGCGACGGTGGGCGAGCGGGTCAATTACGGCGCCGGCAGCATCACCGCCAACTACGACGGCGCCAACAAGCACCGCACCGTGATCGGCGCGGACGTGCATGTGGGCAGCAACTGCGTGCTGATCGCCCCGGTCACCCTGGGCGAAGGCGGCACCATCGGCGGCGGCTCCACCATCAGCAAGGACACGCCGCCGGGCCAGCTCACCGTGGCCCGGGCCCGTCAGGTCAGCCTGGGAGGCTGGACCCGGCCGAAGAAGGCCCCGAAGCCCTGAGCCGCTGCGTGAAGGCCACGCGGGCGGCCTGCCGTTCCGGCGCCAGGGCCCGGGCGCCGTCGCGCTGCCGCTGGCGTTCCCGCCAGGCGGCCATCAGGGTGCGGGCCTCGTCGTCGGGGCGGGCCGGCAGCTTCCAGTAGGCCGAGCAGTCGGACTCGCGCGCCAGCAACCGGTGGTTCACCAGCTCGCGCCGCAGCGTCACATGGTCGCCGAAGGTGTTGGCGGCCTTCAGCACCGTGTTGACCTCGGCCTCGGTGTAGCTGCGCCGGGGCTCGAAGCGGGCCCACAGCGGCCACAGGATGAGGCGCTGCACGCTGTATTTGGCCGGCCAGCGCTGCAGGCGGCCGGCGGTGTCGAACTGCAGCAGCGCGCGGCGGGCGGCATCGCTCAGGGGCGCGGGGGCCGCGTCCACCGGCGCGGGGTCCGCAGGCGAAACGTCCGCGGCCATCGCCGGCGCCCCCTGCGGCGCGCCAGCCTGCAAGGCCTGCAGGTTGCGGTAGCCCGCGGCGCGGGCGATCTGGTTCAGGAACTGGAGATGGCTGGGCGGCGTGGCGCTGTCGGCCAGGGCCCGCGCGAGCTGGCGCGCGAAGGACGACAGGTCGGCGATGACCAGCGAGGTCGGGATACGGGCCATGAAGGCGGCTCCTCGTGCGGGCCACGGCGGGCAGACCACGCGCACGCACGCGCGGCCGGGGGTCGTCGGCTTGCCGGTTCCCACCGCAGCCTGCCGGGCCACAGGGCCGGGGCGGACACACGTGAGCGACTCAGGATCAGGGCAGGTTTAGCTCGCGGAAGGACCGCGCGACGACGCCTGGGTGAACTGCCGACCGGACGCCAGTCTAGCCGAATCGGCCCGTCCCCGGTCGCCGGTGCCGCCGGGCCGAAGCTCAGCCCTGGCGCTGCCGGTAGACCGAGACCGCCAGGCACAGGTCCTCCCAGGCCTTGGCCTTCTCGGTGGGCTGGCGCAGCAGGTAGGCCGGGTGGTAGGTCACGATCACCGGGGTGCCGTGGTAGTCGTGCACCTGGCCGCGCAGGCGGCCGATGGGTTCGTCCCGGCCCAGCAGCTGCTGGATGGCGAAGCGTCCCATGGCCAGCAGCACCTTGGGCCGCACCAGGGCGATCTGCCGGTGCAGGAAAGGCGCGCACTGTGCCAGTTCCTCGGGCTGCGGGTTGCGGTTGCGCGGCGGCCGGCACTTGAGGGTGTTGGCGATGAAGACCTGGTGGGCTGCGTCGGCCTCGGACCGGGTCAGGCCGACGGCCTGCAGCATCGCGTCGAGCAACTGTCCGGCCGCGCCGACGAAGGGCTCGCCCTGCTTGTCCTCCTGCTCGCCCGGCGCCTCGCCGACGATCATCCATTCGGCCGAGGGGTGCCCCACGCCGAAGACGGTGTTCCTGCGGCTCTCGCACAGGGCGCAGGCCTGGCAGCCGGCCACGGCCTCGCGCAGCGCGGGCCAGTCCATCGCGGCCACGCCGGCGGCCTGCGGCGACGGGGCCGAGGGCGGCGGCACTGCCGCGGCAGCGGGAGCGGCAGGCGGCGTCCGCGCGGACACCACGGGATGCGCCGGGGCGGGCTCCCCCCCCTGGGTGACCGCCGGTGTCGGCGCCTCGACCGGCGCCTGAACCGCCAAGGGGACGATCGCAGGAGCCGCCTGGGGTGCGGCCGGCCGCAGCGCAGCGGGCGGCGGGCTCCAGATGCGCAGGCCCATGCCCTGCAAGAGGGCCTGCTGGCGCTCAGTCCACGGCATGCCCGGCCTCCTGCGCATCCTCGGCCTTGACCGGGCGACACATCACCACCGCATCCTCCCGGCCCTGGGCCGCCGGGTAATAGCCCTTGCGACGCCCGACGGCCACGAAGCCGTTGCGCTCGTACACGTGACGGGCCCGCGCATTGCTCTCCCGCACCTCCAGCCAGAGCTGCAGCGCCCCGGCCGTGCAGGCCTGCCGGTCCAGGTCGTCCAGCAGCCGATGCGCCAGCCCCTGGCCCTGCCGCGATGGCGCCACGGTGATGTTGAGCAGGTGCATCTCCTCGACCCCGCCCATGGCGACGTAATAGCCCCACAGCGCCCCGTCGGCCGGCGCACGCAGCAGCCAGGCCGGATGGTTCACCGCCAGCGAGTCGATGAAATTGCCCCGCGTCCAGGGAAAGGGGTAGGCCTGCTGCTCGATGGCCAGCACCTCGTCCAGATCGGACACGGTCATCGGCACCAGGCGCAGCGCGGTGTCGGTCTTCACGGTCCCGCCCCCTGCTTGAGCGCCTCGCGCTCGGCGGTGGTCAGGGCCACCTTGTCGCGCAGGTAGACCGGCAGGGCCTGTTCCGGCGGCACCCCCCGGCCCTGGCCCCAGGCTTCGCGCGCCAGGCGCAGGGCCGCACCGGCCCGGTCCTGCTGCGTGCCCCAGACCCGGCTGCCCGCCGGCAGGGGCAGGCGCTCGCCGAAGGCCGCCGGCGCATTGCCTGCCAGCCGCAGCGGCGCGTGGCCCCAGCGGGCCCGCAAGGTGTCCAGGTCGCTCAGGTGCGGCGCGACGACCGCCGCCCAGCCTGCCGCGCCCCGGCGGTAGGCCGCGGCATAGACCTCGTCCATGCGGGCGTCCATCGCCACCCACAGCAGGGCCTCGGGCCCCTCGGCAGGCGCGTCATCCAGGGCACCCTGGGCGCGGGCGTCCTCGGCCACGATCAGCAGGCTGTCCAGCGGCAGCACCGGCTTGCCGGCCCCGAAGGCCAGCCCCTGGGCCACCGACACCGCGGTGCGCAGCCCGGTGAAGGCGCCCGGCCCCTGGCCGAAGGCGATGGCGTCCAGGTCCGACAGCCCCACCCCGGCCTGGGCCAGCAGGTCCAGCACGGTGGGCACCAGCGTGGCCGAGGCCAGAGCGCCGCCCGCACTGCCGTGCGTCCAGGCCGACTCGCCCACCCCCACCGCCACGGCCATCTGCTCGGTAGCGGTGTCCAGCGCCAGCAGCTTCATGGGCGGAACCGGGACCGGCGCGGAGCGACCGGCCAGTGCAGCGAGGGGACAAGGGGGAGCATCCCGCCAGTGTAGCCGTGCGATGATTCCCCGATGCGAGGAACGCCCTGCCCCCCGCGCCGCGTCCTGCGGCTTTCCGTGCTCTGTCTGACCCTGCTGGCGCCCCTGGCCCAGGCCGCGCCCGCCCTGCCCCCGGCGGTGCAGACCGCCCTGCGGCGGGCCCAGGTGCCTGCCGAAGCCCTGTCGGTGGTGGTGCAGGAGGTGGGCAGCGAGCGCCCGCTCTGGAGCCTGGCGCCCGACACCCCGCGCAACCCGGCCTCGGTCTTCAAGCTGCTCACCACCTACGCGGCATTGGACCAGCTGGGCCCGGCCTGGACCTGGCAGACGCCGGTCTACCTGAGCGGACCGGTGCGCGACGGGGTCCTCGACGGCTCGGTGCTGCTGCGCGGCAGCGGCGACCCCAGCCTGGTGCTGGAGCGGGTGTGGCTGCTGCTGCGCCATCTGCAGCAGCGGGGCGTGCACCGCATCCGCGGCGACATCGTGCTGGACCGCAGCGCCTGGCAGCTGCCGCCCAGCACGCCGGCGGACTTCGACGGCGAGCCCAGCAAGCCCTACAACGTGCAGCCCGATGTGCTGCTGCTGAATTTCAAGACCCTGACCCTGCACTTCAGCCCGCAGCCGGACCTCGGCGTGGCCCGGGTCAGCGCGGAACCGCTGCTGGCCGGGGTGAGCCTGCCCGAGACGGTGCCGCTGAGCCCGCGGCCCTGCGGCGACTGGCGCACCGCCCTGCAACCCGACTGGAGCGACCCCACGCGCATCCGCCTGCAGGGCAGCCTGGGGGCTGATTGCGGCGAGAAGGACTGGCCGGTGGCCTATGCCGACCCGGCGCACTACAACGCGCGGCTGATCGCCCAGCTCTGGCAGGAGATGGGCGGCCAGCTCGACGGTCAGGTGAGGGAAGGCACGGTGCCGGCGCAGGCCGACCCGACCTGGCAGGAAAGCTCCCCCCCGCTGGCCGAGGTGGTGCGCGACATCAACAAATTCAGCAACAACCTGATGGCCGAGCAGCTCTTCCTGACGCTGGGCATGCTGGAATACGCCGACCCCGACCGCCCCGCCACGCCCGACGATGCGCGCGCCGCGCTGCACGACTGGCTGGTGCGCCACCTGGGGCCGGAGGCTGCGGCGCAGGTGGTGGTGGACAAGGGCTCCGGCCTGTCACGCGAGACCCGCATCACGGCCTCGCAACTGGCCACGCTGCTGCTGCAGGCCTGGCGCAGCCCGGTGATGCCGGAGCTGATGAGTTCGCTGCCGGTCAGCGGCGTGGACGGCACGCTCAAGCGCTCGACCGCCACCGGCGGCCGGGCCCATTTGAAGACGGGTTCGCTGCGCGACGTGGCCGCCCAGGCCGGCTATGTGCTCTCGCGCAGCGGCCGCCGCTACGTGCTGGTGGCCCTGGTCAACGACGCGCAGGCCGGACGCGCCCGGCCCGCGCTGGAAGCCCTGACCCAGTGGGTCATGGACGACGCGCCGGCACCCTGAACAGGGCGCCCCGGCGTCCCCGGACGCTCAGAACGGGTTGCTGGTCGCGCGGGTGATGGCCAGGTTGCCCAGGGTGGAATGGGCGATGTAGCTGTTCAGGTGGATGCCGTCCGCCCACAGGTCCCTCTTGGCCGCGCTGTCGTTGGGCACGGTGGCCGTGGTGCAGGTGGACAGGCTGGCCGAGCCATCCAGGTAGCCGTTGCTGTCGGCCGAGGCGTTGTCGATGTCGGCCACATGGGCGTCGTCGCAGGCGGCCTCGGTGGTCTCGTAGTTGCCGTACTGCACCAGGTTGGCGATGGCGTCGTTGAAAGTCAGCAGGCCGATCTTGCTGCCGTCGTTCAGCAGGACGGTGCGCAGGCCCTGGTTGAAGGCGTCCGAGATGCTGGTCATCAGCTTGGCCTCGGACGAGCCCTGGGCCTTGGCCCAGGGGGTCGAGCCCATTTCGAAGACCTGGGCCACCAGCACGCGGGCGCCGGTGTCGGTGATGCTGTTGATCAGCCGGGCCAGCCGCTCGCCCCGGGCCTCGGCCTCGGTGGTCTTGTCCACGGTGGAGCTGTAGGTGACGCTGTCCTTGTAGATCTCGATCACGTCGTTCATGCCGACCCAGACCGTGACCAGGTCGTTGCTCCCCAGCGCATCGTGGCCGATGTCCCCCTGGAAGGCGCTGACCTGGGCCTCCACCGCGCGCTCGGTGGCTCCGTACTGGGCCTGCATGAAGGCGTTGAGCTTGCCGCTGGCCAGGTTGTTCGGGTTGCACTCCTTGAACACCAGGCCGTAGTAGCTGGCCAGGCGCTGCACCCAGATGTAGCGGCTGCTGTCGCTGCACAGCACGGTGGCGTTGGTGGAATCCGTGGGGTCCACCGCGTTCATCGCGTAGTTGTAGCTGTTGCCCGTGCCCTTCGGATCGGTCAGCGCGCTGTACTCGTCACCGAAGACGATCAGGCGGCTGGGCACGAACTTGTCGTAGTGCGAGGTGCCGCCGCCGCAGGAGGCCAGCAGCCCGGCCGAACACCCGACGGCAGCAAGGGCACGCAACAGGCGGGCGGGCAATGCGAATTTCATCTTGGCTCCAATGGTGAGTCGAAGGGTCGGGCGGTTCACTCCGCCGCGGCCCGTTGCAGTCGATCGCGCACCCCGTCCCAGGCCGGGTCGGCCGGCGGGGTTTCGATCCAGATCAGTGCCGCGCCGGTGGCATCCAGTTCCCGCAGGACCGCAAACAATTCGTGCGCGGCCTGCGCGGCATCGGCCGGCATGGGGCGAAACGGCCAGACCGAAGACGGGGGCCGGGCGCTGCGGGAATATACCGCCACGGTCGGCGGCCGGCCGGCCGCGGGGGCGGGCAGCACCGAAAGGGCCTGGCGCAGGCTGGGCCCGTCCATCAGCCGCACCCGGGCCCGCGGCGCGTAGTGCGAGGTCAGCGTGCCCGAGGCCCGCGGCGCGGCCGCGTCGCGTTCGTGCAGCGGCTCACCCAGCGCGGCCTCGAGTTCGGCGCGGGTCAGGCGCCCCGGTCGCAGCAGCACCGGATGCCCGCGCGAGCAGTCGACGATGGTGGACTCGATGCCCACCTCGCAGTCGCCGCCGTCGAGCACCAGCAGGTCCGGGCCGAACTCGTCCTGCACATGGGCCGCCGTGGTGGGGCTGACGCGCCCGAAGCGGTTGGCGCTGGGTGCCGACACCCCGGGCACCCCCAGGGCCGCCGCCTCGCGCAGCAGGGCCTGGGCCACCGGGTGTGAGGGGCAGCGCAGGCCGATGCTGTCCTGTCCGCCGGCCGACAGCGAGGCCACGCCGGGACGGCGCGGCACGATGACCGTCACCGGCCCCGGCCAGAAGGCGGCTGCCAGACGGCGGGCCGGCTCGGGCCAGGCCGCGGCAAAGGCCATGGCCGCGGCCTCGTCGCTCACATGGACGATCAGGGGATGGCCAACCGGCCGGCCCTTGGCGCTGTAGATCGCGCCGACGGCGGTGTCGTCATCGGCCCGGGCGGCCAGGCCGTAGACCGTCTCGGTGGGCAAGCCCACCAGCGCACCGGCCGCCAGGGCCTGGGCCGCGCGCTGCAGCGCGGCGGGATCGCGACCGTCCAGCACCGGCATGCGTCAGAAGGCCGGCAGGCCCAGCAGCGCGCAGACCTGCAGGGCCGTGGCGGTGGCCGCCTCCGGCGTGGCCGCGGTGACGGTCAGGTGGCCCATCTTGCGGCCGGGCCGCGCGCTGGTCTTGCCGTAGAGGTGCAGGTGCACCCCCGGCAGGTCCAGCACCCGGTCCCAGGGCGGGGTGCGCTCCTGCCCGTCGGCGAACCACAGGTCACCCAGCAGATTGAGCATCACGGTGGGCGAATGCAGGCGCGGCATCACCAGCGGCAGGCCGGCCATGCAGCGCACCTGCAGCTCGAACTGCGACACATCGCAGGCGTCGATGGTGTAGTGGCCGGAGTTGTGCGGGCGCGGCGCCATCTCGTTGGCCACCAGGGCCGAGCCGCCCTGGCCGTCGTCGACGACGAAGAACTCGACGCACAGCACGCCGACATAGCCCATCTCGGCGGCAATCAGCCCGGCCCGCTCGACCGCCTGGGCGGCCAGGGCCGCGTCCACCTCGGGCGCGGGCACCTGGGTCACGGCCAGGATGCCGTCGCGGTGCAGGTTCTGCTGCACCGGGAAGTGCACGATCTGGCCATCGGCGCCACGGGCCACGATGACGCTCAACTCGCGCTGCAGTGCCAGGCGCTTTTCCAGCACGCAGGGCACCTGCTTCAACTCGGCCCAGGCGGCGGCCAGTTCGGCCGGGGTGGCCACCCGGACCTGGCCCTTGCCGTCGTAGCCCATGCGGGCGGTCTTCAGGATGCCGGGCAGCAACTCGGGCGACACGGCGGCCAACTGCTCGGCCGTCTCGATCACCGCATGGGGTGCGCAGGGCACGCCGGAAGCGCCGAAATGCGCCTTCTCGGCCGCTCGGTCCTGGCAGATGGCCACGGCATCACCGGCCGGCGCCACCGGGCGGCGCTCGGCCAGGGTGCGCAGGGCCTGGGCCGGCACGTTCTCGAACTCGGTGGTGATGGCCTCGGCCGCCTCGGCCAGTTGCTGCAGGCCGGCCGGGTCCAGGTAGTCGGCCTGGATGTGCAGGTGGGACACCAGACCGGCCGGGCTGGCCGGGTCCGGATCCAGCACCGCGGTGCGGTAGCCCATGGCCTGGGCCGCGTGGACGAACATGCGGCCGAGCTGGCCGCCGCCCATCACGCCCAGCGTGGCCCCGGGCTGCAGGGGTCGGATCGGGTGGGTCATGGTGTCAGCCCAGGTCCTGGGTCATGGCCCGTGCCGCCTCGGTCTGGCGGGCCCGGAAGGCCTCCAGCTGCGCGCGCAGCGCCGGGTCGCGGTTGGCCAGCATGGCCACCGCGAACAGGGCCGCGTTGGCGGCGCCGGCCGTGCCGATGGCGAAGGTGGCCACCGGGATGCCCTTGGGCATCTGGACGATGGAATGCAGGGAATCGACGCCCTGCAGGTGGCGGCTGGCCACCGGCACGCCCAGCACCGGCACCACCGTCTTGGCCGCCAGCATGCCCGGCAGATGGGCGGCGCCGCCAGCGCCAGCGATGATGGCCTGCAGACCGCGCGGGGCGGCCTGCTCGGCATAGGTGAACATGTCATCGGGCATGCGGTGGGCCGAGACCACGCGGGCCTCGTGCGGCACGCCGAACTCGGCGAGAATCTGCGCCGCGGCCTTCATGGTTTCCCAGTCGCTGGAAGATCCCATGACGATGCCCACGACGGGCGCTGCAACGGACGAGGCACTGTTCAAGGCTGGATGCTCCGATCACCAAACCCGCGATTTTAGGCCGGCCTTGTTGCTCCCGTGTTCACCCCCATTTGATGCAGGTTGTCGCCGACCGGCCCCAGGAACCCGAGACCATGATTGACATCACCATCGAGAACTTCCAGACCGAGCTGATCGAGGCCTCCCGCCAGCAGCCGGTGCTGCTGGACATCTGGGCCCCCTGGTGCGGCCCCTGCAAGGCACTCGGCCCGGTGCTGGAAAAGCTGGAAGCCGCCTACGGTGGCCGCTTCCTGCTGGCCAAGCTCAACAGCGACGAGCAGCCCGAGATCGCCGGTCAGCTCAGCCAGGCCTTCGGCGTGCGCTCCATTCCCTTCTGCGTGATGTTCTCCGGCGGCCAGCCGGTGGACGGCTTCGTCGGCGCGCTGCCCGAAGCCCAGGTGCGCGAGTTCCTGGACAAGCACGTGCCCAGCGAGGAGGCCCTGGACGCCGAAGCCGAGGTGGAAGAAGCCGAGGCCCTGCTGGCCAGCGGCGAGCACGACATCGAGGCCGTGCTGGCCAAGCTGCAGGAGGCGGTGGCCATCGACCCGTCCAACGACGTGGCCCGGCTGGATTACCTGAAGGTGCTGCTGGGCCTGGCCCGCACCGAGCCGGCCCGGGTGGCCCAGGCCCGCGCGGCGTTTGAACCGGTGTCGGTGAAGGCGATGACGGACGGCCGCTTCGCCGCCATCCAGCGCTGGATCGAAGCCGCCGAGGCGGTGCAGCAGGCGCCCGACCTGGCCACGCTGGACGCGGCCATCGCCGCCAACAAGCGCGACTTTGCGGCCCGCTTCCTGCGAGCCCAGCAGCTCTTCGTGGCCGGCCAGCTGACCGACGCGATGGACGAACTGCTGGAAATCATCATGCGCGACAAGGCCTGGCAGGACGAGGCCGCGCGCAAGACCTATGTGGCCATCCTGGAGTTGATGACCAAGCCGGCCCCCAAGGCCGCCGACACGGCCCCCGGCAGCACGCTGGAGATCGCCGGCAAGGCGGCCGTGACGCCCAGCGACCCGGTGCTGGACCAGTACCGCCGCAAGCTGAGCATGGCGTTGTTCTGAGCCGAGCCGGCCCTGGTCAGCCCAGCCCGTCCAGGGCCTGCGCCAGGGCCTCGCGCCAGCGCTGCTGTTCCGCGCGGTAGGCGGCCAGGGCCTGGTCGGCCAGCACCTGGTGGCGCTGGGCCTCGTCCTCGCGGGAGAGTTCCCGCCAGACACGGGCCAGACGGGCGTGGGTGGCCGCACAGTCGTCCGCGTCGAACTGGGCATCGATGCACTTGGCGGCCTGCTTGGCATCCTTGAGCGCCTCGCGCGGCCGGTCGCGCCGCAGATGGCACCAGGCCCGCTCGGCCACGAAGCGTGCCTCGCGGTGGGCCATGCCCTCCTGCCTGGCACGCCCCAGGTGGGTGTCAAACAAGGCCACCGCCTCGTCCCAGCGGCCCAGCACCACCAGCAGCTGCGCCCGCGCCTGCAAGGGCACCATGGTCTTGAGCGCCGCGGCCCCGGCACCCCAGTCGTAGTTGGCGGTGGACTCGGCCTCCAGCAGGGCGCGGTGCGCGGCCTCGATATCGCCCTGCCCGAACGCGTCGTCCAGACCGATGCGGCCCGCGCGCATGGCCGCGATGTTGTGCAGCAGCGCACTCATCATCGAGGTGTCACCCTCGGCGATTGCGTGCTCGCGGGCGAACTGGTACCAGAGCTGCGAGCGGCTGTCGTCACCGGCAAAGCGGTGGGCATCGGCCAGCACCAGACCCAGGCGCGCCTTGGCCGCGTGGTTCTGCGGCGAGGCCAATTGAAGCGCCTCGCGCAGCTGGGCCGCCAGCGCCGGCAAACGCGAGGCATTGAAGTTCAGCGTGGCCATCCAGCCCAGGGCGATGGCCTGCAGATCGGCGTCCCCGGCCTCGACGGCCAGACTGTGGGCCTGGCGGAACTTGTCCATGGCCTTGGGGGTGATCGACACGAAGTGGTCGATCTGCCCGTCGACCAACGCCACCCAGGCGGCCAGCCGCGGACTGCGGCGGCGCTGGGCCTGGCTGCGCAGACCGGCCAGGGCGAAGCGGGCATCATCAAGCAGGCCGTGACGGGCCAGGGCCCCGGCCCGCTCGGCCTTCAGGCACTCACGCTGCAGCGGGTCTTCCGCGGCGGCAATGGCGGCGTCCAGCCGCTCGACCAGTCGCGACGCCATGCCTGCGCCGGCCTCAGCGGGTCAGCCGATCCAGCGCTTCGCGGTACTTGGACGCGGTGCGCTCGATCACATCGGCCGGCAGGGCCGGAGCCGGAGCCTTCTTGCCCCAGGGCTGGCCGTTCACCGTGGCCTGCTCCAGCCAGTCGCGCACGAACTGCTTGTCGTAGCTGGGCGGGTTGATGCCTTCCTGGTAGCCCTCGACCGGCCAGTAGCGGGAGGAATCGGGCGTGAGCACCTCGTCCATCAGCGTCAGGGTGCCGTCGGCATCCAGGCCGAACTCGAACTTGGTGTCGGCGATGATGATGCCCTTGGTCAGCGCATAGGCCGCCGCTTCCTTGTAGAGGCGGATGGCCACGTCGCGCACCTTCTCCGACAGCTCGCGGCCGACGATCTCGGCCATGCGCTCGAAGGAGATGTTCTCGTCGTGCTCACCCATCTCGGCCTTGGTGGCCGGGGTGAAGATGGGCTCGGGCAGCTTGGAGGCGTTCTTCAGGCCGGCCGGCAGGGCCACGCCGCAGACCGACTGGCTATCCTGGTATTCCTTCCAGCCGGAGCCGGCCAGGTAGCCGCGCACCACGGCCTCGACCGGCAGCGGCTTCAGGCGCTTGACCAGCATGGAGCGGCCCCGGACCTGGGCCACCTCGTCCGGCGCCACCACCGACTCCGGCGCCTCGCCGGTCAGGTGGTTGGGCACCACATGGCCCAGGCGGTCGAACCAGAACAGCGCCATCTGGGTCAGCAGCTCGCCCTTGCCCGGGATGGGCTCACCCATCACCACGTCGAAGGCCGACAGGCGGTCCGAGGCGATCATCAGGATGCGATCCTCGCCGACGGCGTAGTTGTCGCGGACCTTGCCGCGGGCCAGCAGCGGGAGGGAGTGCAGGGAACTCTGGAGCAGCGCGGTTGCCATGGCGTGACAGGTGTAAGGAAAGCCAGCCATTTTAGGCCGGACCCAAAAGAAAACGGCCGGCTCCCGCAGGACCGGCCGCGCATCATTCAACGCAAGACAGGGTTCAGAGCACCTGCTGGGCCAGCGCGCCGCTGGCGTAGCGGGTGGCCATGGCGTCCAGCGCCACGCCCTTGATCTTGCTGCCCTGGCCTTCGCAACCGAACTCCAGGTAGCGCTGCTTGCAGACCTGCTTGGCGGCCTCGCGGGCCGGCTTGAGCCACTCGCGGGCGTCGAACTTGTCCGGGTTCTCGGCCAGGAACTTGCGCACCGCACCGGTCATGGCCAGGCGGATGTCGGTGTCGATGTTGATCTTGCGCACGCCGTACTTGATGGCTTCCTGGATCTCCTCGACCGGCACGCCGTAGGTTTCCTTCATCTTGCCGCCGTACTCGTTGATGATGGCCAGCAGCTCCTGCGGCACGGAGGACGAGCCGTGCATCACCAGGTGGGTGTTGGGGATGCGGGCGTGGATCTCCTTCACGCGGGAGATGGCCAGGATGTCACCGGTGGGCTTGCGCGAGAACTTGTAGGCGCCGTGGCTGGTGCCGATGGCGATGGCCAGGGCATCGAGCTGGGTGGCCTTGACGAAGGTGGCAGCCTCCTCCGGGTCGGTCAGCATCTGGCTGTGGTCCAGCTTGCCCACCGCGCCGATGCCGTCTTCCTCGCCGGCGTCACCCGTTTCCAGATTGCCCAGGCAGCCCAGCTCGCCTTCCACCGTCACGCCCACCTTGTGGGCCATGTCCACCACCTTGCGGGTGACCTCGACGTTGTAGTCGAAGGAGGACGGGGTCTTGCCGTCTTCCATCAGCGAGCCGTCCATCATCACGGAGCCGAAGCCCAGGCCGATCGCGCCTTCGCAGACCTTGGGGCTGGTGCCATGGTCCTGGTGCATCACCAGGGGGATGTGGGGATACATCTCGCTGGCGGCCAGGATCAGGTGCTTGATGAAGGGCTCACCGGCGTACTTGCGGGCACCGGCACTGGCCTGCAGGATCACCGGGGCGCCGACCTCGTCGGCCGCCGACATCACGGCCTGCACCTGTTCCAGGTTGTTGACGTTGAACGCGGGAATGCCGTAGCCGTTTTCGGCGGCGTGGTCCAGCAGCTGGCGCATGGAAACGAGAGGCATGGTCGACTCCGGTGAAGAGATGGAAGGTTCAAGGACGGCGGGGCCGGCCGGCATGGCGGGTGAAACCGCGCTGTAACCGGGGCAATTCCCCGGAATTCTAGCGGTGGGCATCCCGCCGATCGCAGGTGGCGCGCAGAACTGGCCGGCCTTGTCCCGCCTTTTCACGACCTCCGCGCCCGGCCGGCTTGCCAGACTGGACCCCCCTTCTGCATCCGGATGTCCCCATGCCCGCCACCCAGACCACGCCGCGCGCCGCACCACCGACGCTCAGTGCCGTGACGCCCGGGATCACGACGCTGGCCCTGGCCCACCCGAACCGCCTGCCCCAGGCCCTGGCCGCACAGGCCGGCATCGGCCTGTCACGCGCCCGCAAGCTGGTGAGCCAGCTGTGCGACGCCGGCTGGCTGCTGCGCGAAGGCCCCGTCAACCGGCCGCAGTACCGCCCCGGCCCGCTGCGCCAGGTGGTGCAGCGCTACGCCCTGGACGGGCTGGAGGAAGACCGCCCCTGGCGGCTGGACTTCGCTCCCTGCTTCGACCTGCCGCCCGCGGTGGCGGAGATGACCCAGCACGCCTTCACCGAGCTGCTGAACAACGCCATCGACCACAGCCAGGGCCATCAGGTCACCATCTCGCTGCGGCAGACGCCCACCCAGGTGCAGCTGCTGGTCTCGGACAACGGCCGCGGCCTGTTCGAGACGATCCGGCAGGATTTCGCCATCGACGACCCGGCCCTGGCCGTGCTGGAACTCAGCAAGGGGCGGCTGACCAGCCAGCCCGCTCGCCACACCGGCCGCGGGCTGTTCTACCTGGCCCGCCTGGCCGACGTGATGGACCTGCATGCCAACGCGGTGGCCTACCAGCACCGGGAATGGCAACCCCAGCAATGGGTGCGGGGCCGCGCGATGCGCGAGGTCGGCAGCGCCATCTACCTGGCCATCCGGCTGGACACCGAACGCCGGCTCGACGAGGTGCTGCGATCGGCCAGCCTGGACGGCGAAGGCTACGGCCTGGAGCGTGCCCAGATCCCGCTGCGCCTCCTGACCAGCGAGCGGGTGGCACTGGAGTCCCGCGCCCAGGCCCGCCACGTGGCCGCCCGCCTGGGACAGTTCCGCCAAGCCGAACTGGATTTCAGTGGCGTGGCCCGCATCGGCCACGGTTTTGCCGACGAGCTCTTCCGCGTCTTCGCCCGCGAGTCCCAGGGGGTGGAACTGGTGGTGCGCCACGCCAACGAGGCGGTGACGCGCATGATCGCGATGGCCCGGGCCGGCTGAGCCGGCGCCCGCCTCAGCCCACCCGGCAGACCTTGAGCATGTTGGTGCCGCCCGGCGTGCCCATGGGCTCGCCGCAGGTGATGGCGTAGGTGTCGCCGGGCTTGAGCACACCGCTGGCCACCAGCAGGTTCTCGGCCTCGGCCAGGGCCTGCTCGCGATCGGTGTAGCGCGGCACCAGCAGCGCCCGCACATTGCGGAACAGGGCCATGCGGCCGCGGGCCACGGGCTGGCTGGTCAGGCCGTAGATGGGCACATGGATGTTGTGCCGGCTCATCCACAGCGGGGTCGAGCCCGATTCGGTCAGCGCGATGATGGCCTTGCAGCCCAGGTGGTAGGCGGTGAACAGCGCCCCCATGGCGATGGACTGGTCGATGCGGCCGTAGATGCGGTCGCTGAACTGGGCGTCCAGCCGGGTGTCCTCGGTGCGCTCGGCCTCCTCGGCGATGGCGGCCATGTGCTGCACCGTCTCCACCGGGTAGCGGCCCGCGGCCGTCTCGGCGCTGAGCATCACCGCATCGGTGCCGTCCAGCACCGCATTGGCCACGTCCGACACCTCGGCGCGGGTGGGCACCGGGTTCTGGATCATGGACTCCATCATCTGCGTGGCGGTGATGACGACCCGGTCCATCTCGCGGGCCATGCGGATCATCCTCTTCTGCAGGCCCGGCACGGCAGCATTGCCCACCTCCACGGCCAGGTCGCCGCGGGCCACCATGATGCCGTCGCTGGCCTTGAGGATGGCCTCCAGCTGCGGGATGGCCTCGCTGCGCTCGATCTTGGCGATCATGGCCGGCTTGTGCCGCCAGGGCTCACCGGCCACATTGGCCAGCTGGCGCGCCATCTCCATGTCGGTGGCGCTCTTGGGAAAGCTCACCGCCAGATAGTCGCACTGGAAGGACATCGCGGTCTTGATGTCCTCCATGTCCTTGGCGGTCAGGGCCGGCGCGGTGAGGCCGCCGCCCTGCTTGTTGATGCCCTTGTTGTTGGACAGCTCTCCACCGATGGTGACCACGGTGTGCACCCGCTCGTCCTGCACCCGCTCCACCGTCAGCACGATGAGGCCGTCGTTGAGCAGCAGCACGTCGCCGGCACGCACGTCGCGGGGCAGTTCCTTGTAGTCCAGGCCCACGCCGTTCACGTCGCCGGGCTCGGTGCGCGCGGCATCCAGCACGAAGGGCGCGCCGGGCTCCAGCATCACCTTGCCCTGGGCAAACTTGCCCACACGGATCTTGGGGCCTTGCAGGTCGGCCATCAGGGCCACCGGCTTGCCCAGCCGGGTGGCGATGTCGCGCACCAGCGTGGCCCGGTCGATGTGGTCCTGGGCGCTGCCGTGGCTGAAATTCAGCCGGACCACGTCCACCCCGGCGGCGATGAGCCGCTCCAGGACCACCGGGTCGCTGGAGGCAGGGCCGAGGGTGGCGACGATCTTGGTGGCACGGGGCATGGGCAGCGGTCTCCTGGGATGTGTTGGCAGCGGGCACCCATGCCCGCGCCTTGTCCCGTCGATTATCCGCAGCCCGCGCCCGGTGTGCAGCCTCTCAGCCCGCGTTGCGGGCCGCGGCCACGTCGGCCGAGGCCAGGGCCGTCATGTTGACCACCCGACGCATCGAGGCCTGCGGGGTCAGGATGTGGGCCGGTGCGGCCGCGCCCAGCAGGATGGGGCCCACCGTGACGTTGTGGCCGGAAGACACCTTCAGCACGTTGAACAGGATGTTGGCGGCGTCCAGGTTGGGCATCACCAGCACATTGGCCGCGCCCTTGAGCGTGGAGTCCGGCAGGCGCACGTCGCGCACACTCTCGGACAGGGCCGCATCACCCTGCATCTCGCCGTCGCACTCGATCTGCGGCGCGCGGGCGACGAACAGATCGCGCGCGGCGCGCATGCGCTTGGCGCTGGGCCGGTTGGAGCTGCCGAACATCGAATGGCTCAGGAAGGCCACCTTGGGCGGCAGGCCGAAGCGCTGGACTTCCTCCGCGGCCATCTGGGCGATGCTGGCCAGTTCTTCGGCCGAGGGCAGCTCGTTGACGAAGGTGTCGGTGATGAACAGGGTCTGCTGGTCCATGATCAGCGCGTTCATCGTCGCCATCGTCGAGACGCCGGCGCGCGCGCCGATCACAGAGCTGATGTGGTCGAAGTGGGCGTCGAAGCGGCCCACCAGGCCGCACAGCATCGCATCGGCATAGCCCAGCTTGACCAGCAGGCTGGCGATCAGGGTGTTGGAGCGGCGCACCGCGGCCTTGGCCGCCTCGGGCGAGACGCCATCACGGGCCATCTGGCGGTGATAGGCCTCCCAGCACTCGCGGAAGCGCGGATCGTCCTCGGGGTTGACCAGCTCGAAGTCCACGCCCGGCTTCATGCGCAGGCCGGCGCGCTCGATGCGCATGGCCACCACGGCCGGACGGCCGATCAGGATGGGCTTGGCCAGACCCTCGTAGATCACCTCCTGCACGGCGCGCAGCACGCGCTCGTCCTCGCCTTCGGCATAGACCACGCGGGCCGGCGCGGCCTTGGCGGCCACGAAGACCGGGCGCATGAACATGCCGGTCTGGTAGACGTACTGGCTCAGGCTGACGCGGTAAGCGTCCAGGTCGGCGATGGGGCGGGTGGCCACGCCGGATTCGGCGGCGGCGCGCGCGACGGCCGGCGCGATGCGCAGGATCAGGCGGGCATCGAAAGGCGTGGGGATCAGGTAGTCCGGGCCGAAGCGCAGGTCCTTGCCGGCATAGGCGGCGGCCACCTCATCGGAGGCCTCGGCCTTGGCCAGCGCGGCGATCTCGTGCACGCAGGCCACCTTCATCGCCTCGGTGATCTTGGTGGCGCCGCAGTCCAGCGCGCCACGGAAGATGTAGGGGAAGCACAGGACGTTGTTGACCTGGTTCGGGTAGTCCGAACGGCCGGTGGCGATGATGCAGTCCGGGCGCGCCGCCTTGGCGATCTCCGGGCGGATCTCCGGCTCCGGGTTGGCCAGGGCCAGGATGATGGGATCGCGCGCCATGGTCTTGACCATCTCGCCGGTCAGCACGCCGGCGGTGGAGCAGCCCAGGAAGACGTCGGCATCCTTGACCGCGTCGGCCAGGGTGCGGCCATCGGTCTTCTGGCAGAAGCGCCGCTTGGACTCGTCGAGCTTGCCGGCCAGGGCGTCGGCACGCTCGCTCTGGATCAGGCCCTTGGAATCGCAGACGAAGATGTTCTCGGTCTTCACGCCCAGGCTGACCATCAGGTCCAGGCAGGCGATGGCGGCGGCGCCGGCACCGGAAACGGCCAGCTTGACCTCGCCGATCTTCTTGCCCACCAGTTCCAGGCCGTTGAGCAGCGCGGCGCTGGAGATGATGGCCGTGCCGTGCTGGTCGTCGTGGAAGACGGGAATGGACAGGCGCTCGCGCAGCTTCTTCTCGATGTAGAAGCACTCGGGCGCCTTGATGTCCTCGAGGTTGATGCCGCCCAGCGTGGGCTCCATCGCCGCGATGATGTCGACCAGCTTGTCGGGGTCGTGCTCGGCCAGCTCGATGTCGAACACGTCGACACCGGCGAACTTCTTGAACAGGCAGCCCTTGCCTTCCATCACCGGCTTGCCGGCCAAGGGGCCGATGTTGCCCAGGCCCAGCACCGCGGTGCCGTTGGTCACCACGCCCACCAGATTGGCGCGCGAGGTGTAGTCCGCCGCCAGCGAGGGGTCCTCCTCGATCGCCAGGCAGGCATAGGCCACACCGGGGGAATACGCCAGGCTCAGGTCACGCTGGTTGGCCAGGGGCTTGGTCGGCGTGACGGCGATCTTGCCGCGCGTGGGGCTGCGGTGGTACTCCAGCGCAGCGTCGCGCAGGGCTTGTTCGGCAGGCGAAAGAGAAGGCTTGGTCATGAACGGTGGCGTCAAAGAAGTGCGCGGGTGCCGCCGGCCCCGATGGCCGAGGACACCCGCGACAGCGGACGCACAATCTATTCCTGACCGGAGAGGAAAGCGCCCCCCATGTCGATGTCATGCAAAACTTGCATAACACCATGTCGAGGGGCGCGTCCCCGGGGTCAGCCCGCCGCGCGCTTGGCCAGGATCTCGAAGGCCGGCAGGGTCTTGCCCTCCAGCACCTCCAGGAAGGCGCCGCCGCCGGTGGAGATGTAGCCCACGTCCTGCTCGATGCCGTACTTGGCGATGGCCGCCAGGGTGTCGCCGCCGCCGGCGATGCTGAAGGCCTCGCTGGACGCAATCGCCCGGGCGATGGTCTCGGTGCCGTGGGCGAAGGCGTCGAACTCGAACACGCCCACCGGGCCGTTCCAGACGATGGTGCCCGCGGCCTTGAGCTTGTCGGCCAGGATGGCCGCCGTCTTCGGGCCGATGTCCAGGATCAGGTCGTCGTCGGCCACCTCGCTGGCGGCCTTGACGGTGGCCGGCGCATCGGCGGCAAAGGTCTTGGCGCAGACCACGTCCACGGGGATGGGCACCTCGGCGCCGCGGGCCTTCATGGCCTCGATCACCGCGGTGGCCTCACCCACCAGGTCCGGCTCGGCCAGGCTCTTGCCGATCTTCAGGCCCGCGGCCAGCAGGAAGGTGTTGGCGATGCCGCCGCCCACGATCAGGCCATCGACCTTGCTCGACAGGCTTTGCAGGATGGTCAGCTTGGTGCTGACCTTGGAGCCGGCGACGATGGCAATCAGCGGGCGCTTCGGGTTCGCGAGCGCCTGGGTGATGGCGTCGATCTCGGCGGCCAGCAGCGGGCCGGCGCAGGCCACCTTGGCGTACTCGGCGATGCCGTAGGTGGTGCCTTCGGCGCGGTGGGCGGTGCCGAAGGCGTCGTTGACGTAGATGTCGCACAGGGCGGCCATCTTCTGCGCCAGCTCGGGCTTGTTCTTCTTCTCACCCTTGTTGACGCGGCAGTTCTCCAGCAGCACGACCTGGCCGGGGGCCACGTCCACGCCGTCGACCCAGTCGGCCACCAGCTTCACCTCGCGGCCCAGCAGCTCGGACAGGCGCGCGGCCACCGGGGCCAGCGAGTCCTCGGGCTTGAACTCACCCTCGGTGGGGCGGCCCAGGTGGGAGGTGACCATCACCGCGGCGCCGGCCTGCAGGGCCATCTCGATGCAGGGCACCGAGGCGCGGATGCGGGTGTCCTCGGTGATGCGGCCCGCGTCGTCCAGCGGGACGTTCAGGTCGGCGCGGATGAAGACGCGCTGGCCCGCCACTTGGCCTTGGGCGACGAGATCGGCGAAACGGATGACGTTCATGGTGGTATCGAGGAAGACGTGGGTTGGTAACCAGGGTGAAATCGCTATTTTGGCCGCGGATGCAGGGAAGGCCAAACGCAGCCCCGTATATTGAGGCCGGAACGCCTTGCTCACCATGCCCGACCATCCTGCCGCCGCCCCGTCCGCTCCCATCCTGCATGTGCTGGGCGAGGCCCTGATGGACTGCTTTGCCGAACCCGACGGCCGCCTGCTCCCCCGCATGGGCGGCAGCCCCTTCAACCTGGCCCGCGCGGCCGCCCTTCAAGGCCGTGCGGTGCGGTGGATGACGCCCTTCTCGACCGACGCCTTCGGTCAGGCCCTGCGGCGTCAGGCCGAGGCCGACGGCATCGCCCCGGGTGGCCCCGGCAGCGCGTGGCCCACCGCGCTGGCGGTGGTCAGCTTCGAGGGCGACAGCGCCCGCTACGGCTTCTACCGCGAGGGCATCGCCGACCGGGACTGGTCGCCCGTCTCGGTGCTGGCCGCCCTGGCGGATCAACCACCCGGCGTGCTGCACACCGGCTCGCTGATGCTGGTGCCGCCGCAGCACGAGGCCACGCTGCGGGTGATGGAAACCCTGGCCGCGCGCGGCTGGACGATCAGCCTGGACATCAACCTGCGCCCCCGCCTGGCCGCGGACCTGGACGCCTACCGCTCGGCCGTGTGGGCCGCGCTGGCCCACGCACATTGGGTCAAGGCCAGCGACGAGGACCTGGCCGTGCTGATGGACCTCCCCGCCCTCCCATCGCTGAACGAAGCCCCTGCCCTGTGGCAGCGCCTGCGGCAACCCTCCCACCGGCGCGGCGCCCTCACCTTCGGCGCACGAGGCGCCTGGCTGAGCGTGGGGGATCGAGGCGCCGCCTTGCCGGCTGCGGCCACGCAGGTGGTGGACACGGTGGGCGCAGGCGACACCTTCTGGGGCACCTGCCTGGCCGACTGGCTGGAGGACGCGCAGCACGCCCCCGGTGCCGCCGCGCAAAGGGTGGACGCCACCCTGCGGCGTGCGTTGCGGGCCGCCGCGCTCAACTGCGCTCGTGCCGGCTGCCAGCCCCCGACCCGCGCCGAGCTGGACGCCACCGGGGGCTGATCAGCCGCCCCAGCCCAGGCCCAGGCGCAGCACCAGCATGACGGCCGTGCCGCACACGATGGTGCCCAGGATGTCGCGCCGCCAGGCGAACCAGCCAGCCGCCGCCAGCGCGCCCCACAGCCGCGGCGCCTGCCAGCTGTGCAGCAATTGGCCGTGGTCCATCAGCACCTCGGGCGCCACCACGGCCATCAGTGCGGCCAGCGGCGCATAGCGCAGCGCATCGCGCAGCCAGCCGGGCATGGGGATGTCGCGCCGCGGCAGCGAGAAGAAGCCACGGGTCACGATGGTGATCACGGTCATGCCGATCAGGGTGATCCAGGTCTCCAGCGGGCTCATCACAGCTCCTTGCGCTGGGCCAGCAGGCGACCGGCCGGGGCCAGGTGGTCCATCACCAGACCGATGGCGACCGCTGCGGCGATGGCCACCACGATGTTGAGCTTGAGCGGCAGCGCGTAGGCCGCCAGCGCGGCACAGGCCGCCACGGCGCCGGCCACCCAGGTGGCACGGTCCACCAGCAGGGTGCCGGTCAGACCCATCAGCGCCAGGGTGCCGGCAAAACCCAGGCCCCATTCGGTGGGAATGTGGTGGGCCAGCACGATGCCCAGCACCGAGAAGCCCTGCCAGGCCAGCCAGTTCACCGCCGCCCCGCCCCAGAAGAAGGGCCACTGACCCGACTGGGGCACAGGATCGGGGTAGGCCTTGACGAACAGGACGTAGTTCAGGTCACCGGCCAGGTAGGCGTGGGCCACCTTCTGCCAGAAGGGACGGTGGCCGAAGTAGGGCCGCCAGCCGGCACTGAAAATGACGAAGCGCAGGTTGACGCAGGCCGCGGTGGCCCAGACCAGCCACATCGGCGCGCCCTGCACGATCAGCGGCAGCGCCGCCAGCTGGGCACTGCCGGCAAAGACCAGCAAGGTCATGGCCAGCGACAGCGGCACGCCCAGGCCGCTCTTGACCATGGCCACACCGGTCACCAGGCCCCAGGCGCCTATACCCAGCGAGGCACTGCCCAGTTCCCGGAAGCCCCGGGCGAACGCGGGATCCCGCCACAGCGGCGAGGTCCCGGAGGTGTCGTCATGCATGTCGCCATTGTGGCCGAGGGCTCTTGGCCCCGGTCACCGGCGGGACGGTCAGGCGGGCTTCTTGACCCAGGCGTTGCACCAGCCGTTGGCGTGGATCTGCTTGCGGCCGAACATGGCGCAGCCCGCCCACTCGTCGGTGGCGGCGCCCTGGAAGAAGCCGCAGTCCACGCAGCGCTGCGAGGGCTGGTGCTTGGGGAACTTGGCGCTGTCGACCTTGGTGGTGTCGTGCTTGTAGCCCAGGGCCACCGCGGTCTCGTCGGTTTCCTCGACGTGCTTGACCGGCAGGGCCGCCAGGGCGGATTCGGACAGGGCGGCCCCCGCACCAGCCACACCCAGGGCCTGGATCATGAAGACGCGACGGGAGAAGAAGGAAGAGTTCATGCTGCGTACTCCAGCCGGAGGGCCAGCCTCCGGCGCGGGAGGGAGCCCTCGGCCCCCTCCCCGGTCATCGAAAGATCAGACGAAGGTGATCAGCTCTTGGGCAGCTTGAACACCCACATCATGCCGCCCTGCTCGAGGAAGTTGACCCGCTTGGCCACTTCGCCACCCCACAGCGGCACGGCGCCACCCCAGCCCGAGGCCACGGCCACGTACTGCTCGCCGTTCTGCTGCCAGGTGATCGGAGGGGCCACCACGCCCGAACCGGTCTGGAACTGCCAGACCACCTTGCCGGTCTTGGCGTCGGCCGCCTTCAGGTAGCCCTCGGGCGTGCCCCAGAAGACCAGGTTGCCGCCGGTGGTCAGCACACCACCCCACAGCGGGGCGTTGTCCTTGACTTCCCAGACGATCTTGCCGGTCTTGGGGTCCACCGCACGCAGGGCACCGATGTAGTCGTCGTTGAGCGGCTTGATGGTGAAGCCCGCGCCCAGGTAGGCCGCGCCCTTCTTGTAGGCCACCGGCTCGTTCCAGATCTCCATGCCCCACTCGTTGGAGGGCACGTAGAACAGGTGGGTCTGCGGGCTGTAGGCCATCGGCATCTGGTTCTTGCCGCCCAGGAAGCCCGGTGCCGCGAAGACCTCGCTGCCCTTCTTGCCGTCGCCTGCGGTCGGATCACCCGGGCGGTTTTCCGGCACGAAGTTCGGACGGCCGGTCTTCAGGTCCACGCCCGTGGCCCAGGTGATCTTCTTGACGAAGGGGAAGGCGTTCTGCAGCTTGCCGGTGTTGGCGTCCAGCACGTAGAAGAAGCCGTTGCGGTCGGCCTTGGCGCCCAGGCGCTTGCCGTCCTGGTCGAAGGTGATGAACTCGTTGGCGCCGTCGAAGTCCCAGCTGTCGTTGGGCGTGCCCTGGTAGTGCCAGACGATCTTGCCGGTCTTCACGTCGATGGCGACGGTGGAGCAGGAGAACAGGTTGTCGCCCTTGCGCAGGTGGCTGTTCCAGGGGGCCGGGTTGCCGGTGCCGAAGTAGGCCAGGCCGGTCTTGGAGTCGTAGGTGCCGCCCAGCCAGGTGGCCGCGCCGCCGGTCTTCCACAGGTCACCCGGCCAGGTCTGATTGGTCGTGCCGGAGATGCCGTTTTCCTTCTTGTTGCCGTCCTTGTCCCAGATGTAGCCCATGTGGCCTTCGACGGTCGGGCGGGTCCAGACCAGCTTGCCTGTCTTGGGGTCACGCGCCTCGACGCGGCCGACCACGCCGAATTCGCCACCGGACACGCCGGTCAGCAGCAGGCCGCCCGCGATGATGGGAGCGGCGGTGGCCGAGTAGC
This sequence comes from Ideonella dechloratans, assembly GCF_021049305.1. Lineage (GTDB taxonomy): Bacteria > Pseudomonadota > Gammaproteobacteria > Burkholderiales > Burkholderiaceae_C > Ideonella > Ideonella dechloratans. The sequence goes on from NZ_CP088081.1 coordinate 3,282,781, forward strand.
CGGCCGAGTAGTCGTCGATCTTGGTCTTCCAGACCAGATCACCGGTGTCCTGCTTCAGGGCCACCAGCTGGGCATCCAGCGTGGCGAAGATCACCAGATCGTCGTACAGCGCGGCGCCGCGGTTGACCACGTCGCAGCAGGGCATGATGCCCTCGGGCAGACGGTGCTCGTACTTCCAGAGCTTCTTGCCGGTGGCGGCATCCAGCGCGTACAGGCGCGAGTAGGAACCGGTGATGAACATCCGGCCGTTGTAGACCAGCGGCTGGGCTTCCTGGCCGCGCTGCTTCTCACCGCCGAAGGAGAAAGCCCACACGGGGGTCAGCTTGCTGACGTTGGCCGTGTTGATCTTGTTGAGCGGCGAGAAGCGCTGGCCTTGCGGGGTGCCTCCCCAGCTCAGCACATTGCCCGAGGCCGAAGACTCGGTGTCGATCATCTGATCGGTCACGCCGGCAGCGTGGGTGGTGGCAGCAGCTGCCAGGCCAATGGCCATCATCAGGTTCAAGAGGGTCGGTCGCATGTTGTCTCCTCGTGGGTGGGCGCCGTCCGGTGGACCGGACTGGCGTGCGGTTGAGCGCCGTCAAACAGCGCAATGTCCGTGCCATGGCCGGGGCAGGATTCCGGAGCCCTTGCGGGTCTGCAAAGGCCGGGGTGTCCACGGGTTTCCCCGTTCGTCGGATACCGGATTGCTACAAGCTTGAACACCGGGTGTCCCAGTTCGACGTGTCGCAGCGGGACAGGCGGCTCAGGCCCTGAGCCCGGGCCAGCCCGCACTGGCCCAGCGACGTCCGGCCTTGTCGATGGTCATCACCGCCACGCCCCAGTCCCGCGCCACGGCGGCGGCGCCCTGGGGGCCGGCCATGAAGACGACCTTGGTCAGCGCATCGGCCAGCGCGCCTTCGCGCGCCAGCACGCTGACCTCGGCAAAGGCCGGTGGCGAATCGCCGGTGCGCGGATCCAGGATGTGGTGGTGGCGGAAGTCCGGCGTGAAGCAGCTGGGGTTGTCGGCCGAGGTGGCCAGACAGGCGCCCTGCAGCCCCACCCGGTCCACCCAGGCCTCGGCCTGGCGCGGGTCGGCCACCGCCAGCGTCCAGGGCTGTCCCTTGGCGTTGTGCCCCTGGGCCGCCCACTCGCCGGCATCGACCAGGGCATGGGCCACGCCGTGGCGGCGCAGCAGCCGGGCCGTCAGGTCGGCCGCATGGCCCTGGGCAATGCCGTTGAGCGTGACACCCATGCCCGGCTGCGCCAGGCGGATCTCGTCCGTCGCCAGGTGCAGGCCCTGCCAGCCCACCTTCTGCCGCGCGGCCTCACGCTCCGCCGACGTGGGCAAGCGCCCCTGCTGGCGGCAGCGGTCGTACAGCACCCACAGCGGCTGCACCGTGACATCGAAGCTGCCGCCGCTGCGCGCCGAGATGGCCTGGGCACGGCGCAGCAGGCCCAGCAGATCGGCCGGCGGATGGGCCAGCCGCCCCTCGCGGTTCAGGCGCGAGAGCGCGCTGTCCGGATCGAACAGGTTCATCTGCCCGTGCAGGCGCTGCAGCAGCGCCACCGCGGCATCCAGCGCCTCGCGCAGACGCTCCGGATCGGTGTGGGCGGCCTGCAGGCTCAGCGTGGTGCCGAAGCCCACCAGCGAACGGGTGTCCCAGTGCAGGGGCTTGGCGGACGTCGCGGCACGGGCCGCGGCAGGAGCCAGCAGCGCCCCCAGGGCGCAGCGGAGGAACTGTTGTCGGCGCATGGCAAACCTCCTGCGGGTTCAGGCCGGCGCGCGGCCGGGCCGCTGGGCCGGCACCGCGCGGATCGGGATCACCCGCTGGCGCGCCTGGGCGATCAGCGGGGCACAGCGGGCCGGGTCGTCGTGGATGGCCACGCAGTCCAGGCACTGGAAGCACTCGGCGTAGTCCACCGTGCCCTCGGGCGCGATGGCCTGGTAATGGCAGCGGTGGCGGCAGGTCTGGCAGGGCGTGCCGCACTCCATGCGCCGGGCGATCCAGTCCCAGCGGCGCAGCCGGCCCAGCAGGGCCAGGCCCGCGCCCAAGGGGCAGAGGTAGCGACAGAAGCCCTTGTAGAGAAACAGCGAGAGAGCCAGCAGCCCCACCGCCCAGACCACCGCCGGCCAGGCCCGCTGGAAGCCCAGGGTGATGGCCGTCTTGAAGGGCTCGAACTCCACCACCCGGTCCACCCAGGCGCCATGCACCGGCGCCACGGCGGCCACGCCGACGATCCCCGCCAGCACGACGTACTTCAAACGCTTGAGGCGCCGGTCCCAGACCTGGCGCAGGCGCCGGGGCTTGATCCCCAGCCTTTGGCCCAGCTGCGAGACCAGCTCCTGGAAGGCGCCGAAGGGGCACAGCCAGCCGCAGAAGGTGCCGCGGCCCCACAGCACCAGGCTCACCGCCACCACGGCCCACAGCGCCACGGTCATCGGGTCGAGCAGGAAGAAGCCCAGGCCGCGCCCCTCGCGCAGGGCCTGGATGAGCGCGGTGAGGTTGACGATGGAGAGCTGCCCCTGGGCCCACCAGCCGATGAAGCCCAGCGTGAAGAGCAGGAAACCCACCCGCGCCCGCGGCAGCCAGTGTGGCCGGCTCACCCACACCGACGGCCGCAGCAGCGCGCCGCCCAGCAGGGCCAGCGCCACTGCCAGCACGGCCAGGTCCACCCAGCGGCTCTTCCAGGCCGCCACCCACGGCGCCTGGGGCGGCTCGGGGCGGATCAGCTGGTCCTCCGGCAGGGTGTAGCGCAGCGTGAAGTCGCGGGCGATCTTCTCGACGAAGCCGGAGCCCTTGGTGCGCACCACCCGCAGGCCGAAGTCCAGCGGCTGGCCCGGGTCCAGGCCGGCCGCGCCGATCACGCGCATGACCTTGGCATCGCGGCCGTTCCAGCCGGGCGGCAGCTTCAGCGGCTCATCCAGGTCCAGGTCGCGCAGCTCGATCGAGAGCTCGCCCTGGTGCAGGTTCAGGCGGTCGGGCACCGCGCCGCGGGTGAAGTCCTCGCCCACGAAGCTGTAGCCCGACAGCGGCACCACCAGCAGGGCCTGGTCGCCCGGATCCAGCCGGCCCTTCAGGTGCTCCCAGCCGGCCTCGCTGAGCAGGTTGCGGCCCACCAGCGGCGCGCTCAGCCAGGCCACCGCCACTTCCGCCAGCGGCGGTGCGCCCGGCGGCACCGGCTGTTCCACGCCGCTGCCGGCAAAGGCCTTCTCGCCCTCGGCCGCCCCCACCGTCAGCACGCTGAGCAGGCCCGCGCGCTGGAGGGCGGCGGCATCCATCGGCCGCCAGCTGTCCTCGCGCACCCGGGCCAGGCTGGCCGGGTCGGCACCGCCGGCCCAGCCCATCTTGGCCCGGGCCACCTGCAGGGCGGCCGACAGCACGCTCTGGTTGACGATGCGCACCGAGGCGGTGGCCTTGGCGACGCCGTCGAAGGTGACATTGGCGCTGGTGGCCTGCACGCCGCGCGGCCCCGGTCCGCCGATGCGCACCGACTGGCGCAGCGACAGGCCCTTGTACTGCTCGACGAAGTGCAGCAGCGGCGCCGGCCCCAGGCCATCGACAAAGACCGGCTCGTGCTGCGACACCACCTGCACATCGACCAGCCGGCCCTGCGGGTCCAGCACGATGAGCAGGTCCACCGGCGTGCCGGAAAACCCCGGCAGCGCCGCGAAATCGACCGACTCGAAAACGTAGCCGGCCAGCGAGCGGGAGGTGGTCTCCGGTCGGAACACCGGCCAGACCGGCAGCTGTGCATCACGCTCGCCCAGCACCAGCGGCGCCGGCAGGCGGGCCTGCAGCGCAGCCGCATCCAGCTGACCGGCCCAGCCCGGCAGGCTGGCCAGCAGCAACCACACCGACACCCAGGCCGCCACCCAGTGGCGGGCGATGGCGCCCAGACGGCGCAGCAGGCTCACGATCACCCTCTCTCCCCTCATCCCGCCAGCCCCCGGCCGCCGGCCCGGCCCAGGCCGCGCCGCGGGTCGTAAGCCCAGCAGGCCAGCGCGAAACTGACGACGAGCGTGCCCAGCACGATCCAGGGCGAGGCGCCGGCCGACTGGCCGTGAAAAGCAAAACGCATCCACTCCACGGCATGGGTGAATGGATTGAGCCGGGCCGCCGCGCTGACCCAGCCGGCACCGGAGGCCTGCAGCTTCCACAGCGGGTAGAGCGCCGTGGAGAGGAAGTACAGCGGGAAGATCACGAAGTTCATCGCGCCGGCGAAGTTCTCCAGCTGGCGCACGGTGACCGACAGCAGCAGGCCCAGCGCGGCCAGCATCAGCGCGCTGGTCAACAGGGCCAGCAGCCCGCCCAGGGCCGCCAGCGGCTGCCAGGGCAGCGTGCTGCCCATCAGCGCAGCCACCGCCAGGAAGGCCGCCACCTGCACCAGGCTCAGCACGGCAGCGGCCAGCAGCCGTGCGCCCAGCAGCAGCGGGCGCGGCAGTGGTGCGGTCAACAAGAGGCGCATCAGGCCCATCTCGCGGTCATAGACCAGCGCCAGCGAGGATTGCATGCCGTTGAAGAGCATGACCATGCCCATCAGGCCGGGCAGCACGTAGGTGGCGTAGTCCACTGCGGCGCCGTAGGGTGCGGTGGGCTGGGCGCCCAGGTCGTGGCGGAAGCCCGCGGCAAACACCGCCAGCCAAAGCAGGGGCCGCACCAGGGCCGAGACCAGGCGGCCGCGCTGCTGCACGAAGCGCTGCAGCTCGCGGCCGACGATGGCCGCCACCGCGCCGGCCACATGGGCCAGCGGTGCGCGGCGGTGCAGGGGCTGCGTGAGCACGAGGACGGGATGGGGGGAGCGCATGGGGGGAACCGCGGACGGGGGCAACAACGGGAAGGTTCGGTGCCGGCTCAGTGCTGGGTGGCCCGGAGGAAGGCCGCTTCCAGGGTCTGGCCGCCCAGCCGCTGGGTGACCGCCTCGGGCGGGCCATCGGCCAGCAGGTGACCGTGGTGCAGCACCAGCACGCGGTCGGCCTGGACCGCCTCGTCCACCAGGTGGGTGGCCCACAGCACCGTCAGGCCCTGCTCGCGCACACCGGCGTGCAGGTCGGCCAGCAGCTCCTGGCGCGAGCGCGGGTCCAGGCCCACGGTGGCCTCGTCCATCAGCAGCAGGGCCGGCCCGTGCAGCAGGGCCCGCGCCAGCTCCACCTTGCGACGCTGGCCGCCCGAGAGCGTGCGCGCCGCGGCGTCCAGCAGCACGGTGAATCGGAAGCGCTCGGCCAGGGCCTCGATGCGATGCTCCGCCTCTGCGGCGCACAGGCCCTGCAGCCGCGCATGGAAGCGCAGGTTGCGCCGCACAGTGAGGTCCAGGTCCAGCGAAGGCTGCTGGAACACGACGCCCAGCCGGGCCAGGGCCGCGCAGGGCTGGCGGGCCAGGGAGCAGCCGGCCACCGTCACCTCGCCCTCGTCGGCCGCGTACAGGCCGCTGAGCACCTGAAACAGCGTGCTCTTGCCGGCCCCGTTGGGCCCCAGCAGCGCGGTGAAGCTGCCAGCGGCGATGTCCAGGTTCAGGCCGTCCAGCGCCACCAGCGCGCCGTAGCGCTGGGTGAGGCCGCGCACGCTCAGCATGCAGAGGCCGGCGTGGCCGCCGGGTCCGTGCCCAAGCCCGCGCCCGAGTCCGCGCTGAGCGCCAGCGAGGCCGCATCACCCCGGAAGACCAGGCCGCCGGCCTTGGCCGCGCCGGGCACGAAGCGCAGCGGCGCGCTGGCGGGCTCGGCCCGGTGGCGGGCGCCATCGAGCACCGCGTCGATCAGGCCGCGGGCCGGGCTCTTGGGGCAGACCGGGTCGGTGGCCGCCGCCTCGCCGGTGACCAGGAAGGCCTGGCAGCGGCAGCCGCCGTGGTCGGTATGCCGGTCGTCGCAGCCGGCGCAGGTCGGGTCCATCCAGCCCTGGCCGCGGTAGGCGTTGAAGGCCGCGCTCTCGACCCAGGCCTCGCGCACCGGGGTGTCGCGCAGGTTGGGAAAGTCCAGGCCCGGCAGCATGCGCGCGCTGTGGCAGGGCAGCGCCGCGCCATCGGGCGCCACCACCAGGAAGACCGCCCCCCAGCCGGCCATGCAGGGTTTGGGCTTGGCATCGGCGTAGTCGGGCGAGACCCACAGCACCTTCATGCGCGAGACCCCGCGTTCGCGGTAGGCCATGACCATGGCCTCGGCGTCGCGCAGTTCGTCGCGCGTGGGCATCAGGGCCTCGCGGTTGAGCCAGGCCCAGCCGTAGTACTGGGTATTGGCCAGCTCCAGGTAGTCCGCGCCCATGCGCTCGGCCATCTCGATGATGCGGCCCACATGCGGCAGGTTGAAGCGGTGCATCACGCAGTTGAGCACCATGGGGTAACCCAGCGACTTGATGATGCCGGCCACCTTGTTCTTGAGCTCGAAGGTGCGGGTGGAGCTGATGAAGTCGTTGAGCTCGCGGGTCGAGTCCTGGAAGGACAGCTGGATGTGGTCCAGCCCCGCCTCCTTCAGGGCGCGGGCCCGGGCCTCGGTCAGGCCGATGCCGGAGGTGATGAGGTTGGTGTAGAAGCCCAGGCCGTGGGCGTGGGCCACCAGTTCCTCCAAGTCCTCGCGCAGCAGCGGCTCGCCGCCGGAGAAGCCCAGCTGCACCGCGCCCATGGCGCGGGCCTCGGCCAGCACGCGCTTCCAGGTGGCGGTGTCCAGCTCCTGGTCATGGCGGGCGTAGTCCACCGGGTTGGAGCAGAAGGCGCAGTGCAGCGGGCAGCGGTAGGTCAGCTCGGCCAGCAGCCAGAACGGCGGCTTGACCGAGGCCTGGGTGGCGGAAGGAAGCGGGGCCATCTCGGTGTCCTGCGGCGGCTGCGTTCAGACCAGCCAGCCGCGCTCGCCGGCATGGCCCAGGAAGGCCTGCACGTCGTCCGCCAGTCCGCTCTGCTGGAAGCACTGCTCCAGGTCGGCGATGATGGCCGCCACGTCACGCTGGCCGTCGCAGCGGCGCAGGATCTCCGCCGCCGGCGTGTTCAGCCGCACCATGCCCTCGGGATAGAGCAGCACCCAGGCTTCCTGGGCCGCCTCGTACTGCAGACGGAACAGCGGTGCGATGCGGGGCGAGACCGTCAGCGGCAGGGCGGGATTCATGGGCGGCGCTCCTCGGGCAGGTCGTCGGGGTAGGCGCGCTCGATCGCATCGAGCATGCACCACAGCACATCGAGCTTGAAGTCCAGGATCTCCAGCGCCCGCTCCTGGCGCGCCCGGGTGCTGCACCAGCGGCGCGCCACTTCCAGGCCGTGCTCCACGTCGCGCGTGGCCAGCGGAATGCGGCTGCGGAAGTAGCCCAGGCCCTCGGGCTGGATCCAGGGGTAGAGGCTGGGCCAGCCGGCCAGGCGGTCGGCGTGGATGCGCGGGGCGAACATCTCGGTCAGCGAGGAGATGGCCGCCTCTTCCCAGGGCGACTGGGCGGCGAAGTTGACATAGGCGTCGACCGCGAAGCGCACGCCGGGCTGCACATGGCGGTGGCTCCAGAGGTCCTCGCGGGCCAGGCCGGTGGCCTCGCCCAGGCGGCTCCAGGCCTCGATGCCGCCGGCGTTGCTGCCTTCGTAGTCGCCCCGGCCGTCGTGGTCCAGGATGCGCTCGAGCCAGCGGCGACGCTCCTCGCGGTCCGGGCAGTGGGCCAGCACGGCCGCGTCCTTCTGCGGGATGCGGACCTGGTAGTAGAAGCGGTTGGCCACCCAGCCGCGCACCTGGAAGGGCGCCAGCTCGCCGCGGTTGAGGCGGCCGTTGAAGGGGTGGTGGATGTGGTAGCGCGATTCGCGCGCGCGCAGCCGGGCTTCGAACTCGGTCCAGGCCCAGGGGGCGCGTTCGTCGAATGCGGGGGGGGCGCTGTCAAAAACCAGGGCGTTCACAGCGTGATCTCCATGCCGTCGTAGGCCACCTCGACACCGCTGGCGGTCAGCAGGGCGCGCTGCGCGCTGCCTTCGTCCAGGATGGGGTTGCTGTTGTTGATGTGGATGAGCACCTTGCGGCGCGCCAGGGTGGTCTGCAGCACATCCAGCATGCCGGGGCGTCCGGGCTGGCCGGTCTGCGGCAGGTGGCCCATCTCGGCGGCGGACTTGGCGCTCAGGCCGGCGGCCTGCATCTCGTCCTCGCGCCAGAAGGTGCCGTCCACCATCAGGCAGTCGGCGCGGCGCATCCAGCCCAGCTCCAGCTCGCCCACTTCGGCCAGGCCGGGGGAATAGAACAGGGTCTGGCCGTCGCGCCGGTCTTCGATCAGCAGCGCGATGTTGTCGCCCACCACCTGTTCGCGGCGATGCGGCGAGTACGGCGGCGCCTTGCCGGGAATGGCCACCGCGGTGAAGGACAGGTCCTCGAAGCCGGGGATCTCGAATTCGGCGCTCTGCTGCTCGGCGCCCACGGGCACCATGTGCCAGCGGGTGCCGCAGTAGTGCTCCAGCACATTGAGTAGGGGCAGGCCGGTGGTCAGGTCCTCGAACACGCAGGGCGTGGCGTAGAGGTTGATGCGCGGGCCTTCGCGCAGGCCCAGCAGGCCGGTGACGTGGTCGATCTGCGCATCCATCAGCACCACCGCCTCGATGGGGGTGTGGCGCAGCCCGCGGCGGGGATGCAGTTGCGGATGCTGGCGGATCTGGGTGCCGATGTCCGGGGAGGCGTTGAGCAGGACCCAGCGCTCTCCGTCAGGCGAGACGGCGATGGAGCTCTGGGTGCGGGCCTGGGCGCTGATCTGGCCCTGCCGCTGGCCGGCACACAGGGCGCAGTTGCAGTTCCACTGCGGGAAACCGCCACCCGCGCCGGAGCCGAGCACAAGGATTTTCATGGGAAGACACCGGAGAGATTCGGAAGGTGGGGGGCAGCAGCGGCCATCAGCAGACCCTGGCAGCCGCCCCCGGGAACAGGCCTGCGGCTCAGCGCGCGGCGATGTACATCGTGATCTCGAAGCCGAAGCGCAGGTCTTGGTAGGCGGGGGTGGTCCAGGTCATGGTTGTCTCCATCAGGGTCGGTCGTGTGTCGGTGCGGGCCCATCCCGCGCCGGACGCCTTTCCTTTTGCAAAGCCCATGCCCCTTTGCCGCGAATCCGCCGGGCTTAGGGGTTCATCCCGAGCCGCAGCCCCGCCAAGGCGGCGGGCGCCGCGGACTGCCGGGGGTTTGTCTGCATGCCGGTCGGGGGATCGGCGCCCGCCTCCCGGCGGGCCGCCCGTGCGGCCTGTCCCAAGCTGGAGCACCCGGGTGACAGGCCGCTGTCATTGGCACAGGGTTGTCCCGTGCCTGGCTCGGCATCAGGGCTTGGTCGCCCAGCGCAGCTTGCGGTAGATGGTGTTGCGGCTGATGCCCAACTGCTTGGAAGCCAGCGAGATGTTGCCCTGCGCCGCCTCGACCGCCGCGCGGATCAGGTCGATCTCGGCCTCGCCCAGCGTGCGCGAGCCGGCTGCAGAGGCCGCCTCGGCCACCGGCTCGCCCGGGGCGGGCTGCGGCAGGCGCGCCGCGGGGGCCGATGGCGCCCAGGCCGGAACCGGCTCCGAGAAGCCCGACCCCGCGTAGGCGGTGGCCGGCGATGCAAAGGCAGGTTCTGCCGCGGCCGGGGACGGTGGGGGCTGCCGCCGCACATCGTCCAGGAAATCGTCCGAGAGGTGCTGCTCGGTGATCTGCGGCTCGCCGGCCGCCATCACCGCCGCCGTGCGCAGCACCGTGGCCAGCTGGCGCACATTGCCGGGCCACTGGTAGCGCTGGAACAGGGCCATCACCGCCGGGCTGATCTGCAGGTCACCGCCGACACCCAGGGTGCTCAGGATGCGCCGGGCCACCACCGCCAGGTCGCTGCGGTCGCGCAGGGCCGGCAGGCGCACCACCAGGCCGTTGAGCCGGTAGTAGAGGTCTTCGCGGAACTTGCCCTGCTCGATCATGCCGCGCAGGTCCCGGTGGGTGGCGCTAACCACCGCAATGTCCACCGGGATGGATTTCTGGCTGCCCAGCGGGGTGACGCAGCGTTCCTGCAGGACACGCAGCAGGTGTGCCTGCAGGCCCAGCGGCATGTCCCCGATTTCGTCCAGGAACAGCGTGCCGCCGTTGGCCTGCAGGATGCGGCCGGTGGCGCCCTTGCGGCGCGCGCCGGTGAAGGCGCCCTCCTCGTAGCCGAACAGCTCGGCCTCGATCAGGGTCTCGGGAATGGAGGCACAGTTGACCGCCACGAAGGGCTGCTTGGCGCGGTGCGAATCCTGGTGGACGGCGCGCGCCAGCAACTCCTTGCCCGTGCCGGTTTCGCCCAGGATCATCAGCGGAATGTCGCGGTTGAGGATGCGCTGCACCTTGCGCACCACCGATTCGATCTGCGCGTCGCCGGTGGCCAGGTAGTGCAGGCCCGACAGACGGGACTCGGCGGCCGCGGCATCGGCCCGGGCCCGCTCCTCCGTGCCGGACAGGCCGGCCAGCCGTTCGACCGGCACCTCCGTCGCCTGGGGAAGGGAAGACGCGGGCAGCGGCTCGCCCAGGCCGGTCAGGCGCTGCAGCGCGCCGGTGACGCGCGGGCTGGCATGCAGCAGGCGGCCATTGGGCAGTTGCAGGCGCATGGGCTGCGCCAGCGGCGCCCGCAGGTGGTCCACCAGCACGCCCAGATTGATGTTGAAGAGGCTGTCGAGCGTGTGCAGACGCACCGACGCGCTGCTCATGTCCAGCAGGTCCAGCGCGGCCCGGTTGGCCCCCTGGATGCGGCCATCGGCGCCCACCACCAGAATGCCCTCGAGCAGGGTGCCGATGAACTCGGGCCGGATGTGGAAGTGCAGCCGCAGGCGGTCCCCACTGTCGTCGGTCAGCCAGTGGTTCTCGATCATGCGGGCCGACATGCGCACCAGACCCATGGTGTGCTGGTGGTAGGTGCGCTGATCGCCGCTGACGTCCAGCACCCCGAGGATGTTGCCGCGCGGGTCGAAGATGGGCGCGGCCGAACAGGTCAGGAAGCTGTTGATGTGCATGAAGTGCTCGGCGGCGTGGACCAGCGTGGGCCGCTCCTCCACCAGGGCCGTGCCCACCGCGTTCGTGCCCTTGGACTGCTCGGCCCAGTTCACCCCGGGCGACAGCGCGACCTTGTTGGCCCGGGCCATGAAGCTGTCGTCCCCCACGGTGTGCAGGATGGTGCCCTGCGCATCGGTCAGCACGATCATGCTGTCGGTGTTGACGATCTGCTCCAGCAGCAACTCCATCACCGGCGCCGCCCGGCTGAACAAACGCAGGTTGCGCTCCTGCGCCAGGTTCAGGTCGCCCCGCAGCATGGGTTCGTAGTCGGGCCGTTCCACCCGCGACAGCCCCAGGGCCGCGCAGCGCAGATGCGACTGCTCGATGCGCTCCAGATGGGCCTGGGCCAGGTCCTGCGGCATCGCCACCGGGGACGTCCACCCCCCCGCGAAGGCGCCCGTCCGGTCTCCGGCCGGGGCATTGCCCGTCGACATGGTCATCTGTGTTCTCCTGCCGCCCGCAAGCGGGCTTGTCTCCGTCTTGTCCCGGGTCAACCCTGAGAGGATCTGTCCTCCCGAGGACCGGAACTGTTCATTCCTGCAACAGGTTCTGATGCCTTTCGGTTGCCTGTCTGTCAGGTGCTTGACCACACCACCCATGCCTGCGCCACGCTAGGTGGCAGAGGCATTGAAGCAGATCGCTGGGGTCGTGGGAATCAGTGCAACAACTGTTCCCGCGTGAAGCAATTGGCCATGGCACATGGTTTGCGTTCGGTCAGGCCACGGTTCCCGACATCGACAACAGGAGACAAGCCACATGACCTCGACCGTTTCCCGCAACCGACTCCATCCCTTGGCGCGCTGGGCACGCATGGGCGCGTTGCTGTGCAGCCTGGGCGCTGCCGGCCTGGCCGCCTGGGCCCACGGCGATGTGACGCCCCAGCCCATCGACACCACCGGCCTGCCCAACCTGGGCGAGGGCTGGCGCACCGAGAATCCGTTCAGCGGCAATGAGCTGGCCATCAAGATCGGCACCTCGGGCTTCAACCAGAACTGCGCCCGCTGCCACGGCCTGGAGGCCATCTCCGGCGGCATCGCCCCCGACCTGCGCCGCCTGGACAACGACTGCGTGGGCATGCCCGACGCCGACCAGCGCAAGGCCTGCAAGGCGGACATGGACGAGTACTTCATCACCACCGTGCGGCATGGCCGCACCCGCAACGGCGCCGTCTACATGCCGCCCTTCGAAGGCGTGCTGAGCCAGGAAGCGCTGTGGACCATCAAGGCCTACCTCGAAACCCGCCGCGAAAAGCCCATGCCCTGAGCGGGCCGGAGGTTTCACCATGCACACCACGGATCCTGGCCGCCGCGCCCTGCTGCGCGGTCTGGCCGCCGTCGCCCTGACGGCGCCGATGTGGCCGGCAGCGGCCACCACCCTGGCCCAGGTGCGCGAGCACGGCACCCTGAAGGTCGGCATCTACAACGACATGCCGCCGTTCCATCAGGACGGCAAGGGCATCGATGTCGATCTGGCCCAGGCCCTGGCCGACGCCCTGGGCGTGAAGCTGGCCCTGATGCCCTTCCCCGCCGACGAGAACATGAACGACGACCTGCGCAACATGGTCTGGAAGGGGCACTACCTGGGCTACGGCCCGGCGGATGTGCTGCTGCATGTGCCGGTCGACGCCCCGTTGATGGATGCCAACCCGCAGACCCTGATCTTCGGCCCCTACTGCCGCGAGCGGGTGGCGATCGCCCGCCGGCTCTCCGCCCTGCCCCGGCTCGACACCCTCACCCCGCTGGTCGGCCAGCCGGTGGCGGTGCCGGGCCAGACGCTGGCGGGCTGGCTGCTGATCGGCGCCAACAACGGCATGCTGCGCGACACCCTGCGCACGCAGTGGAAAGACGGCACCGAAGCCGCCCGGGCCCTGAGCCAGGGTGAGGTGGTGGCCGCCGCCGGCCTCGAATCCGAGTTGCAGAGCGTGCTGCACGACGATCCGCGCTTCGCCATCACCCCCCTGCCCATGCCCCAGTCGCCGCGCGATGGCTGGGCCGTGGGCCTGGCCGTCAAGCGCGACGCCGAGGATCTGGCCGGCGCCCTGAGTGCCACCCTGACCCAGATGGCCCAGGACGGTCGCCTGCGCCAGATCTTTGCCAAGCAGCACGTGACGTGGCAGGGCGCCTGAGCCCGCACCGAACCCCAACCCGAGGAGACACACCATGACCCGAACCCTGCTTCTGCTGGCAGCCGCCCTGCCGGTGGCCCTGGCCCAGCCGGCCCTGGCTGCCAATGACAACGACGCCGTGATGAAGGCCCTGGCCAGCAAGAGCGGCTGCTTCACCTGCCACCACATCGAGCCGGGCTCCAAAGGCCCGAACGGCATGGCCCCGGTGGGCCCGGACTGGCAGGACGTGGCCGACAAGTACCGCGGCAACCCCGACGCGGTGGACGCGCTGACCCACACGGTGATGACGGGCTCGAACCCCTACGCCAGCCACTGGAAGGGCCGCGTGAGCGGTCTGGCCATGCCGCCCAATGCGGTGGCCGTGACCGAGGCCGATGCGCGCCGGCTGGTGCAGTGGATTCTGTCGATGCCGCCCAAGCAGTGACACACGGGCCGGCCCGGCTTCCCGCCGGGTCCGGCTGCTGACGGATGGGGCATGGCGCGGGCGACAAGCCCGGTGACGCGCCGGCAGAGCGCCGGGTGGTGCGCTCAATGCGAGGCGCGCGTGTCGGCCTTGTCCGGCTTGCCGCCGTCGCCAGCGTCCGCCGCGGTGTCGCTCCCGTCCCCGCCATCCCCTTCCGAAGCCGGCTTGGGCTTGGGCTTGGCGAAGTCTTCCGGCTTGAGCTGGGGCGCGACGGCCTCGAGCTTGTTCTCCCGCATGTACTCGTCCATCTCGCGCCAGCCGGCGTAGACGGCGGCCTTGTCGGCCTTGCGGTTGAGCAGGTAGCAATCCTCGATGGCGCGACCGCCATTGCGGCAGGCGCCGCCAATGGCCTTGCCCTCGGCCTCGCGCTTCTCGGACTGGACCTTGGGCGTGTCGATGCCCAGCTGATCACAACCGGACAGCAGAACCAGCACGGCGAGGACACAGGGGACGGAACGCATCGCAGGACCTTGAAAGCCAACAGGGAACGGTCGCCCGTTCCCTGTCTTTATCGGCTGCCCCGGCTTGGGACTTGAGTCCCGGCCGGTCCGGCGGAAGATCCCCTTCAGGCCCGGCGCCCCTGCGCCTGGGCCAGCGCCATCAGGCGCTCCACCCGCTCCTCGGTGGCAGGGTGGGTCGAGAACAGGCCGCTCAGGCCGCGCCCCGACAGCGGATTCATGATCATCATCTGCGCGGTCTCGGGGTGCGCTTCCGCGGTCTCCAGCGGAATGCCCTGCGCGTAACGGTGGATCTTCTGCAGCGCGCTGGCCAGGGCCATCGGATCGCCGGAGATCTCCGCACCGCCGCGGTCGGCCTCGAACTCGCGGGCCCGGCTGATGGCCATCTGGATCAGGCTGGCGGCGATGGGCGCCAGGATCATGACCAGGATGGACACGATGGGGTTGACCGGCCGGCCCTCCTCATCCCGCCCGCCGAAGATCATCGCGAAGTTGGCCAGCATGCCGATGGCACCGGCCATGGTCGCGCTGATGGTGGAGATCAGGATGTCGCGGTGCTGCACATGGGCCAGCTCGTGGGCCATCACGCCGCGCAGTTCGCGCTCGGTCAGCACCCGCAGGATGCCGGTGGTGGCCGCCACCGCCGCATGCTGCGGGTTGCGGCCGGTGGCGAACGCGTTGGGCGCATCCTCGTTGATCAGGTAGACGCGCGGCATGGGCAGGCCGGCATTGGCCGCCAGCTCCTGCACCAGGCGGTAGAACTGGGGCGCGCTCTGGGCGTCGACCTCCTGCGCGTTGTACATGCGCAGGACCATCTTGTCCGAGAACCAGTAGCTGAAGAAGTTCATGCCCAGCGCCAGCAGCAGGGCCAGCACCATGCCCTGCTGGCCGCCCAAGAGGCGGCCGATGACCATGAACAGCGCGGTGATGGCGGCCATCAGGACGGCCGTCTTCATCAGGTTGAACATCGTGGTGGTCCTTTTTCCAGGCGAAGGGGAGTCAATGTCCTGCTGAGATGCGGCCGGATGAGCGAAGTTCAACCCGGCGCCGGGGCGCAGCGGGGGGCGGCCTGGTCAGTGCCGCTGGGGTGCCGGCGGGGCGGCCTCGGCCAGCGCCATCCCCAGCAGTTGGGGCCGGGCCTGCAGCAGGGCGGACGCGGGCTGGCGCTTGCCGCCGGGGCGCTGGATCTGGTGGACCTCCAGCCCGCCCTCACCGCAGGCCACGGTGAAACGCTCCGGCGTGACCGACACCACGGTGCCCGGCACGCCCTGCACCTCCGGCCGGCACCGCGCCTGCCAGAGCTTGACCACCTCGCCTTCGCAGACGAAGCTGGCCCCCGGGAAGGGGTCGAAGGCCCGCACGCGGCGCTCGATCACCGCCGCCGGCAGCTGCCAGTCGATGGCGCTCTCGGCCTTGTCGATCTTGTGGGCATAGCAGACGCCCTCGGCCGGTTGCGGCACCGCCACCAGGGCGCCGGCCTGGGCCTGCTGCAGGGCTTGCACGATCAGCCGCCCGCCCAGCGCCGCCAGCCGGTCGTGCAGCGTGGCGGTGGTGTCCTCGGGAAGGATGGGCTCGTCGGCCGTCAGCAGCATGTCGCCGGTGTCCAGGCCCTCGTCCATCTGCATCACGGTGATGCCGGTCGTGGCATCGCCCGCCTCGATCGCCCGGTGGATGGGGGCCGCTCCCCGCCAGCGCGGCAGCAGCGAGGCATGGATGTTCAGACAACCCAGGCGCGGCCACTGCAGCACCCAGGCCGGCAGGATCAGGCCGTAGGCCGCCACCACCATCACGTCGACGGCCGCCGCCTCCAGGGCCTGGCGGGCCGCCTGGGCGTCCTCCGGATAGCGGCCGTCCAGCCTCAGGCTGCGCGGCTGGGCGATCTGGGCCCCCAGGCTCAACCCCAGCTGCTTGACGGGCGAGGGCGTGAGCTTCATGCCGCGGCCGGCGGGTCGATCGGGCTGGGTCAGCACCAGGGGCACCGTGCATCCGGCATCGTGCAGGGCCTGCAGCGCCACCGCGGCAAATTCCGGCGTGCCGGCAAAGGCCACGCGCAGCCCGCCGTCCCGAGAAGATTCGCTCATGCCGGTGCCTCAGCGACGCTTCTGTTCTTCGCGGCTGCGCTTGAGCATCTTGGACTTGATGCGCTCGCGCTTGAGCGGGCTGAGGTACTCGACGAAGACCTTGCCCATCAGGTGGTCCATCTCGTGCTGCACGCAGACCGCGGCCAGGCCCTCGACCGCCATCTCGTAGGTCTGGCCGTCGCGGTCCAGCGCCCGCACGGTCACCTTGGCGTGACGCTGAACGGCGTCATAGACGGTCGGCACGGACAGACAACCCTCGTCCCCCACCACCATCTCATCGCTGACGGCGATCAGCTCGGGGTTGATCAGCACCCGGGGCTCGTTGCGCTCTTCCGAGGTGTCCATCACGATGACCCGCTGGTGCACATCGACCTGGGTGGCGGCCAGGCCGACGCCCTCGGCCTCGTACATCGTCTCCAGCATGTCGTCGACCAGCCGACGCAGCCGGTCGTCCACCTCCTTCACCGGCGCGGCCACGGTGTGCAGTCGGGGATCGGGATAGCGAAGGATGGAAAGCTGAGCCATGGAAGCAGGAAAAGACGGAAATGGAGCCGCCTGAGCGGCCGGAAAATGTGGAGTCCGTGCAACGTCCGGTTTCAAACCCAGCCGGGAGGCGTGGGTTTCGTCGTACCGGTTTCATTGCGACATCAAGGGTTTAGGGGCAGAATTTGCCAGACTTTCTCATGATTGCCCCGAGCTGTGTCTGGCCCAGACGTGCACTTCACGCACACGGGCTCGACAACAGGATTGTTGCACCGTCACCGATTTCCGGCTCATTGCCCGGGAGTGTCCATACATGAGCCGCACGCTTGCACGCACCGCCATTTCCGCTTCCCTGCTGGCCCTGGGCCTCGGCAGCCTGACGGCCGTGTCGGCCTGGGGAGCCAACTACCCCGTCACACCGGGGCAGCGTGCCACGGCCCAGGAAGTGTCCCAGGCTGGCGTGCCGCTGTCGGAACTGGCGCCCAACGCCCCCGACACCTACACCGTCAAGAAGGGCGACACCCTCTGGGACATCTCCAAGATCTACCTGCTCAAGCCCTGGCGCTGGCCCGAGCTGTGGGGCATGAACCTGCAGGAGATCCGCAACCCCCACCTGATCTACCCCGGTCAGGTGCTCTACCTGGACAAGTCCAATGGCCGCGCCCGGCTGACCCTGGCACGCCCGGTGTCGTCGGCCCAGGACGGCAAGCTGTCACCGCAGGTGCGGGCCGAGCCGCTGGCCAGCGACGCCATCGCCTCCGTCCCGATGAGCCTGATCGGGCCCTTCCTGACCGACGCGGTGGTCTTCGAGACCAACGAGCTGGAGACGGCGCCGCGCATCGTCGCCACCCAGGAGGGCCGGGTGATGCTGGGCCGCGGCGACCGCGCCTATGTGCGTGGCGACGTTTCCGGCGCCCGCCTGTGGCAGATCTTCCGCGAACCCAAGCCGCTGACCGACCCGGACACCGGTGAGATTCTCGGTTTCGAGGCCCGCCATGTGGGTGCCGCCGAACTGGTCCGCGCCGCCGACGAAAGCCAGACGCCGGAAGGCGGCGCCATCGTGCCGTCCACCTTCCTGGTCACCCAGCTGCGGGAAGAGGCCGGTGTGGGCGACCGCCTGGCCCCCCTGCCGCCCAAGGATTACAGCCCCTTTGCCCCGCACGCCCCGAACGGTCCGTTGTCGGGCCGGATCATCTCGCTCTACGGCGATCACCTGAGCGCCGGCCAGAACCAGATCGTGGCGCTCAACCGCGGCCTGCGAGACGGCGTGGAGCGCGGCCATGTGCTGGCCCTGTGGTCGGCCGGCAGCACCCGCCCGGACAGCACCGATCCGGACCACGCCATGCTGCAGTTGCCGGACGAGCGCAACGGCCTGCTGTTCGTGTTCCGCGTCTTCGAGCGGGTGTCCTACGCCCTGATCCTGAACGTGCAGGATCCGGTCAAGCCCGGGGACCGCTTCAGCCAGCCCTGACGGGATCGGCGGCGGGTGCCTTCGGCGCACAGTCCAGCGTCCGCGGCGGTCCCGGATGACCGCCTGGATTGGCTGCTGCTGACTCAGACACCCGGCCTGGGCCGCGAGGCCCAGCGTCGCCTGCTGGCGGCCTTCGGCGCCCCCTCGGCCGTGCTGCGGGCGGGGCCGCAGGCCTGGGCCGAAGTGGTCGGCCCCGCCGCGGCTGCCGCCCTCGGCGCACGGCCGGATGACAGCGTCGCGCTGGCCGAGCGCACCCTGCGCTGGCTGGACGAGGCTCCGGGACTGCGACACCTGCTGCCGCTGGGACATCCCGATTACCCCCGGGAATTGCTCAACACCGCCGATCCCCCCGTGCTGCTGCATGCACAGGGGCAGTTGCACTGGCTGCGGGCGCCCGGTGTGGCCGTGGTGGGCAGCCGCCATGCGTCAGCCCAGGGCCTGGATCTGGCGCACGACTTCGCCCGGGCCCTCGGCGAGGCCGGCGTCACGGTGGTGTCCGGGCTGGCACTGGGCATCGACGGCGCGGCCCACCAGGGCGCGCTGGACGGAGGCGGCGGCACCGTGGCCGTGGTGGGCACCGGTCTGGACCGGGTCTATCCGGCACGGCACCGCGCCCTGGCCCACCGCATCCAGGACCAGGGCCTGCTGCTGAGCGAGTTCCCCCTGGGCGCGCCGCCCCGGCCGGAGCACTTCCCCAGCCGCAACCGCATCATCGCCGGCATGAGCCTGGGCATCCTGGTGGTCGAGGCCGCGCTGAAGTCGGGCTCGCTGATCACGGCCCGGCTGGCGGGCGAGTGCGGGCGGGAGGTCTGGGCCATTCCGGGCTCGGTCCTGTCGCCCCAGTCGCGCGGCTGCCATCAACTCATCCGCGAAGGTGCCGCCCTGGTCGAGGAACCGCACGAGGTGCTCGACGCCCTGCGCGTCCTGCACGGCGGCATGGCCCTGCGCCCCGGCACCAGCCTCCCTGATGGTGAGACACCGGCGCCACCGGCTGGAGCGGCAGATGCCCAGGAAGATCCGCTGCTGAGGGCGATGGGCTTCGACCCCGTCACCTTGGACGCCCTGGCGGCCCGCTCCGGCTGGCCGATGGACCAGTTGCTGGCCCGTCTGCTGGCACTGGAACTGGAGGGCCGGGTGGCACGCCTGCCGGGCGGCCTGCTGCAACGCCGTGGGCGGGGTTGACCCCCCAAACACCGGGCCGAGAAGTGCCCATCTTGCGCTGGCGGCCTTCCGGGGCTCGGTTATAGTCAGCTCATGTTTGATGTGCTGGTCTACCTGTACGAGAACTACTGGCGGCCTGACGCCTGCCCGGATCACGAGCAGTTGACGCGCAAGCTGTCGGCAGTGGGGTTCGAAACCGATGAGATCCAGGAGGCCCTGAGCTGGCTGGACGGGCTGGCCGCCACGGCGGAGATGGCCCAGATCCGGATGCCCGCCCAGGACAGCATGCGGGTCTACCAGCCGCGCGAACTGGCGCTGCTGGGCGAGGAGTCGATCGGCTTCATCAGCTTCCTCGAGTCGGCCGGCGTGCTGCCGCCGCCGATGCGCGAGATGGTGATCGACCGTGCCACGGCCGTTGGTGCCGGCCCGCTGAGCCTGGACGACCTGAAAATCATCGTGCTGATGGTTTTCTGGAGCCTGGGCGAGGAGCCCGATGCACTGATCCTCGACGAACTCTTCGTCGCCCCGGAAGAACGGCTGATCCACTGAAGGCGTTTCACACGCGCCCGGATGACGACGGCTGCCTCGGCAGCCGTTTTGTTGGGTGGGGCAGCGCCCCCGCCTTCGGCCGCTTCAGTGCACCAGGCGACCGGGATCGGCGCTGATCTTGCGCAGAGCGTCCCGGGTGGCGGCCATGGTCAGGGACTCATCCTCCACCGGCACCAGCAAACCCGCCTGCAGGAAGGCCGCCAGGCGGGCCTTCTGGAACAGCACGCAGCGGCCCTGCGGGTTCACGAAGAGCGAGAGTTGCTTGTGCATGCCCTGCCAGGCCAGGCGCACGGTCTCGTGCCGGCCGCGGAAATCCAGGGTGAAAGCATCGCCCACCTGGAGCTCCATGGCCGCGGCCAGCATGGACGGCCCCGGCATGGACCCGCCCTCGGCCACGATCTCCAGACCCTCGTGCTGGTGATTGGCCTCGTCGAGCACCCAGCTGTCGTCCAGCTCGAACTCGTCGTCGGGCATCATTTCCTCGATGGTCTCCAGGCGCTGCTTGAGCTGCTCGAGCTGATCGTTCGACATGCTCACGCTGCGGGCGCTGAAGGCCGCCGTCAGGGCCGCATTGAGCGCCTTGATGGCGTCTTCCTGACGCTTGGCGTCCAGACCCGCCGCGCCCATGCCCTGGCGGACCACGCCCAGCAGCCGGGGCAGCTTGCGGATCACATCGGCCCGCTCTTCCCGGGTGGTCTTGGCGGTGGCCATCCACATCAGATCGGTCGCCGCTTCGCGCACGGACTTGACCTCGGTGCTCTTGGCGCCATGCCGCACCGCGGTGGTGGCCAGCACGTCGGCCCAGATGTGGAAGAGGAAGTCGCGCACGCCCTCCTGCACCGGCACGTCGGCCAGCATCTTGCGCAGCTCGATGGTGTACTGGATCGCCAGCGTCTCGCGCTGTTCGATCTGCTGGGCCAGGGACACGCCGGCCTTGGTGGCCTCGTTGTGCTCCCGGAAGTACTTCTCCAGGAACTTCTCGAACTCGTTGAGAACCGCCTGGAACACCCGGCGACCGGTGTCCGGAAAGGCCTCGACCACCTGGACGACCCGGCGGATCTCGGCTTCCAGCGGGGTGCCGATCAGATCGGCATTGCCCTCGAAGCCCATCACGCAGGCGCCCATGCGGTCGATCAGCCGGCGCGCGGGATGGTCGGCACCGGAGAAGAAGTCGGGCTCGGCCAGGGCCACCCGCAGCACCGGCATCTGCAGCCGGGCGAAATAGACCCGCAGGGCGGCCGGCACCCGCTCATCGGTGAGGATGGCCTGGAACAACAGGGCCACCAGCTCGACCGTGGCCCGCTCTTCCGGTGTCGTGGCGGCCTGCTTCAGGGTCTGCTGGCGCTCCCGCAGTTCGGCGATCAGGCGCGCCGGTGAGGGTGCTTCTTCTGTGCCCGCCGCCTGGGCCGCCACCTCGGCGGCCACCCGCTGCTGCACCTGCCCCATGGCCTGGGACAACTGCTGCGATGGCCCTCGGCCGGCGACCTGCTGCCGGAAGCCCGGGACATGCTGGTCCAGGATGTCGCCGAAACGCTGCATGACCAGGTCCGCGCGCGGCAGCGCACCATCGGACTGCCGGGTCATCAGACGGGTCTCTTCGTTCAGGTTGCCCCGGCCGCTGATGCCTGCCTCGCCCCCATGGCCGGTCGTCGGCCCGCCGCGAGCAGGGAACTGGGCACCGGCACCGACGGTCCGGCCCGCCGCCGGGTCGCCTGGGCCGCCCGTGGCGGCTGCCCCCCCTCCGGCGCCGCCCGCCGCCGGCATGCCGCCCCCGGAAAGGCTCGCCTCACCGGAAGTGGTGTCGGTGCGAAAGTCCACCCCCGGCCGCAGCGTCAGGCCGGGCCCCCGGCCACGCGCGGGCACCTGCCCTGCGGCTCCGGCACCGCCTCCCCGCAGGCTCTCGGGCATCACGCGGGCGATGTTGGCGCCGAGCGGCGAAGGCATGCCCTGGGGTGCGGCGGCGGCAGGGGCGGGGGGCGAGGCGGCCCAAGACGCTGCCGGTGATCCGGTACTCACCCCGGCTCGTTGGCTGTCGGCACCGTCCAGCGGCACGGAACTGGTGGTGGCGCCTTCCGCGCGCCGGATGAAGGGCCGCAGGTCCACCTGCGGCAGCACACCCTGCTCGACCAGCCAGGCGTTGGTTTCGTGGAAGACGCTTTCGAGCAGTTCCGCGCCGGCCTTGTGCAGCGCGGGCTCCAGCGCGCGCCAGCTCTCCAGGTCCATCCCTGCATTGAGCCACGCCCGCACCATGCAGCGGGCGATGATCTGGGGTCGGAAGAGGTCGTCGTCCTCCAGATCGGGCTGTCCACTGAGCTGCCCCAGACGGGCGCGCAGATCGGCGAACTCCCAGGTGGTCTTGTCCAGCAGCGCCAGGGTCAGTCGCGACACCAGGATGTTGCGGGTGACCGTTTCGTCGTCGACCAGGGACAGGCCGCCCCCGGTGCTCAGGCCGGCGCTCAGCGTGGTCAGGGCGTGGCCGGTGCCAGGCGCGGCCAGGTGTTCACGGACCTGCTTGGCGACTTCCGGCAGCCATTGCCGCCCGTGGCGGATCAGCGACTGCAGCATGTCGGCCCGCTGCTGCGCGATGGAACGCTCGGCCAGCTCTTCGTTGAGATTCTGCGCGAGCCGGACAGCGGCGTCGAGCAGAGGCTGCAGGTCCTTCAGGACCAGGTCAACGTAGTGGCGGCGAGCTTCGTCCAGCGAGGGCAGACCAGCGGCAGCTGCGGGCATCGATGCGTGCTTGGTGGACAGGGATCCGCTGACTCTACACCACCGCTCCGGCGTTGGGATCGTTGGGATCGGAATCCTTCGTCCCGGTCCCACCGCCCTTGACCAGATCATCCCGGCTCACGCCCAGCCACATGGCAATCGCCGCGGCCACGAAGACCGAGGAGTAGATGCCGAACAGGATGCCGATGGTCAGCGCCACGGCGAAGTAGTGCAGCGTGGGGCCGCCGAACAGCAGCATGGACAGCACCATCATCTGGGTCGAACCGTGGGTGATGATGGTCCGGCTCATCGTGCTGGTGATGGCGTGGTCGATCACCTCGTGGGTGTTCATCTTGCGGAACTTGCGGAAGGCCTCGCGGATCCGGTCGAAGATCACGACCGACTCGTTGACCGAGTAGCCCAGCACGGCCAGCACCGCCGCCAGCACCGAGAGCGAGAACTCCCACTGGAAGAAGGCGAAGAAGCCCAGGATGATCACCACGTCGTGCAGGTTGGCGATGATGGCCGCGACGGCGAACTTCTTCTCGAAGCGGATCGCCAGGTAGCCCATGATGCCCAGCACCACGAAGATCAGGGCCTTGCCGCCGTCCCACACCAGTTCCTCACCCACCGAGGGGCCGACGAACTCGGTGCGCGACAGGGTCAGAGGCTCGGTCGAGCCGGCCTGACAGGCCTGCCGGCTCACCTGCTCGCCCTGGGGGGTCGTGTACTGGCGCTCGGCCACCGTGCCGTTCTCTGCGGAGCACAGCTGGGTGAAGACGCGCGCGGCCAGCTCCTGCGGCTTGGCGTCCTTGCTGACGGGCAGGCGGATCATCACGTCGCGCGACGTGCCGAAGTTCTGCACCTGCACGTCGCCGAAGCCCATCTTCTCGACCACGGCGCGCACCCGGGCCAGGTCGGCCGATTGGGCGTAGGATACCTCCAGCACCGTGCCACCGGTGAACTCGTTGGACAGGTGCAGACCGCGGGTGACCAGGAAGAACACCGCGGCCGCGAAGGTCAGCGCCGAGATGAGGTTAAACACCAGCGCGTACCGCATGAACGGGATGTCGCGCCGGATACGGAAGAATTCCATGGAAAGCCTCTTGAGAGTCTCTGGAGTCTCGGAAGACGGGGCGCGAAATCAGCGGGCGTCGCTGGCCGGCGGCTGGGCCGCGGCCCCACCGTCGGGCCGCCAGACCTGGCCGATGGACACCGACTTGAGCTTCTTCTGCCGGCCGTACCAGAGGTTCACCAGACCGCGCGAGAACATCACGGCCGAGAACATCGAGGTCAGGATGCCCAGGCAGTGCACGACGGCAAAGCCGCGCACCGGGCCGGAGCCGAAGGCCAGCAGGGCCAGGCCCGCGATCAAGGTGGTGATGTTCGAGTCCAGGATGGTGGCCCAGGCGCGCTCGTAGCCGGCATGGATGGCCGCCTGCGGCGAGGCGCCACCGCGCAGCTCCTCGCGCACCCGCTCGTTGATCAGCACGTTGGCGTCGATGGCCATGCCCAGCGCCAGGGCGATGGCCGCGATGCCGGGCAGCGTCAGCGTGGCCTGCAGCATCGACAGCACCGCCACCAGCATCAGCAGGTTGAAGGCCAGGGCCAGCGTGGAGAACACGCCGAACATGGCGTAGTACAGGCACATGAAGACCGCGATGGCGGCGAAGCCCCAGGCCAGGCTGTGGAAGCCCTTGGCGATGTTGTCCGCCCCCAGGCTCGGGCCGATGGTGCGCTCTTCGATGATCTCCATCGGCGCGGCCAGCGAGCCGGCGCGCAGCAGCAGGGCCACGTCATTGGCTTCCTGGGTGGTCATGCGACCGGAAATCTGGAAGCGCGTGCCCAGTTCGCCGCGGATCACCGGCGCGGTCACGACCTCGCCCTTGCCCTTCTCGAAGAGCAGGATGGCCATGCGCTTGCCGATGTTGTCGCGCGAGATGTCGCGCATGATGCGCGCGCCCTTGGCGTCCACGGTGAGGTGCACTGCCGGCTGCTGGTGGTCGTCGAAGCCCGGCTGGGCGTCGGCCAGGTTCTCGCCGGTCAGCACCACCTGGCGCTTGACCAGCAGAGGACCGCCGCCCCGCTCGACATAGAGCTCGTCGCCGAAGGGCACCGGGCCGCTGCCGGTGGCGGCCGCTGCCGCCTCGGCACTGTCATCCACCATGCGCAGTTCCAGCGTGGCGGTGCGGCCGATGATGTCCTTGGCCTTGGCTGTGTCCTGCACGCCGGGCAACTGCACCACGACCCGGTCCAGCCCCTGCTGCTGGATCACCGGCTCGGCCACGCCCAGCTCGTTGACCCGGTTGTGCAGCGTGGTGATGTTCTGCTTGAGTGCCGCCTGCTGGATCTTGATGGCCGACTGGGGCTTGAGCTCGCCGGTGAGCACCAGGTCGCCATTGGCCCCGGCGGACGGCGTCCACTGCATGTCCGGCTGGGTATCGTTGAGCAGCGCCAGGGCCTGCTGCCGGGTGGGCTCGTCGCGGAAGTTGACGACGATGGCATTGCCGCTGCGGCTGATGCCGCTGTGGCGGATGTTCTTGTCGCGCAGCGCGGTGCGCACGTCCCCGGTCATCGACTCGGCCTTCTTCTCCAGCGCGGCCTTCATGTCGACCTGCATCAGGAAGTGCACGCCACCGCGCAGATCCAGACCCAGGTACATGGGCAGCGCATGCAGCGAGGTGAGCCACTGCGGCGAACGCGACACCAGGTTGAGCGCGATGATGAAGGTCGGATCGGCCGGATCGGTGTTGAGCGCCTTGCTCAACGCGTCCTTGGCCTTGAGCTGGGCGTCGGTGGTGCCGAAGCGCGCCTTGACCGAATTGCCTTCGAGCTGGATGTAATCGGCCGACAGCTGCGCGTCGCTCAGCACCTGCGCCACCCGGGACTCGAGTGCACTGTCCACCTTGATGGTGGCCTTGGCGCTGGAGACCTGCACCGCAGGAGCCTCGCCGAAGAAGTTGGGCAGGGTGTAGATGAAGCCGACGACCAGTGCCAGAGCCAGCACGGCGTACTTCCACCAGGGATAACGATTCATGGGCAGTTCGCGGGATCGGCCCGCGCCATGTGACGACGGGGCGATCCCGCCCCGTCCTGGAAGCCCCGCGGGGCCTCGTCCGACTTGCTTATTTCAGCGTGCCCTTGGGCAGCACCCGACTCACCGACTGACGCTGCACCTGGACTTCCACGCCCTGGGCCAGCTCAACGTGGATCACGCTCTCGCCCACCTTGGCGATGCGGCCCATCAGGCCGTTGGCCACCACCACCTCGTCGCCCTTGGCCAGGTTGTCGACCATGGCCTTGTGCTCCTTCTGCTGCTTGATCTGCGGGCGGATCATGATGAAGTACAGCGCCACCAGCATGATCACCAGCGGCAGGTACTGGGCCAGACCGGCCAGCCCCCCGGCGGGGGCGGCGGCGTCAGCGGCGTAGGCGTTGGAGATGAACACGACTCGATTCCTTCTGCTTGAGGCGCGGCCGGGCCAGGTCGGCCCGCCGCGCGAATGGGGTGTCCGGTCCGGACACGTGAACGGAGCATTGTAGGGCGACCGCCAGGGCACGCTGGAAGGCCCCAAGCAAAAAGCCCCCGGGGCTTGCGCACCGAGGGCTTTTCAGAAGCTTGGTTGCGGGGGCAGGATTTGAACCTGCGACCTTTGGGTTATGAGCCCAACGAGCTACCAGACTGCTCCACCCCGCGACTGAAGCTGCAATTATGGCATGACTTTGAAATCAAAGTCCAGCCTTTTCCAAAGTTTTGACAAATTCTTCGACCGGCTCGAAACCAACCGCTCGCACGCCATGGTCCTTGCCCTGGGCATCGAAGAAGATGGTCCCGGGCGGGCCGAAGAGTTGGAAGCGCTGCAGCAGCGCCTTGTCCTGCGCCGTGTTGGCCGTGACATCGGCCTTGAGCAACAGCGCCTTGCCCAGTCGCGCCTGCACGCCGGCGTCGCTGAAGGTGAAGCGCTCCATCTCCTTGCAGGCCACGCACCAATCGGCGTAGAAGTCCAGCATCACCGGCCGATCCGCCGTGCTCAGGATCTGGTCCAGCTCCTCCACCGACGCCACGCGGCGGAAGTTCAGACCGGACGCGGCCTGCACAGCGGGCGCCGCCGCCGCCCCGCCCCAATGGCGCAGCGGCTGCAATGCATCGCTGCCACCGGAGGCCGCCCCCGCCAGTTGCATCAGGCCATAGGCCAGCGCCGCCACACCGGCCGCCCGCTGCAGCCAGACCCGCGGCGCGCCGCTGTGGGGATGTGCATCGAAGGGCCGCAGCATGAAACCCACCACCAGCAACAGGCCCGCCCACAAGGCCAGGGCCAGCGAGGGCGGCAGCGCGGGCTGGGCCACCCACAGCGCCACTCCCACCAGCAGCAGGCCGAAGAAGCGCTTGACGGCATGCATCCAGGCACCGGAGCGCGGCAGCCAGTGACCGGCCGAGGCCCCCAGCAGCAGCAGCGGCATGCTCATGCCCATGGCCATGGCAAACAGCGCCGTGCCAGCCAGCACAACATCACGGCTCTGGCTGAGAAACACCAGCGTGCCGGCCAGCGGGGCCGTGACGCAGGGACTGACGATCAGGGCCGACAGTCCGCCCATCACGAACACCCCCAGGAACTGGCCTCCCGGCAGGCGTCGGGACATGCCGTCCATGTGATTGCTCAGCGCGTGCGGCAGGCGCAGTTCATACACGTCGAACATGGCCAGGGCGAGCACCAGCAGGAGGGCCGCGAAGCTCAGCAACACCCAGGGCGTCTGCAGCGCCGCCGCCAGGCCCTCGCCCGCCAAGCCGGCGGCCACCCCCATGGCGGTGTAGAGCAGCGCCATGCCCAGGGAATAGGCCAGGGCCAGCAGGATGCCGCGCCGGCGACTGGTGGCCTGCCCGCTGCCCGCGATGATCGAGGACAGGATGGGCAGCATGGGCAGCACGCAGGGGGTGAACGCCAGCAACAGCCCCATGACCCAGAATCCGCCGACGACGGCCCACCAGTGCCCGCCCTTCAACAAGGCCTCGATGCGATTCGACGGCTCCGCGGGCCGCGGACTGGCGTCTGCGGAGGTGACGGCCGCGGTGGACGCCTCCGACGGAGCCAGCACCGACGGCGTGGCCGAGGGCGCGGCCTCGCCCTCCTCCTGGCTGCGCACGGTGCCGTCGCCGCCGAAGCCAGGCAGCGACACGCGGAAGGTCTTGGTGATGGGCGGATAGCACAGGCCCGCCTCTGCGCAGCCCTGGTAGGTCACCCGCAAGGTGAAGGGTCCGGCAGCCTGCTGCACCGGCAGCGCAAAGGCCAGCGCCCCGTGGTAAGTCTCCACATTCTTCTGGAAGGTGGTGTCGAACTTCACCTGCCCGGCCGGCAGCGCGGCCTCACCCAGGGTGGCGCCGTCAGCTTCGAACTTGAAGTGCTCCCGATACAGGTAGTAGCCGGGCGTGATCTGGAAGCTCAGACCCACCGCCTTGTCCCGGACGGTTGGCGTCGCCAGCACGAAGGCCTGATCAGGGTCCAGGAAGTCGTCCCCGGCGGCGTGGGCACCCCCGCTGGCCCCCAGAACCGTCAACAAACCCAGGAGCCAGCGCAGCGCGCCGGGACGGAAACGAGCGAGAAGAGACTGCAACATGATGGGCACTCAGACGGCGCCGGGGCGCCTGGGTTCCGACAGGGAATGGCATCCCCCAAGAAAAAAGGGTCAGCACGCGGCTGACCCTTCTTCTGAGGTGCGGTGAAACGCCACGAGGGTGGCGATACCGGTCTTACTCGGCGGCTTCCCCGGCGGCCTCAGCCTGTTCGGGGCGATCCACCAGTTCGACGAAGGCCATCGGCGCATTGTCACCGACGCGGAAGCCCATCTTCAGGATGCGGGTGTAGCCGCCCGGACGGGTGCTGAAACGCTTGCCCAGGTCGTTGAACAGCTTGGTGACGATGTCGCGGTCGCGCAGACGGGCGAAGGCCAGGCGGCGGTTGGCGACGGTGTCGACCTTGGCCAGGGTGATCAGCGGCTCGACAACGCGGCGCAGTTCCTTGGCCTTGGGCAGGGTGGTCTTGATGGCTTCGTGCTGCAGCAACGACACGGACATGTTGCGCAGCATGGCGGCGCGGTGCTCGCTGGTGCGGTTGAGCTTGCGGAGACCGTTACGGTGACGCATGGTGCTTTCCTTTCTCTTTATGGAACCCCGGCCGGATCAGGTACCGGGGTGTGCACAGTGCCCAGGTGGGCTGCTAAACGGAGGCCGGCGTCCGCCGGCTCTCCAAAACAACAGGGATCAGCGCTTGTCCAGGCCTTGGGGCGGCCAGTTCTCGAGACGGGCACCCAGGGTCAGGCCACGGGAAGCCAGGACTTCCTTGATTTCGTTGAGCGACTTGCGACCCAGATTCGGGGTCTTCAGCAGCTCGGTCTCGGTGCGCTGGATCAGGTCGCCGATGTAATAGATGTTCTCGGCCTTCAGGCAGTTGGCCGAACGCACGGTCAACTCGAGCTCATCCACCGGACGCAGCAGGATCGGATCGAACACGGCCGAGCTCTTGGCGCTGCCAGGCTCGCCCAGACCGGTCAGCACGTCGCCGTCCAGTTGCGCGAACACCGCCAGTTGCTCCACCAGGATCTTGGCCGAGGCACGGATCGCTTCCTCCGGCGAGATGGCGCCGTTGGTCTCGATCTCCATGACCAGCTTGTCCAGGTCGGTGCGCTGTTCCACGCGGGCGTTCTCGACCGCGTAGCTCACGCGCTTGACCGGCGAGAAGGAGGCGTCCAGCACGATGCGGCCGATCGACTTGGTCGGCTCGTCGGCGTAGCGGCGCAGATTGCCCGGCACATAGCCGCGGCCCTTCTCGACCTTGATCTGCATGTCCAGCTTGCCGCCTTGGGCCAGGTGGGCGATCACATGGTCGGGATTGACGATCTCGACGTCGTGCGGGGTCTGGATGTCGGAAGCCTTGACCGGGCCCTCGCCTTCCTTGCGCAGCACCAGCGTGACCTCGTCACGGTTGTGCAGGCGGAAGACCACGCCCTTGAGGTTCAGCATGATGTGCACCACGTCCTCGGCAACGCCGTCGACGGTGGAGTACTCATGCAGCACGCCGGCGATGGTGACTTCGGTCGGCGCGTAACCCACCATCGACGACAGCAGCACGCGGCGCAGCGCGTTGCCCAGCGTATGGCCATAGCCCCGCTCGAAGGGCTCCAGCGTGACCTTGGCGCGGTTGCCACCCAGGGGCTCCGCAACGATGGCTTTGGGTTTCAGCAGATTGGTTTGCATGTAAGTCCTGTTCCTCTCAATACCCTCGGCTCGTTACACCGATAAGGCTGACGGACCACGCCGGAAGCACAAAAACCCGCCGCGGAACCGGCATGCCGCAGCGGGGTTCGACCTGGCGCACGAGCGAGCGCAGGCCCGAATCGTCATCAGCGCGAGTACAACTCGACGATCAGCGATTCATTGATCTCGGCGCCGAACTCATCGCGGTCCGGCACCTTCTTGAACACGCCTTCCATCTTGGAGATGTCAACCTGCACCCAGGCCGGCAGACCGATGGAGTCGGCCAACTTCAGGGCGTCGGCGACACGCAGCTGCTTCTTGGCCTTTTCGCGGATGGCGATCACGTCACCAACCTTAACCTGGTAGGAGGCGATGTTCACCACGACGCCGTTCACGGTCAGGGCCTTGTGCGAGACCAGCTGACGGGCCTCGGCACGGGTCGAGCCAAAGCCCATGCGATACACCACGTTGTCCAGGCGGCATTCCAGCAGAGCCAGCAGGTTGGCGCCGGTGTTGCCGCGGCGGCGGTCGGCCTCGGCGAAGTAGCGGCGGAACTGACGCTCCAGCACGCCGTACATGCGCTTGACCTTCTGCTTCTCGCGCAGCTGCAGACCGAAGTCGGAGGTGCGGGAGCCGGAGGTGCGGCCATGCTGGCCAGGCTTGGATTCGAACTTCGCCTTGTCGCTGATGGCGCGGCGGGCGCTCTTCAGGAACAGGTCGGTGCCTTCGCGGCGAGACAGTTTCGCCTTGGGGCCAAGATAACGTGCCACTGCAGTGTCCTTTGTCTAATCTGACGCGACCCGACCGAAGGCTGCACAGGCAGCGGCACGGTGGACCACGCAAGTCTGGCGGGTATTGTTGGATGCGCTCAGACGGTGGCGTCCTGTACAGGCGCGCATGGCGCGCGGCCGTTTCGGACTGAGAGTTGAAACAGCCGACGGCGGATCGCTCCGCAGCCGGCGTTTCAGGGAACTCTAAATTATAGCGAGGGCAGCGCCCTCACTGCAAGTTAGATGCGGCGACGCTTTTGGGGGCGGCAGCCGTTGTGCGGGATCGGGGTGATGTCCGAGATCGAGTTGATCCGGATGCCCAGCGAAGCCAGAGCACGCACCGAGGATTCACGGCCGGGGCCCGGGCCCTTGATGCGGACGTCCAGGTTCTTGATGCCCTGCTCTTGCGCAGCGCGGCCGGCCATTTCGGCAGCCACCTGGGCCGCGAACGGGGTCGACTTGCGGGAACCCTTGAAACCCTGACCACCCGAAGACGCCCAGGACAGCGCGCCGCCCTGACGATCGGTGATGGTGATGATGGTGTTGTTGAACGACGCGTGCACGTGAGCAATGCCGTCCGCCACGTTCTTGCGGACCTTCTTGCTCACACGCCGAGCGGCGCTGTTGGCAGGGGACTTGGCCATGTCTTTATCTCTTCAGATGTTCGGTTCGAGCCGGGCTCACTTCTTCAGCGCGGCGGCACCCTTGCGCGGACCCTTGCGGGTGCGAGCGTTGGTGCGGGTACGCTGGCCGCGCATCGGCAGACCACGGCGATGACGGAAACCGCGGTAGCAGCCCAGGTCCATCAAGCGCTTGATGTTCATGGACTGTTCGCGACGCAGGTCGCCTTCGATGGTCAGCTTGCCGACTTCGTCCCGGATCTTTTCCAGGTCGCTGTCGGTCAGGTCCTTGACCTTCTTCGAAAAGGGAATGCCGACCGCTTCGCAGATCTTCTGCGCCGTCGTACGGCCGATGCCGTAGATGTAGGTCAGACCGATTTCCGCGTGCTTTTGCGGCGGAATGTTGATACCAGCAATACGTGCCATGGTGCTTCCTTGGATTCGCTCTCAGCTCAACCTTGCCGCTGCTTATGGCGGGGGTCGGTGCAGATCACGCGCACCACGCCGTGGCGGCGGATGATCTTGCAATTGCGGCACATCTTCTTCACAGATGCTGCGACTTTCATGATCTTCTCCTTGACCTTCTCTAACACTCACTTCGCCCGGAAGACGATGCGAGCGCGACTCAAATCGTAGGGCGTCAACTCGACCGTCACCTTGTCACCAGGCAGGATGCGGATGTAGTGCATGCGCATCTTGCCGGAGATGTGTCCCAGAACCACATGCCCGTTTTCCAGTTTGACCCGGAAGGTGGCGTTGGGCAGGTTCTCCAGAACTTCACCCTGCATCTGGATGACGTCGTCTTTCGCCATGTTCAACCCACGCTGAACCGTAGCCTGTTCAGCTTGCCTTGAAATTCGCCTTCTTCAACAGTGACTCGTACTGCTGACTCATCACATAGGACTGAACCTGGGCCCAGAAGTCCATCGTCACCACCACGATGATCAACAGGGAAGTGCCGCCGAAATAGAACGGCACGTTGTACTTCAGAACCAGGAACTCCGGCAGCAGGCACACCAGCGTGATGTAGATCGCGCCAGCAAACGTGAGACGCGAGAGGATCTTGTCAATGTGCTTGGCCGTCTGATCGCCAGGACGGATCCCGGGGATGAACGCACCGCTCTTCTTCAGGTTGTCCGCCGTCTCACGGCTGTTGAACACCAGCGCCGTGTAGAAGAAGCTGAAGAACACGATCATGGCCGCGTACAGCAGCACGTAGATCGGCTGCCCCGGAGACAGAGCCCCCGAGATGTCCTTCAGCCAACGCATGTTGTCACCCGTGGCAAACCAACCCACCACCGTGGCCGGCAGCAGAATGATCGACGACGCGAAGATCGGCGGAATCACGCCCGACATGTTCAGCTTGAGCGGCAGGTGAGACGATTGACCGCCGTACACCTTGTTGCCCACCTGACGCTTGGCGTAGTTCACCAGGATCTTGCGTTGGCCACGCTCCACGAACACCACGGCAAAGGTCACCAGGATGACGATGGCGATGATGAATAGGCAGGCGATCACGCTCATGGCGCCGGTACGGACCAGCTCGAACAGACCGCCGATGGCGTTGGGCAGACCCGCCGCGATACCACCGAAGATCAGGATCGAGATGCCATTGCCCAGCCCCCGCTCGGTGATCTGCTCGCCCAGCCACATCAGGAACATGGTGCCGGCCACCAGACTGACCACCGTGGTGACACGGAAGCCGAAGCCCGGATCCAGCACCAGACCCTGCGAGCCTTCCAGAGCCAGGGCGATGCCCAGGGACTGGAAGATGCCCAGCACCAGGGTGCCGTAACGGGTGTACTGCGTGATCTTGCGACGACCGGACTCGCCTTCCTTCTTCAGCGCCTCCAGGCTCGGCACCACGTAGCTCATGAGCTGCATGATGATCGAGGCCGAGATGTAGGGCATGATGCCCAGCGCGAACACCGTGAACCGCGACAGCGCGCCACCCGAGAACATGTTGAACAGGTTCAGGATGCCGCCCTGCTGCCCCTGGAACAGGGACTGCAGCTGCTGCGGATTGATGCCGGGCACGGGAATGTGCGCCCCGATCCGGTAGACGACCAGAGCCAGCAACAGGAAGGTCAGCCGGCGACGCAGATCGCCGAACTTACCAGTCTTGGCCAGCTGATTGGGAGCGGTTGCCACAGGCGTGGGATCCTCTGACGGTCAGACTCAGGCGACTTGGCCGCCAGCGGCCTCGATGGCGGCCTTGGCGCCGGCGGTTGCGCCGACACCCTTCAGGACCACCTTCTTGGACAGCTCGCCGGACTTGATGACCTTCACGTTCTTCACGATCTGGGCCACCAGGCCAACCTGCTTCAGGGCCAGCACGTCGACTTCAGCCAGGTCCAGCGCTTGCAGCTCACTCAGGGTGATCTCGGCGTTGTACTTCAGCAGAGCCGACTTGAAGCCGCGCTTGGGCAGGCGACGATGCATGGGCATCTGACCGCCTTCGAAGCCGACCTTGTGGTAGCCGCCAGCGCGGGACTTCTGACCCTTGTGGCCGCGACCAGCGGTCTTGCCCAGGCCAGAGCCGATACCGCGACCCACGCGACGCTTGGCGTGCTTGGAGCCGTCGGCCGGCTTGATGGTATTGAGTTCCATGTTGCTTTTCCTTGTACCGGTGGGCGCCTTACAGCACCTGGACCAGGTAGGCAATCTTGTTGATCATGCCACGCACGGCGGGCGTGTCCTCGAGGACGCGCTCGCTGTTCATGCGACGCAGGCCCAGGCCACGCACGGTCTCACGGTGAGACTGCTTGCAGCCGATCGGGCTCTTGACCAGCTTGACCTTGAGGGTCTTCTTGGCTTCCGTCATTGCGATTCTCCTGGGCCGATCAGTTGAAGATCTCTTCCACCGACTTGCCGCGCTTGGCAGCGACTTCAGCCGGGGTGGTGAGGTTCTTCAGCGCATCCAGCGTGGCACGCACCATGTTGTAGGCATTCGACGTGCCGTGGCTCTTGGCCACGATGTCGGTGATGCCCAGCACCTCGAAGACAGCGCGCATCGGGCCGCCCGCGATGATGCCGGTACCCGCGGGGGCGGGCATCATCAGCACGCGAGCCGAACCGTGCTCACCTTCCACGCGGTGGTGGATGGTGCCGTTCTTCAGGCTGACCTTGACCATGTTGCGGCGGGCGGATTCCATGGCCTTCTGCACCGACACCGGCACTTCCTTGGCCTTGCCCTTGCCCATGCCGACGCGGCCGTCGCCATCGCCCACCACGGTCAGCGCAGCGAAGCTGAGGGTGCGACCACCCTTGACCACCTTCGTCACGCGGTTGACCGCGATCATCTTTTCCTTCAGGCCGTCGTCATTGCCTTCCGCCTGAGCGCGGGGAGTGAACTTTGCCATTTCTGTATTCCTTCGCGATCAGAACTGCAGACCGGCTTCACGCGCCGCGTCGGCCAGTGCCTTGATGCGGCCGTGGTAGGCAAAGCCCGCACGGTCGAAGGCGACCTTCTCGACGCCGGCAGCCTTGGCCTTCTCGGCGATGCGCTTGCCGACCAGGGCGGCGGCAGCAGCGTTGCCACCATTGCCCGACAGCTGCTCGCGCAGTTCCTTTTCCACGGTCGACGCCGAAGCCACCACCTTGGCGCCGTCCTCGGAGATGACGGACGCGTAGATGTGGGTGTTCGAACGGTAGACCGTCAGGCGAGCGACGCCTTGCTTGGCGATGCGGGCGCGGGTTTGGCGCGCACGACGCAGACGCTGTTCCTTCTTGTTCAGCATGGTGTCGCTCCTTACTTCTTCTTGGTCTCTTTGATGACCACGCGCTCGTCGACGTAGCGGATGCCCTTGCCCTTGTAGGGCTCCGGCGGCCGGAACGCGCGAACTTCAGCCGCCAGCTGACCCACCACCTGGCTGTCTGCGCCCTTGATGATGATTTCAGTCGGGGTCGGCGTGGCCACGGAGATGCCAGCCGGCATTTCCTTGACGACCGGGTGAGAGAAGCCGATCTGCAGATTCAGCTTCTGGCCTTGGGCCTGGGCACGGAAGCCCACGCCCACCAGGCTCAGCTTCTTCTCGAAGCCCTTGCTCACGCCGTTGACCATGTTGGCCAACAGCGCACGAACGGTACCGCTCATGGCGTTGGCTTCGGTCGTTTCGTTGACCGGAGCCACCTGCAGGGCGGCGCCTTCTTGCTTCACAGAAACCAGCGGGTGCGCAGCGCGCACCAGGGTGCCATTGGCGCCCTTGATGGTGATCTGGTCAGCGGCGATCTTCACATCCACGCCTTGCGGGACGGCGATCGGCATCTTTCCAACGCGGGACATTTGCTCGACTCCTTCCGTTAGGCCACGTAGCACAGCACTTCGCCGCCAACACCGGCAGCGCGCGCCTTGCGGTCGGTCATCACGCCCTTGGGGGTGGTGACGATGGCCACACCCAGGCCGTTCATGACCTGGGGAATGGCGTCACGGCCGCGGTAGATGCGCAGGCCGGGACGGCTGACGCGCTCGATGCGCTCGATGACGGGACGACCGGCGTAGTACTTCAGACCGATTTCCAGCTCGCTCTTGCCAGCCTCGCCCTTCACGGCGAAACCGTCGATGTAGCCTTCGTCCTTCAGCACCTGGGCGATGGCCACCTTCAGCTTCGACGCCGGCATCACCACGGAGACCTTGTCGACGGCCTGCGCGTTACGGATGCGGGTCAGCATGTCGGCGATGGGATCACTCATGCTCATAGCGTTTTCTCCAATTCGCCTCGATTACCAGCTGGCCTTGATCACGCCAGGAATGTCGCCCTTGAAGGCGAGTTCGCGGATCTTGTTACGGGCCAGGCCGAAGGTGCGGAAAGTGCCGCGGGGACGACCGGTCAGGGCGCAACGGTTGCGCAGACGGGTCGGGTTGGCGTTGCGCGGCAGCTTCTGCAGCTCGAGGCGAGCCACATAGCGCTCTTCATCCGACTTGTTCGCGTTGTCGATGATGGCCTTGAGCTCGGCGTACTTCTTCGCGTACTTGGCCACCAGCTTCTCGCGCTTTTCTTCGCGTTGCTTGAGGGAAAGTTTAGCCACGTGTCACCTCAGTTCTTGAACGGGAAGCGGAAGGCAGCCAGCAGGGCCTTGCACTCTTCGTCGGTCTTGGCGCTGGTCGTGAACGAGATGTTCATGCCGCGGATCGCGTCGATCTTGTCGTACTCGATTTCCGGGAAGATGATCTGTTCCTTGACGCCGATGTTGTAGTTGCCACGGCCATCGAACGCACGACCCGAGATACCACGGAAGTCGCGCACGCGGGGCAGCGCGATCGTCACGAAGCGGTCCAGGAATTCGTACATGCGGGCGCCGCGCAGGGTCACCATGCAGCCGATGGGCACGCCGTCGCGGATCTTGAAACCGGCGATGGCCTTGCGGGACTTGGTGACGACGGGCTTCTGGCCGGCGATCTTGGTCAGGTCGCCCACGGCGTGGTCCATGACCTTCTTGTCGGCCACGGCTTCGCTGACACCCATGTTCAGGGTGATCTTGGTCAGGCGCGGCACTTCCATCACCGACTTGTAGCCGAACTTGGCCATCATGTCGGGGACCACCTTCTCTTTGTAGAAGGCTTGCAGTCGGGCGATGACTGCAGCTTGTTGCTGTTGACTCATGCTGGGTACCCCGCCTTAAGCCTTGATCTCTTCACCGGTGGACTTGAACACCCGGACGCGCTTGCCGTCGGCAGCGGTCTTGATGCCCACACGGTCCGCCTTGCCGGCAGCCGCGTTCCAGATGGCGACATTCGACTGGTGGATCGGCATGGTCTTGTCCACCACGCCACCGGTCGTGCCCTTCATCGGGTTCGGCTTGACGTGCTTCTTGGCCACGTTGACGCCTTCGACCACCACATGGTCGGCATCCACGCGCTCCAGCACGGTGCCACGCTTGCCCTTGTCACGGCCGGTCAGCACGACCACATGGTCGCCCTTGCGAATCTTGTTCATCGCGTTTCCTTTTTCTGCACCAGGCCGATCAAAGAACTTCCGGCGCCAGCGACACGATCTTCATGAAGCGCTCGGAGCGCAGTTCACGGGTCACCGGGCCAAAAATGCGGGTGCCGATCGGTTCGAGCTTGGCGTTCAGCAGCACGGCGGCGTTGCCGTCGAACTTGATCAGCGAGCCGTCCTGGCGACGCACACCCTTGGCGGTACGCACGACGACAGCGCTGTAGACCTCACCCTTCTTCACGCGGCCGCGCGGGGCAGCATCCTTGATGCTGACCTTGATGATGTCGCCAATGCCGGCATAGCGACGCTTGGAGCCGCCCAGCACCTTGATGCACATGACGGACTTGGCGCCAGTGTTGTCCGCGACGTCGAGCCGCGATTGCATTTGAATCATGTGTATTCCCCAACTTGCTCCCGCCCCACCTCACCCCCTTGGCGACGCGTGAGCGGTCAGTATTGGGCCCGTCTTGCAACCCCCTCGCAGAACGCGAGACAGCTGCCGCTTGGGCTGAAACCGAAACGGCCTTGGCTGGGTCGACCCGCCCACCCACCCGGGCAAACAAGCCTTACAGCCACACCTTTTCCGGCGAAGCTGATGATTATC
Organism: Ideonella dechloratans; assembly: GCF_021049305.1. Taxonomy (GTDB): domain Bacteria; phylum Pseudomonadota; class Gammaproteobacteria; order Burkholderiales; family Burkholderiaceae_C; genus Ideonella; species Ideonella dechloratans. Next base: position 3,320,411 of record NZ_CP088081.1, read on the forward strand.
CACAGCCAGCCTGACGTTGTCAACACGTCGGCCGTCGAGAAACGAAAAAACCGGAAGGTGCTCTTGCGCACACCTTCCGGCTCCTGCTCCGAGGCGCGAACCCCGGACGGGCGATCAGACCAGACGGGCCTTCTCGACCAAGCGGGTCACAACCCAGTTCTTGGTCTTCGAGATGGGGCGCGACTCGGCGATCTCCACGGTGTCACCCATGTGGTACTCGCCCTTTTCGTCATGGGCGTGGTACTTGCGGGACTGGCCGACGATCTTGCCGTACAGCGGGTGCTTGACGCGGATCTCGACCAGCACGGTCACCGACTTGGAGCGCTTGTCGCTCACCACGCGACCGATCAGGGTGCGCGTGTTCTTGGTGGCTTGGGTCTCGCTCACTTGGCGGCTCCCTTCTTCTTTTCGGCCAGGATGGTCTTGGCACGCGCGATGTCGCGACGGGTCTTGCCCAGCAGCGAGGTGTTGCCCAGCTGTTGGGTGCCCTTTTGCATGCGCAGGTTGAAGTGCGCCTTCAGGAGGTCGGAGACTTCCTTCTCGAGCGCAGCGACATCCTTGGCGCGCAGTTCAGATGCTTTCATGTGGAATGCTCCTCTCAGGCGCCAATCTGGCGGGCCACGAAGGTGCAACGCAGCGGCAGCTTCGCAGCTGCCAGCGTGAACGCTTCACGGGCCAGCGCTTCCGGCACACCGTTGATCTCGTAGAGCACCTTGCCCGGCTGGATCTCAGCCACGTAGTACTCCGGGTTGCCCTTGCCGTTACCCATACGGACTTCGGCAGGCTTCTGAGAAATCGGCTTGTCCGGGAAGATGCGGATGAAGATGCGGCCACCACGCTTGATGTGGCGGGAAATCGCACGACGAGCAGCTTCGATCTGACGCGCGGTCAGACGACCACGCTCGGTTGCCTTCAGGCCGTACTCACCGAAGGACACCAGCGCGCCACGGGTGGCGACACCCGTGTTGCGGCCCTTCTGTTCCTTGCGGAACTTGCGACGGGATGGTTGCAGCATGCTTATTCTCCTTTGCCCTCGGCAGCCGGAGCGGCCTTGCGGACGCGCTTGACGGCAGCGGGCGCGGCACCGGCCTCGGCGGGCTTGTCGCCACGCGGGGCACGGTCACCCGGACGACCACGGCCGGCCGGGGCGCCCGGACGGGCGTTGCGGCGCGGACGGCGATCCTCTTCGGGGCCTTCGCTCTTGATCACGGGGGCCTCGCCATTGGCCAGGCGGTCACCGCGGTACACCCACACCTTCACGCCGATCACGCCGTAGGTCGTCTTGGCTTCGGAGAAGCCATAGTCGATGTCGGCCTTCAGGGTGTGCAGGGGCACGCGACCTTCGCGGTACCACTCGGTACGGGCGATTTCGATGCCGTTCAGACGGCCGCCGGACATGATCTTGATGCCTTGGGCGCCCAGACGCATCGCGTTCTGCATCGCGCGCTTCATGGCGCGGCGGAACATGATGCGCTTTTCAAGCTGCTGGGTGATCGAGTCGGCGATCAGCTGAGCATCGATTTCGGGCTTGCGCACTTCCTCGATGTTCACGGCCACCGGCACGCCCAGACGCTTGGTCAGTTCGGCCTTCAGATTTTCGATGTCCTCACCCTTCTTGCCGATCACCACGCCCGGACGGGCGGAGTAGATCGTGATGCGGGCGTTCTTGGCAGGACGCTCGATCAGGATGCGCGACACGGCGGCGTTCTTCAGGCGAGCCTTGAGGTACTCGCGCACCTCCAGGTCTTCGGCCAGCATGCCGGCGAAGTTGCGGTTGTTCGCGTACCAGCGAGACGCCCACGCACGGGTGACGGGCAGGCGGAAGCCGGTCGGATGGATTTTCTGTCCCATGGTCTTCCTTTAGCCTCAGTTGCCCACGGTCACGTAGATGTGGCAGGTCGGCTTGCTGATGCGGTTGCCGCGGCCCTTGGCGCGCGCGGTGAAACGCTTCAGGGTCGTGCCCTGCTCCACGTAGATCGAGGTGACCTTCAGTTCGTCGATGTCCGCGCCGTCGTTGTGTTCGGCGTTGGCGATGGCGCTTTCCAGCGCCTTCTTGACGATGCCCGCGGCCTTCTTTTGGGTGTAGGCCAGGATGTTCAGAGCCTGGTCCACCTTCTTGCCACGGATCAGGTCAGCCACCAGGCGACCCTTGTCCACCGACAGGCGCACACCACGGACGATTGCTTTCGTTTCCATGTCGGTGCTCCTTACTTCTTGGCCTTCTTGTCCGCGGGGTGACCCTTGAACGTGCGGGTCAGCGCGAACTCGCCCAGCTTGTGGCCGACCATCTGGTCGGTCACGTACACGGGGACGTGCTGCTTGCCGTTGTGCACGGCAATGGTCAGACCGATGAAGTCGGGCAGGATCGTCGAACGACGAGACCAGGTCTTGATCGGCTTCTTGTCCTTCGTGGCCACGGCCTTTTCGGCCTTGGCTTGAAGGTGATGGTCCACGAACGGACCCTTCTTGAGTGAACGTGCCATGGTCCAGCCCTTACTTCTTGCGACGCGAGACGATGAAAGTCTGCGTGCGCTTGTTGTTGCGAGTACGGTAGCCCTTGGTCAGCGTGTTCCACGGCGACACCGGAGCCTGGCCCTCGCCCGTGCGGCCTTCGCCACCACCGTGCGGGTGGTCCACCGGGTTCATGGCGGTACCGCGGACGGTCGGGCGGATGCCCTTCCAGCGGATCGCACCGGCCTTGCCGTACTGGCGCAGGTTGTGCTCTTCGTTGCTCACTTCACCGATGGTGGCGCGGCAATCGATGTGGATCTTGCGCACTTCACCGGAGCGCAGGCGGACCTGGGCGTAGGCACCTTCGCGGGCCATCAGGGTCACCGCGGTACCGGCCGAGCGGGCGATCTGGGCGCCCTTGCCCGGCAGCAGTTCCACGCAGTGGATGGTCGAACCCACGGGGATGTTGCGGATCGGCAGGGTGTTGCCAGCCTTGATCGGCGCTTCCGAGCCGCTCAGGATGGTGGCACCGACTTCCAGACCGCGCGGCGCGATGATGTAGCGACGTTCACCGTCGGCATAGCACACCAGAGCGATGTGGGCCGTGCGGTTCGGGTCGTACTCGATGCGCTCAACCTTGGCGGGAATGCCGTCCTTGTTGCGCTTGAAGTCCACCACACGGTAGTGGTGCTTGTGACCACCGCCCTTGTGGCGCATCGTGATGTGGCCGTTGTTGTTGCGGCCAGCATTCTGCTTTTGCGGTTCCAGCAGCGAAGCTTCCGGAGCGCCCTTGTGCAGGTGCTTGTGAACGACCTTGACGACGGCACGACGGCCGGGCGAGGTCGGCTTGACTTTGACGACTGCCATGATTTACGCGGCCTCCCCGGAGAAGTTGAGCTCCTGGCCGGCCTTCAGCGCGACATACGCCTTCTTGACATGGTCCCGACGGCCCATGTTCTTGCCGAAGCGCTTGACCTTGCCCTTCACGTTGACGACGGACACCGACTCGACCTCGACCTTGAACAGCAGCTCGACGGCGGCCTTGATCTCGGGCTTGGTGGCGTCCCGCAGGACCTTGAACAGGACCTGGTTGTGCTTCTCAGCAACCTGGGTGGCCTTCTCGGAGATCACCGGGGCGACCAGCACCTGGGCCAGACGGCCCTCATTGAACTTGGCGCTCATTCGAACATCTCCTTGAGCTGTTCCACCGCAGCCTTGGTCACCAGCACCTTCTTGTAGAAGACCAGCGACAGCGGATCGGCGTAACGGGGCTCGACCACCAGCACGTTGTGCAGGTTGCGCGAAGCCAGCGCCAGGTTGTCGTCCAGCTGGTCGGTGATGACCATCACGGAATCCAGACCCATGGCCTTGAACTTCGAGGCCAGCAGCTTGGTCTTGGGCGCTTCCACGGTCAGCGAGTCCACCACAGCCAGACGGCCGTCGCGGGCCAGCTGGGACAGGATGGTGGCGATACCGGCGCGGTACATCTTCTTGTTGACCTTCTGCGAGAAGTTCTCGTCAGGGGTGTTCGGGAAGATGCGACCACCCCCGCGCCACAGCGGCGAGGAGGTCATACCAGCACGCGCGTTGCCGGTGCCCTTCTGGCGGAAGGGCTTCTTGGTCGAGTGATGAACCTCGCGACGGGTCAGCTGCTTGCGGGTACCGGAGCGGGCGTTGGCCTGATAGGCCACCACGATCTGGTGCACCAGCGCTTCGTTGTAGTCGCGGGCAAACACGGTGTCAGGAGCGTCCACCTTCGAGGTGGCCTGACCTTGTTCGTTCAGGAGCTCGAGTTGCATCAGTTGGCTCCCTTCTTGACCTTGGCCTTGACGGCCGGACGCACGGTCACGAAACCGTTCTTGGCGCCCGGCACCGCACCCTTGACCAGCAGCAGCTGGCGGGCCTCGTCCACGCGGACGATGTCCAGGTTCTGGGTGGTCACGGTCTCATCGCCCATGTGACCGGTCATCTTCTTGCCCGGGAACACGCGGCCCGGGTCCTGCGCCATCGAGATCGAACCCGGCACGTTGTGCGAACGGCTGTTACCGTGCGACGCGCGCTGCGAGCCGAAGTTGTGGCGCTTGATGGTGCCGGCGTAGCCCTTACCGATCGAGGTGCCCTGCACGTCGACCTTCTGGCCCGCGGCAAACAGCGTCACGGGCACGGTGGCGCCGGCCTTGTATTCGGCGGCCACGGTGGCTTCGACGCGGAATTCCTTCAGGATTTCACCGGCTTCCACACCTGCCTTGGCAAGGTGGCCAGCTTCCGGCTTGGTCACGCGCGATGCCTTGCGCGCGCCGAACGCCACTTGGAGGGCGCTGTAGCCGTCGGTCTCAACGGTCTTGACCTGGGTGACGCGGTTGTTGGACACGTCGAGCACGGTCACGGGGATGGCATCGCCATCGTCCGTGAACACGCGCATCATGCCCACCTTGCGGCCCAGCAAACCGAGACGGTTGCTCAGACTCATGGTTTTTCTCCGCCCCTTCTGGCCTCAATGGCTCGAAGGGCTGGGTTTTTCACAGACCCGACAGCGATTGGCCGGGTCGACGTACTCCGCCTCGGGCGGCCGCACCGAAATGCCACCACCCGAAACGGACAGTGGACGAAAGGCCGCCCGAAGGCGGCCAATCGTCCAAAAGCTTGCGAGTATAGCAGCTGTGGCGATCGCCGCAACTGCCCCACCCCAGCAACAGTGGATTACTGCAGCTTGATCTCGACGTCCACGCCAGCCGGCAGGTCCAGCTTCATCAGGGCGTCGACGGTCTTGTCGGTCGGATCGACGATGTCCATCAGACGCTGGTGCGTGCGGATCTCGAACTGGTCGCGGCTGGTCTTGTTGACGTGCGGCGAGCGCAGGATGTCGAAACGCTGCATGCGGGTCGGCAGGGGCACCGGGCCCTTGACGATCGCGCCGGTGCGCTTGGCGGTGTCAACGATTTCCAGAGCCGATTGGTCGATCAGCTTGTAATCGAAGGCCTTCAGACGGATGCGGATCTTTTGCTTTTGCATGACGGTTCCTTGTAAAGAGCGATGAAGCCGGCCTGGTGCGATACCAGGACCGGCCGGTCATGCAATTACTCGATGATCTTGGCAACGACGCCGGCGCCGACGGTGCGACCGCCTTCACGGATGGCGAAGCGCAGGCCTTCTTCCATGGCGATCGGGGCGATCAGCTTGACGGTGATCGACACGTTGTCGCCCGGCATCACCATTTCCTTGTCCTTCGGCAGTTCCACCGCACCGGTCACGTCCGTGGTACGGAAGTAGAACTGGGGACGGTAGTTGTTGAAGAACGGGGTGTGGCGGCCGCCTTCGTCCTTGCTCAGCACGTACACCTCGGCGGTGAAGTGCGTGTGCGGGGTGATCGAGCCGGGCTTGGCCAGCACTTGGCCGCGCTCGACGTCTTCACGCTTGGTGCCGCGCAGCAGGATGCCGACGTTGTCGCCCGCTTGACCTTGGTCCAGCAGCTTGCGGAACATTTCCACGCCGGTGCAGGTGGTCTTCTGGGTGGCCTTGATACCGACGATTTCGATTTCTTCGCCAACCTTGATCACGCCGCGCTCGACACGACCGGTCACCACGGTGCCGCGACCCGAGATCGAGAACACGTCTTCCACCGGCATCAGGAAGGCACCGTCCACGGCGCGCTCGGGCGTCGGGATGTAGGTGTCCAGCGCGTCAGCCAGCTTCATGATGGCCTGTTCGCCCAACTCGCCCTTGTCGCCTTCGAGCGCCAGCTTGGCCGAGCCCTTCACGATCGGGGTGTCGTCGCCCGGGAAGTCGTACTTGCTCAGCAGCTCGCGCACTTCCATTTCCACCAGTTCCAACAGCTCGGCGTCATCGACCATGTCGCACTTGTTCAGGAACACGATGATGTAGGGCACGCCCACCTGACGGGCCAGCAGGATGTGCTCGCGGGTCTGGGGCATCGGGCCGTCAGCGGCCGAGCACACCAGGATCGCGCCGTCCATCTGCGCCGCGCCGGTGATCATGTTCTTCACATAGTCGGCGTGACCCGGGCAGTCCACGTGGGCGTAGTGGCGGTTGGCGGTCTCGTACTCGACGTGTGCGGTGTTGATCGTGATGCCGCGGGCCTTCTCTTCGGGCGCAGCGTCGATCTGGTCGTAGGCCTTGGCCTCGCCGCCGAACTTGCTCGACAGGATGGTCGTGATCGCCGCCGTCAGCGTCGTCTTGCCATGGTCCACGTGACCAATCGTGCCCACGTTCACGTGCGGCTTGGTCCGTTCAAACTTGCCTTTTGCCATTTCTGAATCTCCGAAAGAAAGAACAACTGCCCGTGTGCGTTTAAGGTCTCCGGCCCAGGCTGCCACGGGCAGCAGGCCCACCCCGTCATGCGGGGCGCCGAAGACCATCGGATGTCCTCGACACGCCGGCGGCCATCAGGCCGCCGGCGGTGAGGGGTTTACTTGGCGCGCGCGGTGATGATCGCGTCGGCCACGTTCTTCGGAGCTTCGCTGTAGTGCTTGAACTCCATCGTGTACGTGGCACGGCCTTGCGTGGCGGAACGCAGCGAGGTCGAGTAGCCGAACATTTCCGACAGCGGGACCTCGGCCTTGATGATCTTGCCGCCGCCCGGGATGTCGTCCATGCCCTGCACCATGCCACGGCGGCTGGACAGATCGCCCATCACCGTGCCGGCGTAGTCTTCCGGCGTCTCGACTTCCACGGCCATCATCGGCTCCAGGATGACGGGGTTGGCCTTGCGGCAGCCGTCCTTGAAACCGATCGAAGCCGCCATCTTGAAGGCGTTTTCGTTCGAGTCCACATCGTGGTACGAACCGAAGGTCAGCGTGACCTTCACGTCCACCACCGGGAAGCCGGCCAGCACGCCGTTCGGCAGCGTGTCGATCAGGCCCTTCTCGACCGCGGGAATGAATTCACGCGGCACCACACCGCCCTTGATGGCGTCGACGAACTCGAAGCCCTTGCCCGGCTCCAGCGGCTCGATCTTCAGCACGACGTGACCGTACTGGCCCTTACCACCGGACTGGCGAACGAACTTGCCTTCCACGTCTTCCACCGCCTTGCGGATGGTTTCGCGGTAGGCCACCTGCGGCTTGCCCACGTTGGCCTCCACGCCGAACTCGCGCTTCATGCGGTCGACGATGATTTCCAGGTGCAGCTCGCCCATGCCGGAGATGATGGTCTGGCCGGACTCTTCGTCGGTGCGCACGCGGAACGAGGGATCTTCCGCAGCCAGACGGCCCAGGGCGATACCCATCTTTTCCTGGTCGGCCTTGGTCTTGGGTTCCACGGCCTGCGAGATCACCGGCTCGGGGAAGACCATCTTTTCCAGCGTGATCACGGCTTCCGGATCGCACAGGGTCTCACCCGTGGTCACGTCCTTCAGGCCCACGCAGGCGGCGATGTCGCCGGCCAGAATTTCCTTGATTTCCTCACGCTGGTTGGCGTGCATCTGCAGGATCCGGCCGATACGCTCCTTCTTGCCCTTGATGGGGTTGAAGACGCTGGCGCCCGAAGCCAGGATGCCCGAGTAGACGCGCACGAAGGTCAGCTGGCCGACGAACGGGTCGGTCATCAGCTTGAAGGCCAGCGCGGCGAACTTCTCGTTGTCGTCGGCCTGACGGCTGACTTCCTTCTCGTCTTCGTCCGTGCCCTTCACCGGAGGGATGTCCACCGGCGACGGCAGGAAGTCGATCACGGCGTCCAGCATGCGCTGCACACCCTTGTTCTTGAAGGCGGTGCCGCACAGCATCGGCTGGATTTCGGTCGCGATGGTGCGCTGACGCAGGGCGAGCTTGATCTCTTCCTCGGAGAGGTCACCCTCTTCCAGGTACTTGTTCATCAGCTCTTCGTTGGCCTCGGCAGCAGCCTCGACCATCTTCTCGCGCCATTCCTGGGCCACGCCGACCAGATCCGCCGGGATGTCCTCGTACGAGAACTTCATGCCCTGCGAGGCCTCGTCCCAGATGATGGCCTTCATCTTGATCAGGTCCACCACGCCGGTGAAGTTGTCTTCGGCGCCGATGGGGATCACGATGGGCACGGGGTTGGCCTTCAGGCGCGTCTTCATCTGGTCAACGACCTTGAAGAAGTTCGCGCCGGTGCGGTCCATCTTGTTGACGAACGCCAGACGGGGCACCTTGTACTTGTTGGCCTGACGCCAGACGGTTTCCGACTGCGGCTGCACGCCACCCACGGCGCAATAGACCATGCAGGCGCCGTCCAGGACGCGCATGGAACGCTCCACCTCGATGGTGAAGTCCACGTGTCCCGGGGTGTCGATGATGTTGAAGCGGTGCTCCGGATAGGACATGTCCATGCCCTTCCAGAAACAGGTGGTGGCCGCAGACGTGATGGTGATGCCGCGTTCCTGCTCTTGCTCCATCCAGTCCATCGTGGCGGCACCGTCGTGCACTTCACCGATCTTGTGGTTCACACCGGTGTAGTACAGGATGCGTTCGGTCGTCGTGGTCTTGCCAGCGTCGATGTGCGCCGAGATACCGATGTTGCGGTAGCGCTCGATGGGGGTCTTGCGAGCCATGGTTCACTCCAAAGAGGAATTGCCGCCACCGGGATGTCCGATGGCGGCCAGGGGACAGGGTTTTAGAAGCGGAAGTGCGAGAAGGCCTTGTTGGCCTCGGCCATGCGGTGCACTTCGTCACGCTTCTTCATGGCGCCGCCGCGGCCTTCGGAGGCTTCCAGCAGTTCATTGGCCAGGCGGGCAGCCATCGACTTCTCACCACGCTTGCGGGCCGATTCCTTCAGCCAACGCATGGCCAGGGCCATCCGGCGGACGGGACGAACTTCCACGGGAACTTGGTAGTTCGCACCACCGACGCGGCGGCTCTTGACTTCGACCATCGGCTTGACGTTGTTCAGCGCAACCATGAAGACCTCCAGCGGGTCCTTCTTGGCTTTCTGCTCAACCTGGTCGAGCGCACCGTAGATGATGCGTTCGGCCACGGCCTTCTTGCCGGATTCCATGATCACGTTCATGAACTTGGACAGATCCACCGATCCGAACTTCGGATCCGGCAGGATTTCGCGCTTGGGGACTTCGCGACGACGAGGCATTTCTCTTCCTTCATCTTCAGTTGGCACCGGGATTCGCATTCCCGACACCGCGAGAGCACCATGACCACCTTGATTTGAAGACCGGTGGCAGGACCCTCACTTACTCGGTGGCTTCCGGACGTCCGGATTCACCGCAACTTCCACACCGCAAGCCTGACGGCCGGGCGTGACATCCTGTTTTCAAGAAAGCGGCTTAGGCCTTCTTGGGGCGCTTGGCGCCGTACTTGGAACGCGCCTGCTTGCGATCCTTCACGCCCTGCAGGTCCAGGGAACCGCGGACGATGTGGTAACGCACACCCGGCAAGTCCTTCACACGGCCGCCGCGCACGAGCACGACGCTGTGTTCTTGCAGGTTGTGGCCTTCACCGCCGATGTACGAGATGACCTCGAAACCGTTGGTCAGGCGCACCTTGGCCACCTTCCGCAGCGCCGAGTTCGGCTTCTTCGGCGTGGTGGTGTAGACGCGGGTGCAGACACCGCGGCGCTGCGGGCAGTTCTGCATCGCAGGCGACTTGGACTTCGTGACTTCGACCTGACGGCCGTGGCGCACGAGCTGGTTGATGGTGGGCATGGGTAACTTGTTCCCGTTTGAAGTTACGACGACAAAAAGGCACCAGGGCGCGCCCTCCTGCCGATGAAGCAGGTTCACGCACCCCGACGCCACAGGACCCTCCGCCCGGGCCGCACAGCACACCCGAAAAACAGCCAAACACAGCTGAATCGAGCACCTTGCCACCCTGGCCGGACAAGCCAAATCCGACGCCCGAGCTCACCCGGCCGTCGAAAAGCCCTCGATTATAGTGGCAGGGGTTACCCCCTTGCAAGCCACGGCTCGCTCGCCATGAACCCGCCTGCCTCCACATCCCGCCCCTGCGCCGTGATCGACAGCCAGTCCGTGCTGGACTGGCACTACTTCGACAATCCCGCTTGCAGGCACTGGTCGGAAAGCCTGGCGGCCGGCCACTGGCACTGGATCGCCACCGCCGCGATGCGGGACGAACTGGCCCATGTGCTGGCCAGGGGCATCCCGGGACGTCACGCCCCGGCGGGTCAGGCGGTGCTGGCCGCCTTCGACCGCTGGGCCGAGATCCGCCCCACGCCGCAGCCGCCCCTGGGGGGCTGGCCCCGTTGCCGGGACACCGATGATCAGAAGTTCATCGATCTGGCGCTGCTGGGCGGTGCCACCTGGCTGGTGAGCCGGGACAAGGCGGTGCTCAAGCTGGCGCGTCGGTGCTTGGCGCAGACGGGCCTGGTGGTGACCCCCCCCCATCTGTGGTCGCCCGCGCCCTCGGCGTGAGCGCCGCATGAAAAAAGGCGCCCCGAGGGGCGCCTTTCATGTTGGCCTCGTCGCCGGGAATCAGTCGGCGCTCGGCTCGGTGCCGGAGGCGGCATCCAGGCTGGCCAGCTGGGCCGAGGCGAGTTCCTCGGCTTCCTGCAGGGCGATGGCACGACGCTCGGTCTCGTCCATCTCTTCCTTGGCCTTGCGGGCCTGGTGGAAGGCCATGCCGGTGCCGGCCGGAATCAGGCGACCCACGATCACGTTTTCCTTCAGGCCACGCAGCTCGTCGCGCTTGCCCATGATGGCCGCTTCGGTCAGCACGCGGGTGGTTTCCTGGAAGGACGCCGCGGAGATGAACGAGTCGGTCGACAGGGACGCCTTGGTGATGCCCAGCAGCACGTCGGCGTAGGTCGCGGGGATCTTGTCCTCGCTGCGCAGCTTCTCGTTGGTGATGAACAGCTCCGAGCGCTCCACCTGCTCGCCGGCGATGTAGGACGAGTCGCCCGGGTTGACGATCTGCACGCGGCGCAGCATCTGGCGAACGATCACCTCGATGTGCTTGTCGTTGATCTTCACGCCCTGCAGACGGTAGACGTCCTGCACCTCGTCGACGATGTAGCGGGCCAGTTCCTCGACGCCCAGCAGACGCAGGATGTCCTGCGGATCGGCCGCGCCGTCGACGATCAGTTCGCCGCGGTTCACCACCTGACCTTCGTGCACCAGGATGTTCTTTTCCTTGGGCACCAGCTCTTCCCAGACCTTGCCGTCCGGGTCGGTGATCTGCAGGCGCACCTTGCCCTTGGTCTCCTTGCCGAAGGACACCGTGCCGGTGATCTCGGCCAGCGTGCCCTTGTCCTTGGGCGAACGGGCTTCGAACAGCTCGGCCACCCGCGGCAGACCGCCGGTGATGTCACGGGTCTTCTGACCTTCGACCGGGATGCGGGCCAGCACTTCACCCGGGGCCAGGTCCTGGCCGTCGCGGATCTGGATCAGCGCGCCGACCTGGAAGCCGATGGTCACCGAGTGGTCGGTGCCCGGGATCTTCACTTCCTGGCCGTTGGCATCCAGCAGCTTGACCTGGGGGCGCACCACCTTGGCGGCGCCGCGGCGCTTGGGGTCGATCACCACCAGGGTGGACAGGCCGGTGACCTCGTCCACCTGCTTGGCCACGGTGACACCTTCCTCGACGTTCTCGAACTTCGCCTTGCCGGCGAATTCCGTGATGATCGGGCGGGTCAGCGGGTCCCAGTTGCCCAGGATGGTGCCGGCCTTGATGGTCTGGTCGGCCTTGACGTTCAGGATCGCGCCGTACGGCACCTTGTGACGCTCGCGCTCACGGCCGTGCGGGTCGGTGATGACGATTTCGCCCGAACGCGAGATCACCACCAGCTCGCCCTTGCCGTTCGTGACGTAGCGCATCGTAGCGTTGAAGCCGATGATGCCGTCCGACTTGGCGTCGACACTGGAGGCGATGGCCGCGCGCGAGGCCGCACCACCGATGTGGAAGGTCCGCATGGTCAGCTGCGTGCCCGGCTCGCCGATCGACTGCGCGGCGATCACGCCCACAGCCTCACCGGTGTTGACCAGGCCACCGCGGCCCAGATCGCGGCCGTAGCACTTGGCGCACAGACCGTAACGGGTCTCGCAAGTCAGCGGAGTGCGGACCTTGATCTCGTCCACGCCGGCCGACTCGATGGCGTCCAGGGTGTCCTCGTCCAGCATGGTGCCGGCGTCGATCAGCACCTGCTGGGTTTCCGGGTGCACCACTTCGACGGCGGTCACGCGGCCCAGCACGCGGTCGCGCAGGGATTCGATGACCTCACCGCCTTCGACCAGCGCGCGCATCGCGAAGCCGGCCTCGGTGCCGCAATCGTCCTCGGTCACCACCAGATCCTGGGTCACGTCCACCAGACGACGGGTCAGGTAGCCGGAATTCGCGGTCTTCAGCGCCGTGTCCGCCAGGCCCTTACGGGCACCGTGGGTGGAGATGAAGTACTGCAGAACGTTCAGGCCTTCGCGGAAGTTCGCGGTGATGGGGGTCTCGATGATCGAGCCGTCCGGCTTGGCCATCAGGCCCCGCATCCCGGCGAGCTGGCGGATCTGCGCGGCAGAACCCCGGGCGCCGGAGTCGGCCATCATGTAGATGGAGTTGAAGGACTCCTGATCCACTTCCTTGCCGTTGCGGTCGATGACCTTTTCCTTGGAGAGCTGGCCCATCATGACCTTGCCCACCTCGTCACCGGTCTTGCCCCAGATGTCCACGACCTTGTTGTAGCGCTCGCCGGCGGTCACGAGACCCGAGACGTACTGCTGCTCGATCTCCTTGACTTCCTTCTCGGCGCGGTCGATCAGGCCCACCTTCTGCGGCGGCACCAGCATGTCCTCGATGGCGATCGAGATGCCGGCGCGCGTGGCCAGGCGGAAGCCCGACTGCAGCAGCTTGTCGGCGAAGACGACGGTTTCCTTCAGGCCGCACTTGCGGAAGGAGGTGTTGATCAGCTTGCTGATCTCCTTCTTCTTCAGGGCCTTGTTGAGGTTGGAGAAGGGCAGGCCCTTGGGCAGGATCTCCGACAGCAGCGCACGGCCCACGGTGGTCTCCACCAGCTTGAGCTGGGGCTGGAATTCACCGTTGTCGTCCTTGGTCCACTCGGTCAGGCGCACGCTGATCTTGGCGGTGATCTCCACGGCGCCGCAGTCCAGCGCACGGCGCAGTTCCACGGTGTCGGAGAAGACCATGCCCTCGCCCTTGGCGTTGGTGCGCTCGCGGGTCGAGTAGTACAGGCCCAGCACCACGTCCTGCGACGGCACGATGGACGGCTCGCCCGAGGCCGGGAACAGCACGTTGTTGGAGGCCAGCATCAGGGCGCGGGCTTCCATCTGCGCTTCGATGGACAGCGGCACGTGCACGGCCATCTGGTCACCGTCGAAGTCGGCGTTGAAGGCCGCGCAGACCAGCGGGTGCAGCTGGATGGCCTTGCCTTCGATCAGCACCGGCTCGAAGGCCTGGATGCCCAGACGGTGCAGCGTCGGGGCGCGGTTCAGCATGACCGGGTGTTCCTTGATGACTTCTTCAAGGATGTCCCAGACCACCGGCGTGCCCGATTCCACTTCCTTCTTCGCCGCCTTGATGGTGGTGGCGATGCCCATCGCCTCCAGGCGCGAGAAGATGAAGGGCTTGAACAGCTCCAGGGCCATCAGCTTGGGCAGGCCGCACTGGTGCAGCTTGAGGGTCGGGCCCACGGTGATGACGGAACGGCCGGAGTAGTCGACGCGCTTGCCCAGCAGGTTCTGACGGAAGCGGCCCGACTTGCCCTTGATCATGTCGGCCAGCGACTTGAGGGCACGCTTGTTCGCGCCGGTCATGGCCTTGCCGCGACGGCCGTTGTCCAGCAGGCTGTCCACGGCTTCCTGCAGCATGCGCTTTTCGTTGCGCACGATGATCTCAGGGGCCTTGAGTTCCAGCAGGCGGGCCAGACGGTTGTTGCGGTTGATGACGCGACGGTAAAGGTCGTTCAGGTCCGAGGTGGCGAAACGGCCGCCGTCCAGCGGCACCAGCGGACGCAGGTCCGGCGGCAGCACCGGCAGCACCGTCATGATCATCCACTCGGGCTTGATGCCCGACTTCTTGAAGGCCTCCATGACCTTCAGGCGCTTGCTGTTCTTCTTGACCTTCAGCTCGCTGCCGGTCATGTCGTTGCGCAGGCGGTCGATCTCGACGTCCAGGTCCATGTCGGCCAGCAGCTTCTGGATGCCTTCGGCACCCATCAGCGCGACGAACTCGTCACCGAACTCCTGGCGCTTCGCGTCGTAGTCGTCCTCGGACATGATGCTGAACTTCTTCAGCGGGGTCATGCCCGGGTCCACCACCACGTAGGCTTCGAAGTACAGCACGCGCTCGATGTCGCGCAGCGTCATGTCCAGGACCAGGCCCAGACGCGACGGCAGCGACTTCAGGAACCAGATGTGGGCGCAGGGCGCGGCCAGGTCGATGTGACCCATGCGCTCGCGACGCACCTTGGTCTGGGTGACTTCAACGCCGCACTTCTCGCAGATCACGCCACGGTGCTTCAGGCGCTTGTACTTGCCGCACAGGCACTCGTAGTCCTTGATGGGGCCGAAGATCTTGGCGCAGAACAGACCGTCACGCTCGGGCTTGAACGTGCGGTAGTTGATCGTCTCGGGCTTCTTCACCTCACCGAAGGACCACGAGCGAATCTTCTCGGGCGAGGCCAGCCCAATCTTGATCGCGTCGAAGTGCTCGTCGGGGGTGAACTGCTTGAACAGGTCCAGCAAGCCTTTCATGTGTCTTTCTCCAGGTTGACTGTGTATCGATCAGGGGGAATGGAAAACCAACGGGGCGCGCAGGGCGCTCAGTCCTTCTCCAGTTCCATGTCGATACCCAGCGAACGGATTTCCTTGACCAGAACGTTGAACGATTCCGGCATGCCGGCGTCGATGGCGTGTTCGCCCTTGACGATGTTTTCGTAGACCTTGGTGCGGCCGTTCACGTCGTCGGACTTCACGGTCAGCATTTCCTGCAGCACGTAAGCCGCGCCGTAGGCTTCCAGGGCCCACACTTCCATTTCACCGAAGCGCTGACCACCGAACTGCGCCTTGCCGCCCAGCGGCTGCTGGGTGACGAGCGAGTACGGGCCGGTCGAGCGGGCGTGCATCTTGTCGTCCACCAGGTGATGCAGCTTCAGGTAGTGCATGTAGCCGATGGTCGTCGGACGCTCGAAGGGCTCGCCGGTGCGGCCGTCGGACAGCCAGGCCTGGGTCCGCGTGGCGGTCAGGCCCTTCTTGGCGGCGACGTCTTCCGGGAAGGCCAGCTGCAGCATGTGGTGGATTTCGCTCTCTTCGGCGCCGTCGAAGACCGGGCTGGCGAAGGGCACGCCCTTGGTCAGTTCCTGGGCCATCTCCAGCACCTCGGCGTCGGACAGGTCGTCCAGGTGCTCCTGCTTGCCGCCCGACTTGTTGTAGAGCTTGTCCATGAACTGGCGGATCTCGGCCACGGCGGCTTCACGCTGCAGCATGTCGCCGATGCGTTCGCCCAGGCCCTTGCCGGCCCAGCCCAGATGGACTTCCAGCACCTGACCCACGTTCATCCGCGAGGGCACGCCCAGCGGGTTCAGCACCACGTCGGCGGGCGTGCCGTCGGCCATGTAGGGCATGTCCTCGACCGGCACGATCTTGGACACCACACCCTTGTTGCCGTGACGGCCGGCCATCTTGTCGCCAGGCTGCAGGCGGCGCTTGACGGCCAGGTAGACCTTGACCATCTTCAGCACGCCGGCCGGCAGCTCGTCGCCTTGGGTCAGCTTCTTGCGCTTCTCTTCGAAGGCCAGGTCGAAGCCATGGCGGGTCTGCTCCAGTGCGTTCTTGATCGACTCGAGCTGGTTGGCCAGGGCTTCTTCGGCCGGGCGCACGTCGAACCAGTGGTACTTGTCGATGCCCGACAGGTACTCCTCGGTGATGGCCGTGCCCTTGGCCAGCTTCTGCGGGCCACCGTTGGCCACGGCGCCGACCAGCAGCTTCTTGATCCGGTCGAAGGCGTCGGCCTCGACGATCCGCAGCTGGTCGTTCAGGTCCAGGCGGAAGCGCTTGAGCTCGTCGTCGATGATCTGCTGGGCGCGCTTGTCGCGCTGGATGCCTTCACGGGTGAAGACCTGCACGTCGATGACCGTGCCCTGGGTGCCCTGGTCCACGCGCAGCGAGGTGTCCTTCACGTCGGACGCCTTCTCGCCGAAGATCGCGCGCAGCAGCTTCTCTTCCGGGGTCAGGGTGGTTTCGCCCTTCGGGGTCACCTTGCCCACCAGCACGTCGCCGGGGTTCACTTCCGCGCCGATGTAGACGATGCCGGACTCGTCCAGGCGAGCCAGTTGCTGCTCGGACAGGTTCGGGATGTCGCGGGTGATTTCCTCGGAGCCCAGCTTGGTGTCGCGGGCCATGACCACCAGTTCCTCGATGTGGATCGAGGTGTAGCGGTCTTCGGCCACGACGCGTTCGGAGATCAGGATCGAGTCTTCGAAGTTGTAGCCGTTCCAGGGCATGAAGGCGATCAGCATGTTCTGACCCAGGGCGAGTTCGCCCAGGTCGGTCGATGCGCCGTCGGCCAGCACGTCACCGGCACCCACCTTGTCGCCACGCTTGACGATGGCGCGCTGGTGGATGTTGGTGTTCTGGTTGGAACGTTGATACTTGATCAGGTTGTAGATGTCCACGCCGACTTCACCGGCGACGGTCTCCGCGTCGTTGACGCGGATCACCACCCGGTTGGTGTCGACATAGTCCACCACGCCACCACGGCGGGCGGTCACCACGGTGCCCGAGTCGACCGCGGCCACGCGCTCGACGCCCGTGCCGACCATCGGCTTCTCGGGGCGCAGCACCGGCACGGCCTGACGCGACATGTTGGCGCCCATCAGCGCGCGGTTCGCATCGTCGTGCTCCAGGAAGGGCACCAGCGAGGCCGCCACCGAGACGATCTGCGCCGGGGCCACGTCCATGTACTGCACGCGCTCGGGCGACAGCAGCACGGATTCGCCGCGCTCGCGGGCCGACACCAGCTCATCGATCAGCTTGCCGTCTTCGTCCAGCGAGGCGTTCGCCTGGGCGATCACGTACTTGCCTTCCTCGATGGCCGACAGGTAGTCGATCTGGTCGGTCACCTTGCCGTCCACCACGCGACGGTACGGCGTCTCCAGGAAGCCGTACTCGTTCAGGCGGGCGTACAGGGCCAGCGAGTTGATCAGGCCGATGTTCGGGCCTTCCGGCGTCTCAATCGGGCACACGCGGCCGTAGTGGGTCGGGTGCACGTCACGGACTTCGAAGCCGGCGCGCTCGCGGGTCAGACCGCCCGGGCCCAGGGCCGAGACGCGACGCTTGTGCGTGATCTCGGACAGGGGGTTGGTCTGGTCCATGAACTGCGACAGCTGCGACGCACCGAAGAACTCCTTGAGGGCCGCGGAGATCGGCTTGGAGTTGATCAGGTCGTGCGGCATCAGGGCTTCGGTCTCGGCCTGGCCCAGACGCTCCTTGACGGCCTTCTCGATGCGGGCCAGGCCCGAGCGGTACTGGTTCTCGGCCAGTTCGCCCACGCAACGCACGCGGCGGTTGCCCAGGTGGTCGATGTCGTCCACCTCGCCACGGCCGTTGCGCAGCTCGACCAGGATCTTGACCACGTCGAGGATGTCCTCGTTGGACAGGGTCATCGCGCCTTCAGGCGTGTCGCGGCCCACGCGGGCGTTGAACTTCATCCGGCCCACGCGCGACAGGTCATAGGTGTCGGCGCTGTAGAACAGGCGGTTGAACAGGGCCTCGACAGCGTCTTCGGTCGGCGGCTCGCCGGGGCGCATCATGCGGTAGATGGCCACGCGGGCGGCCAGCTGATCCACCGTTTCGTCCAGCGACAGGGTCTGGCTGATGTAGCCGCCCTGGTCCAGCTCGTTGGTGAAGATGCACTGCAGGTCCTTGACGCCCGCCGCGCGCAGCTTCTTCAGCAGCGATTCGGTCAGCTCGTCATTGGCCTTGGCAATGATCTCGCCGGTGTCGGCGTCCACCATGTTGCGGGCCACCACGCGACCCACCAGGAAGTCCTCGGGCACCGAGACGAACTGGGTGCCGGTCTGCTCCAGCTGGCGCACGTGGCGGGCGGTGATGCGCTTGTCCTTCTCGACGATGACGTTGCCGTCCTTATCGGTGATGTCGAAGCGGGCCACCTCGCCCTTCAGACGCTCGGGCACGAACTCCATCTGCGCGCCCGAGTCCATCAGGCGGAAGGTGTCGTTCTTGAAGAAGTGCGCCAGGATCTGCTCGGGGTTCAGGCCGATGGCCTTGAGCAGAATGGTGACCGGCATCTTGCGACGGCGGTCGACACGGAAGTACAGCACGTCCTTCGGGTCGAACTCGAAGTCCAGCCAGGAACCGCGGTAGGGGATGATGCGGGCGCTGAACAGCAGCTTGCCCGAGCTGTGGGTCTTGCCCTTGTCGTGCTCGAAGAACACGCCGGGCGAGCGGTGCAGCTGGGAGACGATGACGCGTTCGGTGCCGTTGACGATGAACGAGCCGTAGTCGGTCATCAGGGGCACCTCGCCCATGTAGACCTCCTGCTCCTTGATCTCCTTGACCACCTTGGCGGGATGCGCCTCACGGTCGTAGATGATCATCTGCAGCTTGGCGCGCACGGCGGCCGCGAAGGTCAGACCCCGCTGCTGGCACTCGCGCACGTCGAAGGCGGGCTTGGCGATGTTGTATTCGATGAACTTCATCTCCACGAACCCGTTGTGCGACACGATCGGGAACGCGGACAGGAAGGCCGCCTGCAGGCCCTCGGGCTTGCGCAGGGCGGGAGGTACGTCCTTCTGCAGGAAGGCAACGTACGAGTCCTGCTGCATGGTCAGCAGGTAGGGGACGTTGAGAACGCTCTCACGCTTGCCGAAGCTCTTGCGGATACGCTTGCGCTCGGTGTAGGTGTAGGGGGTTGCTTGCGCCATTGAACACTCCGTAGCGACGAGGCGCGCCCGGCCGTGGCACGCTCCTCGCAAGGCGACTGGCTTTTGCAGGCACGCGTCCACCATGGAGGGCCTGAAAGCTTGGTGGCTGGCCACTACCAGCCGCTGGCGGACAACCCCGGCGTTGCACCGGAGTCCGACCAAACCTGTTCTTCTGCAGTCGGATCAGAGAACACTTGGAAAACCCCCGATTATCACTCGGGATTTTCCAACTGCTCTCGGAAGGGTTTCCGTGAGCTCGTCCATCAAGCGCAAAAGGCCGGGGGCCTTTCGGACCCCCAGCCTCTTGGCGACGGAGCGAATTACTTCAGCTCGGCCTTGGCGCCGGCTTCCACCAGCTTCTTCACGGCGGCTTCGGCGTCGGCCTTGGCGATGCCTTCCTTCACGACCTTCGGAGCGCCGTCGACCATGTCCTTGCCTTCCTTCAGGCCCAGACCGGTCAGTTCGCGCACGGCCTTGATCACGCCGACCTTGTTGGCGCCGGCTTCGGTCAGCACGACGTTGAACTCGGTCTTCTCTTCAGCGGCAGCAGCAGCGCCGCCAGCAGCGCCACCGGCGGCCGGAGCGGCCATGGAGGCGGCGGACACGCCGAACTTCTCTTCGATGGCCTTGACCAGGTCATTCAGTTCCATGACGGTCATGGAGTCCAGGGCGGTCAGGAAGGCGTCTTTGTCGAATGCCATTTGATGTACCTATTTCAGTGATTCAGTGAATGGGATGCAGGGCGTGCGTGCCGATCAGGCGGCAGCAGCTTCGGCGGGCGCTTCGGCGCCGCCACCCTTTTGTTGGGCCAGCGCGGCCAGCACGGCGGCGGTGCGCTGCACCGGCGACTTCAGCAGGCCGGCGATCTGCGACAGCAGGACTTCGCGGCTCGGCACCGAAGCCAGGGCCTTGACGCCATCGACGTCCAGGGCCTTGCCCGCGTATGCACCAGCCTTGATGACCAGCTTGTCGTTGCCCTTGGCAAAGTCAGCGATGACCTTGGCGGCAGCCACGGCATCTTCCGAGAAGCCGTAGATCAGCGGACCGGCCATGCTCTCCGAGGCCACCTCGAACGGGGTGCCGGCGACGGCGCGACGGGCCAGGGTGTTCTTCAGCACGTGAAGATACACACCCTTGGCACGCGCTTCGACGCGCAGCTTGTTCAGGGCTTCCACGGTGAGGCCACGGTACTCGGCCAGCGCCAGGGTCTGGGACTTGGCGGCTTGCGCTGCCACTTCCTCGATCACGGCCGCCTTTTCGTTGCGGTTGAGACTCAAGGTCTACTCCTCACATCAACGTGTCCTGGGGTGCGAACACCCTCGGACACACCTGGGTTGCAGCGACCTTGCCGTGGCGAAGAGGAGCACCATCACTGGAATCTCTGTAGCTCACGGCGGGGACGCCATCTGCGCTGGCCACGGGGTCGGACGGATCCGGCCTTGCGATTAAGGCGCCGCGAAGGGCGCCGCCAGCGGTCTTGGATGGCCTGAAGCCTCCGAAGAAGCCTCAGCCCACCAATTCATCGGGCTGGCGCGTCAAGACGGCCGCGCCAGCCGGTGTTCACGTCGGCCGATCAGGCCGCAGCGTTCAGCGCGATCGAGCCGATGTCCACGCGGGCGCCGACGCCCATCGTGGAGGACACGGCGACCTTGCGCAGGTAGACACCCTTGGACGAGGCCGGCTTGGCCTTGTTCAGGGCTTCCAGCAGCGCGGCCAGGTTGCCGACCAGCTTGTCGTCGTCGAAGGAGCGACGGCCGATGGTGCCGTGGATGATGCCGGCCTTGTCCACGCGGAACTGGACCTGACCCGCCTTGGCGTTCTTCACGGCCGTGGCGACGTCCGGGGTCACCGTGCCGACCTTGGGGTTCGGCATCAGGCCGCGCGGGCCCAGGATCTGACCCAGGGTACCGACGATGCGCATCGTGTCCGGGGAGGCGATCACCACGTCGAAGGGCATGTCGCCGGCCTTGACGCGCTCGGCCAGGTCTTCCATGCCGACCACGTCCGCACCGGCGGCCTTGGCTTCCTCAGCCTTGGCGCCTTGGGCGAACACGGCCACGCGCTTGGTCTTGCCGGTGCCGTTGGGCATCACGACCGCGCCACGCACGACCTGGTCCGACTTCTTGGCATCGATGCCCAGCTGCACGGCCACGTCGATCGATTCGTCGAACTTGGCGGTCGCGCAGCTCTTCACCAGCGCCAGAGCATCATTGATGGCGTACAGCTTCAGGCTGTCCACCTTGCCTTGCAGGGCCTTGGCCTTCTTGGTCAGCTTTGCCATGTCACACGCCCTCCACGATCACGCCCATCGAGCGGGCCGAGCCGGCGATGGTCTTCACCGCGGCGTCCAGGTCGGCAGCGGTCAGATCCTTCTGCTTCACCTTGGCGATTTCCTCGAGCTGGGCGCGCGAGATCTTGCCGACCTTGGTCAGGTGCGGCTTGTCCGAGCCCTTACCCAGGCCGATGGCCTTCTTGATCAGCACGGTCGCCGGGGGCGACTTCAGCACGAAAGTGAAGGACTTGTCCGCGAAGGCGGTGATCACCACGGGCAGCATCAGACCAGGTTCCATGCCCTGGGTCTGGGCGTTGAACGCCTTGCAGAACTCCATGATGTTCAGACCGCGCTGACCCAGCGCCGGGCCCACGGGGGGAGAGGGGTTGGCCTTGCCGGCCGGGATCTGCAGCTTGATGAAGCCGACGATCTTCTTTGCCATGAATGGCTCCTATCGAGTTCCAACGCTTCGGGGCTTGCGCCCGTCGGCTCCTCGCCATTTCGCCCGGAACGAAGAAAGCCGCAGGCGCCGGGACGATCCCGCCTGCGGCCGAAAAATCAGACCTTCTCGACCTGCGAGAAATCCAGCTCGACCGGGGTGGCCCGGCCGAAGATGGTGACCGACACGCGGACCTTGGACTTCTCGTAATTGACTTCTTCGACCGCGCCGTTGAAGTCGGTGAACGGGCCTTCCTTGACCCGCACCAGCTCGCCAACCTCCCACTCGACCTTGGGCCGGGGCTTCTCGATGCCTTCCTGCATCTGGTTGACGATCTTCATGACCTCGGCTTCCGAGATCGGGGAAGGACGGTTCTTGGCACCACCAACGAAGCCGGTGACCTTGCCGGTGTTCTTCACCAGATGCCAGGTCTCGTCGTCCATCAGCATCTCGACCAGCACATAGCCGGGGAAGAAGCGACGCTCGGTGACCGACTTCTTGCCGTTCTTCAGCTCGACCACTTCCTCGGTCGGCACCAGGATGCGGCCGAACTTGGCCTGCATGCCGGCGCGGTCGATGCGTTCACGCAGGTTGCGCTCGACCGCCTTTTCCATGCCGGAATAGGCATGCACCACGTACCAACGCAGCGGGCTCGGGGCGGCGGCGGGGGTGACGTCGGTGGGGGTGGTTTCGCTCATGCTCGGAATCCTTTGTGTGCGATGCGTCGGCCGCTCAGTGCTTCCAGCCCAGGATCAGGTCGTACAGCACCCACTCCAGCGACTTGTCGGTCAGCCAGAGGAAGATGGCCATCAGCAGGACGAAGGCGAACACATAAGCGGTCATCTGGGTGGCCTCCCTGCGGGTCGGCCAGACCACCTTCTTCACCTCGCGCACCGAATCGCGGCCGTAGGCGATGATCTGCTTGCCCGCGTCGGAGACGAAGAACACGCCCACCGCGACAGCCAGACCGGCCAGCAGCACCAGCACACGCAGCCACATGTCCTGCTGACCCAGCAGGTAGAAAGCCGCGATCGAGCCGATCACCAGCACCGCCACCGCAGCCAGCTTGGCTTTCTCGGCACCGGTGGAGACCGTTTCGACTTGGGGAGTGGTGGACATTGCTTTCACTTGCGAATCCGGGATGCGGGCGCATCCTGCTTCCGTCGACCAGGCGGACCTAACAGCAGCAAAGCCCGCCGGAGCGAAGCACCTGCGGGCTGAAAACAAGGCTGCCAGGAACCTGCGGACCCTGGCCGGGTTTCGAACCGGACGTCGATTCTGGTCAGTGAATCACGGCCGGTTGGCAGGGGCAGAGGGAATCGAACCCCCAACCTTCGGTTTTGGAGACCGACGCTCTGCCAATTGAGCTATACCCCTGCAGCCTTTCCTGTTCGAGTCTTACTCGATGATCTTGGCAACGACGCCGGCGCCGACGGTGCGACCGCCTTCACGGATGGCGAAGCGCAGGCCTTCTTCCATGGCGATCGGGGCGATCAGCTTGACGGTGATCGACACGTTGTCGCCCGGCATCACCATTTCCTTGTCCTTCGGCAGTTCCACCGCACCGGTCACGTCCGTGGTACGGAAGTAGAACTGGGGACGGTAGTTGTTGAAGAACGGGGTGTGGCGGCCGCCTTCGTCCTTGCTCAGCACGTACACCTCGGCGGTGAAGTGCGTGTGCGGGGTGATCGAGCCGGGCTTGGCCAGCACTTGGCCGCGCTCGACGTCTTCACGCTTGGTGCCGCGCAGCAGGATGCCGACGTTGTCGCCCGCTTGACCTTGGTCCAGCAGCTTGCGGAACATTTCCACGCCGGTGCAGGTGGTCTTCTGGGTGGCCTTGATACCGACGATTTCGATTTCTTCGCCAACCTTGATCACGCCGCGCTCGACACGACCGGTCACCACGGTGCCGCGACCCGAGATCGAGAACACGTCTTCCACCGGCATCAGGAAGGCACCGTCCACGGCGCGCTCGGGCGTCGGGATGTAGGTGTCCAGCGCGTCAGCCAGCTTCATGATGGCCTGTTCGCCCAACTCGCCCTTGTCGCCTTCGAGCGCCAGCTTGGCCGAGCCCTTCACGATCGGGGTGTCGTCGCCCGGGAAGTCGTACTTGCTCAGCAGCTCGCGCACTTCCATTTCCACCAGTTCCAACAGCTCGGCGTCATCGACCATGTCGCACTTGTTCAGGAACACGATGATGTAGGGCACGCCCACCTGACGGGCCAGCAGGATGTGCTCGCGGGTCTGGGGCATCGGGCCGTCAGCGGCCGAGCACACCAGGATCGCGCCGTCCATCTGCGCCGCGCCGGTGATCATGTTCTTCACATAGTCGGCGTGACCCGGGCAGTCCACGTGGGCGTAGTGGCGGTTGGCGGTCTCGTACTCGACGTGTGCGGTGTTGATCGTGATGCCGCGGGCCTTCTCTTCGGGCGCAGCGTCGATCTGGTCGTAGGCCTTGGCCTCGCCGCCGAACTTGCTCGACAGGATGGTCGTGATCGCCGCCGTCAGCGTCGTCTTGCCATGGTCCACGTGACCAATCGTGCCCACGTTCACGTGCGGCTTGGTCCGTTCAAACTTGCCTTTTGCCATCTTGCGCTCCTGCGGCGTTCGAGATCAATAAAAAGACAGGGAATGGGTGGTGCCCATGGCGCGGATCGAACGCGCGACCTCTCCCTTACCAAGGGAGTGCTCTACCACTGAGCCACATGGGCATCGACACAGGACTGGAAGCTGACACTTCCGAACTCCCAGACCTGTGTCGACAGATCTTCTACACACACCCACAACCGAACCGATGGCCCCAGAGCCTGGAGCGGGAAACGGGAATCGAACCCGTGTCATTAGCTTGGAAGGCTAAGGTTCTACCATTGAACTACTCCCGCCGGGATTCGTTCTTCGGTTGTCTCTGCGCTTTGGTGGAGGAGGCTGGATTCGAACCAGCGTAGGCGTAAGCCAACAGATTTACAGTCTGCCCCCTTTAGCCACTCGGGCACCCCTCCGTAGCAGCAGAGCCACGCACTATAGCACAGCATTTTTGGAGTTGGCTACTGTCCGCGCACGATCTTTTCTGAAATTCAACCCGGCGCCGTCTCCAGGCGCCAGTCCAGGCCCGGCACGGCCTGGGCCACCGCGGAGAAATGGCCGCAGCCGATGAAGGGCACCGGTGGACGGCGGGCGGACAGCGGTGAAGGGTGGTTGGCCTGCAGCAGCAGGTGCCGCCCCGGGCCCCGGGCCTCGATCAAGGCGGCCTTGGCCTGGGCATGGGCGCCCCACAGCAGGAAGGCGATGCGCCGCGGCTGGGCGGCCACGGCGCCGATCAAGGCATCGGTCAAGGCCTCCCAGCCGCGGCGGGCATGGGACGCGGGCTGGCCGTCCTCGACCGTGAGCACGGTGTTGAGCAGCAGCACGCCCTGCCCGGCCCAGGCCGCCAGGTGGCCGTGCGACGGCATGGGCACGCCCAGATCCCGCTGCTGCTCGACGAAAATGTTGCGCAGGCTGGGCGGCGGCTTCACGCCCGGAGGCACCGAGAAGGCCAGCCCCTCGGCTTGGCCCGGGCCGTGGTACGGGTCCTGCCCCAGGATCACCACCCGCACCGCCGCCAGCGGCGTGAGCGCCAGCGCCCGCAACGGCCAGGCCGGGTAGACGGTGGCACCGGCGGCCTGACGGGCGGCCAGATGCACCAGCAGACCCTGGCCCGCAGGGCTGTCACGCCAGGCCTGCACCAACGGCTGCCAGTCGGGTGCCGTGGCCGCCAGCCAGGCATCGGCCGGTGCCGTCAGCCGATTGTCGGCCGACGCCGCCGGAGCGGCGACCACGTCGTCGGCAGGCCAGAAGCCCGTCTGGGCAGCGGGCTGTGTCTTGCGAGGACGGACCATGGCCTCAGCCGAACAGGGCCTGCAGGGCCACGCCGGGGTCCGGCGCGCGCATGAAGGCCTCGCCGACCAGGAAGGCGTGGACATCGGCCGCGCGCATGCGCTGCACGTCAGCCGGCGCCAGGATGCCCGATTCGGTCACCAGCAGGCGGTCGGCCGGCACCTGCGGCAGCAGGGCCAGGGTGTGGTCCAGAGAGACCTCGAAGGTCCGCAGATTGCGGTTGTTGATGCCCAGCAGCGGCGTCTTCAGGCGCAGGGCGCGCTCCAACTCCTCGCCGTCGTGCACCTCCACCAGCACATCCATGCCCAGGCCCATCGCCGTGGCTTCCAGGTCGGCCATCTGGGCATCGTCCAGGCAGGCCGCGATCAGCAGGATGCAATCGGCGCCGATGGCCCGGGCCTCGACCACCTGGTACTCGTCGACCATGAAGTCCTTGCGCAGCACCGGCAGCGCACAGGCCGCCCGCGCCTGCTGCAGGTAGGCCACGGCCCCCTGGAAGAAGCGCTCGTCGGTCAGCACGCTCAGGCAGGCGGCGCCGTGGGCGGCATAGCTGGCCGCGATGGCCGCAGGATCGAAGGGGTCGCGCAGCACGCCCTTGCTGGGGCTGGCCTTCTTGACCTCGGCGATCACCGCCGCCTGGCCGGCGGCGACCTTGGCGCGCAGCGCGGCGGCAAAGCCGCGGGTGTCGCGCCGGGCCTCGGCCTCGCGGCGCAGGTCCGCCAGCGGGCGGGCCAGGCGGGCCGCCGCCACCTCCTCGTGTTTGACGGCGACGATGCGCTGCAGGATGTCCGGGGTCCCGCTCATGCTGCGTCCTTCAGCTGGTGGCTGACCGCCACGAACTGGCTGAGCTTGGCCATGGCCGCGCCCGAGGCCACCGCCTCGCGGGCGCGCTTGACGCCGTCGGCAATGCTCTCGGCCACCCCGGCGCAGTAGAGCGCCGCACCGGCGTTGAGCAGCACGATGTCGCGCACCGGGCCGTCTTCGTTGGCCAGGGCGCGCTGGATGCACTGCACCGACTCGTCGCGGTTGGCCACCTTCAGCACCCGGCTGTCGTAGACCGGCAGGCCGAAGTCGCTCGGGTGGACGCGGTATTCGCGGATCTCGCCGTCCTTGAGCTCGCCCACCAGGGTCTCGCCCGAGAGCGAGATTTCGTCCATGCCGTTCATGCCGTAGACCACCAGGGCGTGCTCCGCCCCCAGGCGCTGCAGCACCCGCACCAGGATGCCCACCAGGTCCGGGTGGAAGACGCCCAGCAGGGTGTTGGGCGCGCCAGCCGGGTTGGTCAGCGGGCCCAGGATGTTGAAGATGGTGCGCACGCCCAGTTCCTTGCGCACCGGCGCGGCATGCTTCATCGAAGCATGGTGGTTGGGCGCGTACATGAAGGCGATGCCGCATTCCTCCAGGCAGCGGGCGATCTGCGGCGGGCTCAGCATCAGGTTGCCGCCCAGGGCCTCGATCACATCGGCGCTGCCGCTGGTGGAAGACACGCTGCGCCCGCCATGCTTGGCCACGCGGGCACCGGCCGCCGCCGCGACGAAGGTGGAGGCGGTGGAGATGTTGAAGGTGTGGGCGCCGTCCCCGCCGGTGCCGACGATGTCCAGCAGTTGGCGGCGGTCGGTCACCGGCACCGGGGTGGCGAACTCGCGCATCACCTGGGCGGCGGCGGCGATCTCACCCACCGTCTCCTTCTTGACCCGCAGGCCGATGGCCAGCGCGGCGATCATCACCGGCGACATCTCGCCGTTCATGATCCGCCGCATCAGGGTCAGCATCTCGTCGTGGAAGATCTCGCGGTGCTCGATGACGCGGGTCAGCGCGTCGGTGTTGCTGATGCTCATGGTGTCGGAAATGGCAGGAAGTCAGTAAGGGGCGGCTGCAGTGGCGGCGCGGGCATGGGCACCCACCGGCAGCGCGAAGAACTCGCGCACCGCCGCCAGCGTGCGGTCGATGCCGGCCGCGTCCACGTCCAGGTGGGTGACGAAGCGCAGGCCGATCAGGCCGGTGGCGAGGATGCCGCGCGCGGCCAGGTGCTCCAGCAGCACGGCCCCGCGGCCCTCGGCCACATCCACGAAGACGATGTTGGTCGATGCGCTGCGCACGCTCAGCCCATTGATGCCCGCCAGCCCTTGCGCCAGGCGCTGGGCCAGGGCGTGGTCATCGGCCAGGCGGGCCACATGGTGGTCCAGGGCGTGCAGGCCGGCCGCGGCCAGCAACCCCACCTGGCGCATGCCGCCGCCCAGCACCTTGCGCCAGCGGTGGGCCCGCTCGATCAGCGCCTTGGAGCCGCACAGCACCGAGCCCACCGGGGCGCCCAGGCCCTTGCTCAGGCAGACCGAGACCGAATCGAACTCGGCCACGATGCGCCGGGCTGCGGCATACGGATCCCCGCCCGCCGCGGTGGCCACCGCGGCATTGAACAGGCGCGCCCCGTCCAGGTGGGTGGCCAGGCCGTGCTGGCGGGCCAGCGCCGTGGCAGCGTCCAGGTAGTCCAGCATCAGCGGCTGGCCGTTCCAGGTGTTCTCCAGGCACAGCAGCTTGGTGCGGGCGAAATGCGGGTCGATGGGCTTGATGGCCCCGGCGATGTCGGCCAGCGCCAGCGTGCCATCGGCCTGCTGCGGCAGGGGCTGCGGCTGGATGCTGCCCAGGATGGCCGCGCCACCGCCCTCGTAGCGGTAGCAATGGGCCATCTGACCGGCCAGGTACTCGTCGCCGCGCTCGCAGTGGCTGATCAGGGCCAGCAGATTGCTCTGGGTGCCGCTGGAGACGAACAGCGCCGCCTCCTTGCCCAGCAGCGCGGCCAGGCGGTCCTGCAGGCGGTGAACGGTGGGGTCGTCGCCGAAGACGTCGTCACCCAGTTCGGCGGCCATCATGGCCTCGCGCATGGCGGCGGTGGGCCGGGTGACGGTGTCGCTGCGCAGGTCAACGACGGACATCGGGGTGTGCGGCTGGCTCATGCGGCCTCCTTCACGCGGCCCATGGCCAGGAAGTTGCGCAGCATGGCGTGGCCGTGCTCGGACAGGATGGATTCGGGGTGGAACTGCACGCCTTCCATCGGCGCATCGGTGGCGGCCAGCTCGGTGTGGCGCACGCCCATGATCTCGCCGTCCTCGGAGGTGGCGGTGATCTCCAACTCGGCCGGCAGGCTGGCTCGCTCGATCACCAGCGAGTGATAGCGGATGACCGTGAACTTCTCCGGCAGTTCGGCATAGACGCCGCGGCGGTCGGTGGTGATGACGCTGGTCTTGCCGTGCATCTGGGTGGCGGCGCGCACGATGCGCCCGCCCATGGCCGCCCCGATGCTCTGGTGGCCCAGGCACACGCCCAGGATGGGCAGCTTGCCGACGAAGTGCCGGATGGCCGGCACGCAGATGCCGGCCTCGGCCGGCGAGCAGGGGCCGGGTGAGAGCACCAGGCGGTCCGGCCGCAGGCCGGCGATGCCTTCCAGGGTGATCTCGTCGTTGCGGACCACCTTCACCTCCTCGCCCAGCTCCGAGAAGTACTGGACCAGGTTGAAGGTGAAGGAATCGTAGTTGTCGATCATCAACAGCATGAGGAACCTCGCGCAGGAGATGGGCACGGACCGCACGCACGCGGCCGGACACCAGGAACCGGATGGGGAAAGGGGGTGGCCAGGCGCCTCCGGGGTGGGAGGCCGGCGTCGGGCGGCACGGTCAGCACCTGCCCGCGGGATGGCCGATCAGCAGTGGTGCGGGCGACGCCATCGCCCGCAGGGACCGGCCACGGTGCGGCCCGTGTCGCGACGCCACGACGACGCGACGGCAAGGGTCGCGGAGGTCGGGCGGAGAGCGGAGTTCTCGGACATGGGCAGCAGGAAATGTTTGCCACCCATTATCCACATCCTGGCGCCCCTGCGCCGCGCGGCGAACAATGGACTGCGGCGTGGCATCCGTCACGGATGGCGCCCGCCCCGGCAGGGTCGGGCTTCATGACGCTCCCGCGGGCGCCGATAGCCGGCATGAGACACCACTCTGGAGATGCCCATGCCCCGCCCCGCCCGCACCCTGGCCCTGCCCCGTCCCCGCGTGCTGCTGGCCGCCACGCTGCTGCCGCTGCTGGGCCAGTGGCTGGCCCGCCCGGCCCATGCGCTGGAAGCCCTGGGCGATGCCGCACTGTCCGAGGTGGAGGCCGCCGGCTGGTCCGGGCTGCCCCTGTCGGCGGGCGATCTGTCCACCGCCGCGCTGGTCGCCAGCCCGGTGGCCACCTCCCGCGACGGCCAGCAGCTGGCCGACCGCCAGGCCGCGGCGCTGCAACAGTTCAGCGCCGGCATGGCCCTGCAGACCCAGCTGGCCAATGCCCAGCGGGTGACGGCCCTGCCCGTGCTGGCCTATGTGATGCCGGCGGTGATCCCGGTGGTCGGCCTGCCGCTGGCCTTCTTCGTGCCGCCCGCCCGCCCCCACTGAGTCCGCGCCGGGCCGCGCTGAGCGGGCGCAGTGCGCCATGGCATCGCCGCGCAGGCGGCCTCAGCGCGTCATCGCCGCGGCCCGCAGCTTGCCAGCCACCTCCTGCTTCATCTTGTCGAGCTGGGGCTGGATGGCCGGGCCGGCGCGGCGCGCCACCTCGGCGCCCACCGCCCCTTCGATGTCCGGCGCGGCCTTCTCGAACTTCTGCCGCACCGGCGATTCGAGCAAGGCGATCAGGGCCTGGAGTTCCTCTTCGCTGAACTGGTTGGCCAGCATCGGCACGGCCGTGGAGCGCACGGCCTGCTTGCCGGCCGCCGCGGCCAGCGGGGTGGCCGCATCCACATAGGCCTGGGCATCCTCGGTGATGCCCTTCATCGTCGATTCCAGCTTCTCGGCGCTGACCCGCCCTTGCAGGGCGATGCGGCTGTGCTGAACCGCATCGGCCGCCGGGCGGTTGACCATCATCTGGGCCACCTGCTCCGGGTGCCACAGGGTCAGCAGCTTGTCGATCAGGGCCTGCTTGGCCGGCGAGATGACCGCCGACGCGGCGACCGCCGGGGCAGGCGCCGAAGCCGCGGCCGGTGCCGCCCAGGCGGCGGGCCCTGCGAGCAACGACAGGCCGGCTAGGGCCAGCCCGCGGCCCATGCGTCGAGAGGAAGCCAGGGAAGAGGAGAACTGCGTCAGGAACATGGGAGCACTGCAGAAAATGAGGGCCGCGCCCGCAAGGGTCAGAACGGCCGGGTGACGCTCACGCCGAAGTAGCGCAGGCGGGTTTCGCCGGACACGTCCAGTCCGGCGTACGGGTTGTAGATGACGTTGAAGAAGTTGGTGCAGTTGAGGTTGCAACTGCCGTCGGCCGGGACCTTGTAGCTGCCCTTGGCCAGGCTGGCGGCCACGATCAGCTGGGTGCCGTCCTCGGTGGTCCAGTTCAGGCCCAGGCTGCGCACCTTCATGTCGGGCAGGGGCGCGATCAGGTCGATCTTGTCCTGCGGGATGGAGCTCTTGCGCGGCTCGTAGCCCAGGCGCAGCTTGAGGCCATGCATCACCTCGATCTCCGCGCCATAGCCGAAGTGCACATTGCTGCGGTAGCCGCGGGGGATGACCAGCTTGCTCGCGTCGGCCTGACCGAACAGCCGCGCCATTTGCAGGAAGCGCACCTGCTGGTCGAACTGGAAGGTCAGCTGGTTCCATTGGCCCCAGTCGGTCCAGTTGGCGTCCACGTTGAGTTGCAGGCGCTCCACCGGCTTGAGCTTGACGCCCACCTGCACATGCGGCGGATAGGGCAGCACCAGCGTCATGTTGCCGGACTGCTCCTCCGGGATGCTGGTCGGGAAGCCCAGCGTGGCCGCCACGATGGGCCCCTGCAGCGAGGAGTACATGCCCTGCACCAGCTTGCGGAACATGGGCTCGGCATGGAAGTTGTAGCGCCCGGTCAGCACGGTGCGCGAGCCGCTCTGGTACACCGCGCCCAGGCCGAACCAGTCGGTCGGCTCCCACAGCACGCCCAGGTTGAAGGTGGGGTCGGCCGGCGACGTGGCCTCGAAGCGCATGGCCCCGGCCGTGGTGTAGGGGTTCAGCCGCCCTTCCTTGCCGCCGCCGCAGATGCCGAAGCCGAACACGTCCAGCGGGTTGCCGTTGTCGCCGCACCAGGCGTCCTGCAGCTTGCCGAAGATGCCGATCAGCTTGTTGGGAAAGCGCATGTCGGTGTCCAGCGCAAAGCCCTGGTGGGCGATGGGGATGGACAGGCCGACGCTGAGCTCGTCAGAGAACTTGTAGGCCACCGAGGGCGAGGCGTAGACCAGGCGCTGGATGACCACCCGCTTGCCCTGGAAGCGCCCCGGGTCGTCCGGGTTCTTGCTGCGGTCGAAGCCCACAGCCTGGGGCACGTAGACCGCCGTGGCGAAGGTCCAGGGCGAGCCGGGCTGGTTCAGCGAGATGCCCAAGCCCGCGGCCGCGACGAAAGGCAGGCGCCAGTTGGGCACGCCCGCCAGCGGCAGGAACAGGGTCTGGCGGTTGTGGTCCGACACCGTGCCATCCAGCGGATCCTGGGTGAAGCCGCCGATGTCATAGCCCTGGGGCTGGTGGAACTCGCTGCGCATGCGCAGGCTGGCGCCGAAGATCGTGTCCTCGCGCACCCGCCCTTCCAGCCGGGTCAGCCCGGCCGGGTTGAAATGCACCGCGTCCAGCCCCTGGGGGTCGGCCGTGACCGCATTGCCCATGGACATGGCCGCCGGGCTGACGGCCAGGTTCTCGGTCAGCGCCGCCCGCGCGCCGGGCAGCAGCGACAGCGTCAGCAGGCCCCAGGCGGCCCGCCGCCAGGCTCGCACCATCCCCATCACTGCGGCCCGCTCAGAAGTTCAGCGGCATGTTCATGCCGAGGCTGAAGTCCGGCGAGTCGGAGGTCAGCCCCACGCCCGCGCTGAAGTTCAGCGTGGTCTTGGGCGACACCCGCACGCCCAGGCCCAGGTTCAGCATGCCGGAGGTCTGCATCGCCGTCTTGGAGCTGGAACCGTCGGCGAACTTCAGCCGGCTGCGCGCGGACACCGTCTCCTGCAGCGACATGGTGGTGGACACCTTGTAGGACAGGGCATACGAGAAGCCCATGCCGAAGCCGATGCTGGAGCCCGGCCGCACCTCGGTCAGGGTCATGCCGTCGCGCTGCTGGCTCAGGTTGCGCGCCGGCAGGTTGCCGGTGAAGTTCAGCGAGCCGAACACCGCCACTGGGTCATAGACCTGCGAGGCATTGACCCCCAGCGTCAGCGCGGTGTTGCCCGAGCCGGTGGCCAGGTTCTGGCCGACGATGGTGGTGTAGGGGCTGCGGCCGGT
Source organism: Ideonella dechloratans (assembly GCF_021049305.1). Lineage (GTDB taxonomy): Bacteria > Pseudomonadota > Gammaproteobacteria > Burkholderiales > Burkholderiaceae_C > Ideonella > Ideonella dechloratans. The sequence goes on from NZ_CP088081.1 coordinate 3,353,526, forward strand.
GGGCAGGCGCAGCGTGGCGGTGGTGGTGAAGATGGCGCTGTCGCGGTGCTGCTCGAAGGGTTGGTAGCGGACCCCCAGCGCGATGTCGCCCAGACCGTTGGACAGGCCGCTGAAGTTGTTGCTCTGCGAATAGCGGCTGATCAGCGGCAGGGAGGCGGTGGCGGTCAGGTTGTCCAGCACGCCGTAGTCCACCTCGAAGGTGTTGGTGACGGTGTGGGCCCGGGTGTTCTGGATGTCGAACAGGGTCAGCGTGCTGTCGGTGAACTTGACGTTGATCGTCTCGCTGCCGATGTAGCTGTAGTTCAGGTCATAGGTCAGCGCGGTCTGCCCGGTCTTGAGCAGCGAGTAGGCCTTCTCGGTGGAGGTCAGCGTGTCCTTCAGGAGCTTGTCCTGGCTGACATCGCCCTCCTTGGCCTTGAGGGCGTCGCGCGCGGCATCGGCCCCGGTCGCGGGGGCAGCCGGCGCGGACGGGGCCGTCGCCGGGGGGGCGGGCGGCGCGGCGGGATCCGGCTGGGACTGGGCCCAGGCCGTGGCGCCCAGTCCCATCAAGGCAAGGCCCGCGAGCGTGAAGCGGGAAACGGCGGTGGCGCGGCGGCCGAAGGGAACTGCAGTTTTCATGGACGGCGGAGAAAGAGAGTGCCCAGACCCTGTTGCACGGCGCGCTCCAGGGCTTCCTTGTTGGGCGAGGGACCGAGTCGCACGGACTCGCGGATCTGGTCGTCGGCGACGACGCCCATCTCGGTGTCGGTCAGCGCCAGCTTGCGGGGCACCGGCGCGTCACCAGGCGGGTAGATGAGGAAGAGGGTGTTGCGATCCCACAGCGTGGCGAACTCCTCCTGCGACAGCACCAGGTGCCCCATGGCCGGATCGGCCAGGAATACCCGGCCGTCGCGCAGGCCGCGGAAGACCACGAAGTGCTTGAAGCCGGCATAGTCGATCGGCACGATGGCCGGGTCCTTGAGCGTCGCCAGATCGGAGAGTTCGCCACGAAAGCCCGCGCTCTTGCTGCCCAGCGTGGCGACATAGCGCTTCATGTCCAGCAGCGAGAAGCCGCGGCGGGCGATGATCTTGTCGCTTTCGCCGTACGTCAGCATGCCTTCCATGGCCTGCTGCTCGGTCACGTCGTAGCCCAGGTGGTAGCGCAGCACGGTCGTCAGCGCGGCCGAGCCGCAGCTGTAGTCGTAGGCCTGGTGGACGATGTTGTCGAACTTGAACTCGCTCTGCGGCCGCAACGCGACCTGCTCGGGCGAAACACCGCCGCCCACGGCATTCATCGGCAGGGTCACCTGCTCCTTGGGCTGGTCCTGCGGCTCGATGCGGGACACCAGCCCGCTGCCCATGATGGCGGAGGCCAGCACCCCCAAGAGAATCATCCACATCGTTCGTTCGTCTCTTCTGTCTTGGGGATCACCGGGCCCACAGCAGCACCCGGCCGGTCATCGCGCCACTGCCGTTGAGCGTGATGCCGCCCAGGCTGTTGGCCATGTTGAGCGGGACGGTGGGGTCGGACTGCACCGAGATAGCCCGTACGCCGAAATCATCGAAGCCCACGAAGCTGGGCAAGCCCAGCGCCAGTTGGTTCGTGCCATCCGAAGCCGTGACGGCATTGAGGGTGACGGCGTAGAGATCCATGATCCCGCCCACGCCGTACATCACCAGGTAGTTGGGTTGGGTCGCATCGCCGAAGGCTGCGGCCAGGTTGGGCATGGGGATGCCGCCCGTGAGCAGTCCGCTGTTGAGCTCCAGGTGGACCCCCACGCCCAGACCCGCGCCGCGCACATCCGACAAGGCCTCGTCGTCCAGGGCCTGCGGCGCCGCCCGCACGCTGCCCACCAGGGACAGCAGGGCCATCAGCAGGCCGGCGTGCAGCAGCAGGGCACGACCCATGTCAGTTCCCGGGCCGCAGCCGCATGTCCAGGTAGTTGATCTGGAAGCTGCTGATGCGGCTGCTGCCCAGGTCCAAGGCGCCGTTGGTCGCACTGTCGAAGCGGACGTTGTCGATCAGCAGGCCCGCCTTGGCCGCACCGGCATCGGCCGTGCTCCAGTCCACCTTCAGCTGCAGCACCTGGCCACCCTGCCCGTCCCCGATGACCTGCAGCACGGCGGGCTGGCTGGTGACATCCGCCAGGGACCAGGGCTGCTGGGTGAAATTGCCGCTGTCGTCCACCGCCCCCAGATGGATGCCACTGAGCGTCAGGGCTTCGCTGCCGTCGGCCCGCCCCCGAGCCCGCCAGGACAGCGCGCCCAGGTCGGCACGCAAGGCCACCCCCAGCAGCACACCGGAACCGCTGCCGCTGCCGGGTTCGGTGCTCATCTGCACCCCGCCGCCGTACAGGGCCAGATCCTGCAGCACCAGCGCGCCCAGCGCCTGGGTGCTGCCCCCCGCAGGTGTCACCGCCAGATCCGCAGCCGCCTGCCAGCGCTGCAGCCCGGCCGCGTTCTGTGGCAGGTCCAGGTGCAGCACATCGGCCAGGCCATTGCCCCGCCGCTGGATCCACAGGGCATAGGGATCGTCCTGCAGATGGGCCGGATCGTCCGAGCGGGACAGGGCCAGGTCACCGAGTTTCAGGGTGGCGCCGTCGGGTGCGGTGTAGGTCAGGCTCAGCTGACCGGAAAGGGAAAAATTCTCGAGGTTGAAATAGAAGCCGTCGCGCCCCTGGACCGCCGCCAGGTCACGCTCGCTCAGGGCCTCCATGGCCGTGACAGGCCGTGCGCCGGCCAGGACCGTCAGCAACCCGACCATGCCAGCCAAGCGCGCCCCCCCTCGCATCACGGCCCCTTGCCGACGTTGGGAGGCACGGTGCCGGTGGTGTTGAGCGCGCTCAGCCGGTCGCGCCAATTCATCCAGACGCCGGCTTGCGCGGTGTCGGGCGCGGCCAGCCCGGCCACCAGGCTGGGGTAGTTGACCGCCTGGCTCTGGATGGCCAGAAAGAAGTCTCGGCTGGCACCGTCGGCATTGCCGGCATGCAGCCCACCGATCTGCGACAGCGCCAGGGTGCAGGTGGCCGTGCTCACGCAGGTGGTGCCGTCCCACCGCTTGCCGCCCAGCGTGTCGTTGCGCGAATCGATGGTGCCAGCCGCCCCTGCATCGATCAGCAGGCTGCCGCTGACCACGTTCATCGTGGTGCCGATGTCCCCGCTGATGCCGCCGAAGCCGAAGCGCATGCCCACCACCTGCTGGCTGCTGCCGCTGCCGGTGGTGACGAATTCGAAGTACGGGTCGGTGATGCTGACCGTGCGCTGTGCCGCGGTGCCGTCGCTGCGGCCGAAGCGCAGCGTGCCGAGGTCGATGTCGGCGCCGGTGGCATTGCGCGGGGACCAGGTGTATTCGCCCAGCCGCATCCCGTTGAAGTTGGCCGACAGCGAGATGTCCGCCCCCAGCGTGAGCCGGGTGAAGTCCATGCCCTGGTAGTTGGTGGTGTTCAGGCTCAGCAGGGCCTGGCCCCAGGTGTCCGAGAGCGCGGTGTCGTCCAGGGGCTCGGCCGCCCAGGTGAGCCCGCAGGTCAGCACGCCCAGCGTCAGCGCGGCCAGTAGGCGCCGACCGGCGCACACTGTTGCATTCAGGAGACAACTCGACATCGCAAACGCCTCGCCCCATGTGAAACACGCCCGCACAGTGCTCACCGTGCGGGCCTGGCGCCACCGACGGCGGGCGGGTGGCCCGACGTCGGCAACGCAGCTGGAGACTGAACTCAGCCGATCAGAGGTCCGATCAGTGGGCCCACAGCCAGAACTTGCTGCCTTGCATGTCGATGTTGTTGATGGCCACCTTGCCGAAGGACTTGGTGCTGTTGCCCATCGTGATCGAGCCGACGTTGATGCTCGGCGACAGCTTGCTGTCCAGGTTGGCGTTCGGGAAGGCGAACTGGACCACGTCCGAAGCGCCGTCGTAGACGCCGTTGGTCACCAGGTTCGTCAGGTTGGTGCCGACATCGGCCGGGGCGATGTACTTGGCCATCGAGGTGGCCACGGCATTCACGAAGGTGCCCGCGGTCGTCGCGTCGCCGGCCTTCAGGATGTCGATGGTCATCACGAACATGCCGGTGACGCCGATGTCGTTGAACGACACGGAACCGCCGGTGGTGTCGGTGTCGGTGTACTTGAAGCTGCCGATGTTGATGTTCAGGTCACCAGCGATCGACACGCCGTCCTGGCCGCTGACGGTGGACAGGGCGTCGTCTTCGATGGCGGTCATGGCCGAAGCGGACAGAGCCAGGGCCGACAGGGTGGCCAGAACAGCAGCGCGCAGTGCGAATTTCATGCTTGTCTCCTAGATATGCGTTGTGGGATCAGGTCGCCAATCTCGCCAGAACTCCGAGGGGTTGGCCTGTCGAAATCGCGGAGTTGATCTTCGGCGCGCGGGGCCTGCGCTGCACTGGCCGCAGCGGCCAAGCTCATGGCTTCAACGACCCATTGGGAAAGGTACCGAGAGGGTTCTCACCAAGCGGGCGGACCGCCCGGGGCGAGGCTCAGTGGGCGCAGCGGAACTCGCTGGGCGAGCAGCCGAACCAGCGCTTGCAGGCGCGGTAGAAGGTGCTGGGGTCGGCAAAGCCCACGGCGAAGCTCACCTCGGTGGGCGTGGCGCCACCGGCCTCCAGCAGGCGGCGCGCGGTCTCGCGCCGGGTGTCGTCCACCAGATCCTGGAAGGAGGTGCCCTCGTCGCTGAGGTGGCGCTGCAGCGTGCGCTCGCTCATGCGCAGCTCGGCGGCCACCTGCTCGCGCCGCGGGTCTCCGCGCGAAAGCTGGCGGGCGATGACCTCGCGCACCCGCGCCACCAGGCTGCCGCCCTGTTGCGCGATCAGGCGCTCGGCGAGCTGCTCGCTGAGGTCGGCAATCATCGGATCGGCCGTGGGCACCGGCATGTCCAGCAGGCACCGCGGAAAGTCCATGGCATAGACCGCCGCACCGAACTGCACCGGCGCACCATAGGCCTTCTCCCAGGGCCCGGGGTCGGCCGGTGCAGGAAAGGGACAGCTGACCCGCTCGGGCAGCATCTGCTGGCCCAGCAGCCACCAGATGCCCTGCAGCACGGTGTAGGCCATGAAGTCGTAGCGTTGCGAGGCGGCCGGCCGGGCGCCAGGCGAGACCTCCACCCCCACCCGCACCTGGCCCTCGACGAGCTGCACGCTCATCGCCGTGGTGGGTGAAATGACGCCGGTGAAGCGCTCCAGGCGCTGCAGCGCGGTGCGGATGTCCGGCGCGGCCATCACCAGATGGGCCATGCCGCCCAGCCCGATCATGGGCTGGCGCGGTGTCATGCGCAGGCCGATGGCCGGGTCCTGGGTGCGCACCACGGCATGGCGCCAGGCGGCGTCGAAGAGATCGGCCAGGGTCTCGGCCGGCAGCACCGCATCCAGCGAAGCCACCCCGCCCTCGCCCAGCAGGAAGGCATCCAGATCCAGACCACAGCGGGAAAAACCATCATGCATGGCGCGATACGCGCACAGCTGCCGCAATGGAAGGGTGTTCATGCCGACTCCGGAAGACGCTGCCCACCGCCAACAACACGGAAGGCCAAAAAAGCACGCCCGTGCTTTTTTGAGTTCTCTACAGTAACAAAGCGGCAAAGGACCGACCACCCAGGGTTACCCCGGGGTGATCCACCACATCCCACGAACAGAGGAAGGGGTCAGAACCCTTCTTCGACCAGCTCGGCCGCGCGGATCAGCGCCCGCGCCTTGACCTCGGTCTCGCGCCATTCCATCTCGGGCACCGAGTCGGCCACCACGCCGGCAGCCGCCTGCACGTACAGCGTCTGGTTCTTGACGATGCCGGTGCGGATGACGATGGCCACGTCCATGTCGCCGGCAAAGCTCAGGTAGCCGCAGGCCCCGCCGTAGATGCCGCGCTGCACCGGCTCGAGCTCGTCGATGATCTCCATCGCCCGGATCTTGGGGGCGCCGCTGAGCGTGCCCGCCGGAAAGGAGGCCTTGAGCACGTCCAGATTGCTCATGCCGTCCTTCAGCAGCCCCTCGACGTTGCTGACGATGTGCATCACGTGCGAGTAGCGCTCGATGGCGAAGGCCTCGGTCACCTTGACCGAACCGGTCTTGGCGATGCGGCCCACGTCGTTGCGCGCCAGATCGATCAGCATCACGTGCTCGGCACGCTCCTTGGGGTCGGCCAGCAGCTCGGCCTCCAGGGCCTTGTCGGCCTCGGGCGTGGCCCCGCGCGGGCGCGTGCCGGCGATCGGGCGGATGATGACCTTCTCGCCCTCGGGCGTGTGCTCATGGCGCACCAGGATCTCGGGCGAGGAGCCGACGATCTGGAAGTCCCCCATGTCGTAGAAGTACATGTAGGGGCTGGGGTTGAGCGAGCGCAGCGCGCGGTACAGGCTCAGCGGGCTTTCGGTGTAGCGCTTCTGCAGGCGCTGGCCGATGACGATCTGCATGCAGTCGCCCGCGGCGATGTAGTCCTTGGCCTTCTGCACCGCAGCCTCGAAATCCGCCTTGGCGAATTCGCGCTCCACGGCGTAGCTGGGGCCGCGCTTCACGGCCGGCGCGGTGACGCTGTAGCGCAGCTTGTCGGTCAGGTCGGCCAAGCGGCGCTTGGCGTTGAAGAAGGCCTCCGGGCGGGACGGGTCGGCCCAGACGATCAGGTAGAGCCGGCCCGACAGGTTGTCGATGACCGCCAGTTCCTCGGTCTGCAGCAGCAGCAGGTCCGGCGTGCCGATGCCGCCGGGCTTGGTGGTGTGCGCCAGCTTCTTCTCGATGAAGCGCACCGTGTCGTAGCCGAAGTAGCCCGCCAGCCCGCCGCAGAAGCGCGGCAGCCCCGGCGGCAGCGCCGGCTTGAAGCGGGCCTGGTACTCGGCGATGAAGTCCAGCGGGTTGCCCTCGTGCACCTCCACCACCTGGCCGTCGGTGACGACCTCGGTGCGCGGGCCGGTGGCGCGCAGCAACGTGCGCGCGGGCAGGCCGATGAAGGAATAGCGGCCGAAGCGCTCGCCGCCGACGACCGACTCCAGCAGGAAGCTGTGCGGCTGGCCACCGGCCAGCTTCAGGTACAGCGACAGCGGGGTTTCCAGGTCGGCAAAGGCCTCGGTGATCAGGGGGATGCGGTTGTAGCCCTGAGCGGCCTGGCTCTTGAATTCGAGTTCGGTGATCACAGTCGTTCTCCTCGTCCCGCGCCTGAAAGAGTCAGGCCAACTGGGGCCTGGGCGGCGGGCATGTTCTCGGGGGCCGCGGCACGCAAGAGGGCCGCGACGGAATCTGATTCAGGCGAACCAGCGGCGCCAGGGCCAGGCTCCCCGGTCGTGCGTGAACGACAGCCGTTTGCGCGAGGTGAACATGCGAAAGAGTGTAGCAGTGCCCTGCCGGTATCCCCCCGGATTGAAGTCGCTGCAGGGCGCCGAGGGCATGGACAAGCGGTCACTCTGTCGTCACACTTGTCGTTTCAGTTGTTGCCCATCCGGCAACGTGTTGACATCACACGACAACAGGGGCCATCGCCATGGGGCGTCGTTGGGTGAGGCAGGCTGCCGCCTTGGAGCGCGGCCTGGGGAGAGAGGTTGCGCGCCAGACCACGGAAACTGCGTGCGCGCTGCGGGAAGCGCCTGGACAGGCTCAGCGGCACAGGGCCGGACGACGGGCCAGGCTGCCGCACACGGCCCTGCGCCGGCTGATCCAGGCGATGCTGCTCGGGCCGTTGTGCGTGGCCTGCTGGGCGCAATCCGCGCCGCCGGCACCGGTGCCGGTGCCCGACACGCCGGGCCTCGAGGTCAGTGACCGTGTGAAGCGGGACGCGGAGCGGCCGATGTACTGGATCCGCCGCCTGGGCGAGCAGACCGCGTCCCAGGACAAGGCCAGCCAGGAGCGCAATGCCGCCGAGCGGCAGACCGCCGCCGAAAAAGCCGCCGCCGAACGGGCGGCACGCACGGCCCGCAGTGACAAGCCCGACAAGCCCACCGCCGCCCCGACCCCGCGGCCCGCGGCCCCCGAGCCCGCGCCCACCCCCGCGCTGGCCACCCGAGACAGCAGCGGCACGGGCCAGGTCAGTCCGTCAGCTGCGCCGGCATCGCCCTCACCGGCCCCTGCACCTGCCGTGGCCGCAGCGGCACCAGCCGCGCCGGCCACATCTGCGCCCGAGTTGCCCGTGGCCAGCGCCTCCGGCCCGTCGGGCGAGACAAACGCACCGGCGACCGAGCGGACGGGCGGCACCGATGTGGCGATGGCCACGCCGCCGCGCCATGAAGAGCCCGCGGCGCCGCCCCCGCCCCCGGAGGTGGACACCCTGGTGCTCCGCCCGGGTGAGACCCTGACCCTGCCCGACAGCCTGATGCGCCGCATGCGCCGCGGCTCGGTGGAGGTGAAGGTCCAGGTCGCTCCTGACGGCAGCGTGATGGACGCCACCATCATGCAGAGCAGCCACCCGCGGCTGGACTCCGCGGCGCTGGAGGCGATCAAGGCCGCCCACTTCCAGCCGGTCTCGCGCCCCACCACCGCAGTCATCCAGTTCGGCTTCGACCTGGACAGCTGAGGCCACGCCTCCTGCGGCTCAGCCCCCGTGGGGCCGCAGGGCGCGCAGGTCCAGGTCGTCCAGTCGGGCCAGCACGGCGTCGGGCCGGGCCGATTCGGGCGGCTCGCCGTGGTTGTAGCCGTAGGCCATCAGCACCACCGGGCAGCCGGCCGCGCGCGCGGCGCGGGCGTCGTTGCTGGAGTCGCCCACCATCAGCGTGAAGGCGGGTGTGCTGCCCAGGGCCTCGCAGGTCTTGCGCAGCGGCAACGGGTCCGGCTTGGTCCGCTCGAAGGCGTCGCCGCCGAACACATGGGAGAAGAAGCCATCCAGGCCCTTGGCCTGCAGCAGCGGCTTGGCGAAGGCCGTGGGCTTGTTGGTCAGGCAGGCCAGCCGCAGACCAGCCTCGCGCAAGCGGGCCAGCCCCTCCATCACCCCGGGATAGACCGCGGAGGCCTGACCGTTGATGGCCAGGTAGTGGCGCTGGTAGGCGGCCCACAGCGCCTCGTAGTGCTGCGCATCGGCCTGCACATGGGCCAGCGTGCTGCGCAGCAGATGGGCCGAGCCCTTGCCCACGGTGTGCTCGATGAAGGCCCGGTCCACAGGCGGCAGGTCCAGTTCGGCCAGGCTGCGGTTGAGGGCCAGTTCGAAGTCGCCCAGGGTGTCGACCATGGTGCCGTCCAGATCGACGATGGCGGCCTGCCAGGGATGCGGGGGCGTCAGGGGAGCGGATTCAGGAGACATGGACAACGCGGCGTGCCTGCAGCAATGGAATGGCCGACATTCTCGCCGCGGCCCGCACCACGCGGGCACCGCAGGGACGCCGGGGCTCACCCCCCGGCGGCGGGCGGTGCCGACGGCGCGGCGGGCTCGGGGGCGGGCGGCGAGGCCCCGGCCGCCCGGGCGTCCGCTGCCGGCTGCGGTGTGGCCATCTGCTGGATCCAGCTCAGCAGCAGCAACTGTGCGGCCGGATCGCGGGCCTGCCGCCAGACCCAGGCGCCCAGGCTGCCCCGCCAGGTGCCGGCCCGGCGGCCGGCCCAGGCCCACAGCCAGCGGCGCGATGCCACGAGGGCGCCGCCCAGCAGCGCCGCCCCCGCCAACGCGGCCGCGGGGTGACGCCGCACGACGGGCAGCACCGTGGCGCGCAGTTCCGCAGCCCCCAGCTCGGCGGCCGCGGCCAGCGGCTGGCGCCGCCACCAGGCCTCCGCCCAGGAGCACACGGCCAGCCCCATCGGCGTGTGCCCCAGCTGGCGTCGCAGGAAGCGCCACCAGGTGCGCAGCCCCGGCCCGCGCCCTTCCGGCGCCCCGAAACCCTGCGCGGGCCCGGGCAGGACCTGCGCCCGCAGGCGCGCGCGGGACGCGGTCAAACGCGCCAGGGCTTGCTCTCGCGGCGTGGCCGCCAAGCCGCCGGCCGGGTCGGGCTCCGCGGCCGTGTCCTGGGCGGGGCTCATGCGCGCGCCGCCTCCTGCCACAGCGCCTGGTCCTGCGCCCATTGCGCACGCCACAGCGCCGCGTCGAAGACCGCCTGGTCCCGGTGGCGCCGCGCCTGCCACACCCCCAAGGCCAGGGCGAGCAGGGCCAGGCCGGCCGGCAGCGCCACCAGCACCCAGGCGGCAGGCATCCGTTCCACCGGCACGGCCGCCGCCAGCAGCAGGGCCACGCCCCCCAGCCCCAGGGCCAGCAGCGCCAGCACCATCACCACCAGCCCCCACAGCAGGCGCTGACGCCAGCGCCGGGCCGCCTCGCCCAGCTCAGCCTGGGCCAGCGCCGCATAGGCGCCGGCATGTTCGGCCAACAGGTCGGGCCGGCTGGCCAGGGTGCGGAACAGGGGGTGGATCGGCATGGCGGGTCCGAAGGGCGGTGACTCAGGCTCAGGATACGCGACGCGAACGCGCCAGCCAGCCGATCAGGCCAGCCATGGCCGCGCCGGCGGCGGCGGCGATCAGCACCGACTTGACCGGCTCGTCGCGGATGTAGGCCCGCGCCTGATCCCCGGCATCCTCCAGCCGTTCACGTGCGCGGTGGGTGGCGTCGCGGGCCTGGTCGCGGGTGCGGGCCGCCAGGGCCTCGACCTGGCCCACGGCGCGGGACAGGGAGAAGGCCTTGTCCTCACGCGCCTCCTGAACCTCGGCCTCGACCTTGTCCAGGGCGCGTCCGGTGGCACGGCGCGTGCCTTCGATGGCCCGCTCGGCCAGGTCAGCAGCTTGGTCCATCGTTTGGTCCAGGGCAGCGGCAGCGGTCTTTGCAGTCATGGGCAATCTCCTGTGCAGATGAAGACGTGATGTCGATCAAGTTCGTCCTCCCAGTGTGGGACGCACCATCCGCATCGGCCACCGGCCGGTGCCCCGTTGACCTGTCGGCCATCCGGCGGTGGCCGTGTCAGCATCGCCCGACCTACGCCATGCGGAGCCCCTTGGGAAGAAGGGGCAAGTTCCTACACACAGGCCCATGACTTGCGTCCAGCATGGGTCCTTGTTGAGAAGTCTTTGTGAACCCTGATGAGTCCGACCCTGCAGCATCCGCCCGAGCATGAGCACGACCATGCCGAGGTTCGGGATGCCCCATCGCCCCTGCCTCAGCCCGCGGCCCTGGCGATCGATGCCATCCCCTTCGCGTCCGATGCCACCGTGGCCGGTGAACTGGACATCGCCTTCAGCACCCACAAGTCCGTGATCGTGCGGGCGCAGGTGGATTTCGCCGGTGACACGCCGCCGATGGAGGTGGCCCTGGTCATCCCCCGTGCGCACTGCCGTGACGGACAACCCCTGTTGTCCGCCCTGCAGGACGCCGCACTGGCCGCCATCGACCGCAACACCCATGGCTGGGAAGCGGCCGGCACCACGCCGCGGCGGCTGTCCATCCAGATGAACCAGCGCTGGTATGCCCTGTACGGCTTCGCCGGCTGACACGACAGCGCTGAGGCGAATTCCCCACAGTCGCCGTCACTAGCGCACGCTTGTCCGCACCCAGCGCCGCCTGCGTCGCCGCAGGTCCCGCGCCAGAGGTGCCCGACCTCACAGAATCGGCGCCAGGGGCTCGCCCCCCGCCGTCTCTGTGTCCATGCGCTCCGTCTTCTTCATCGCCACGCCGCCTGCGCCGCCTCATGGACGCTGGACGGGCGTGGCCATCGCCCTGCTGGGGCTCAGCCCCTGGGCGCAGGCCGGCACGCCGCTGGCGGCGGCGGAATCCGAGTTCGCGCCCGCCGAGGTGGTGAGCCGGATCGTGGCCTACACCCGCTGGCCCGGCGAGCCCCGCCCGCTGGTCGCCTGCATCAGCCGGCAGGCCGACGACACGGCGGCACTGCTCGCGCGCCTGCAAGCGCCCGAGGCGCCGCGCCCCCTGGTCGCGCGGGACATCGCCGTGGACACCGCCGTGCCCAGCACCTGCGATCTGGTGTACTTCATGGGCTGGACCCCGGCGCGCCAACAGGCCGCCCTGCGGGACCTGGCCCAGCGCCCGGTGTTGACCATCGGGCCGGGGGCCGATTTCTGCAGCGACGGCGGCATGTTCTGCCTGGACAGCCGCAGCGACGGCACCCACTTCGAGGTCAACCTGGACGCCGTGGCGCGCAGCGGCCTGCGCGTGCATCCGCAGGTGCTCCGGCTGGCGCGGCTCGGCGGGAGGACCGGATGAGCCGCGCCCAAGCGCCACAGCCCCTGCGCCGCGTGCTGCGCCGGGCCCAGCTGCGGGTGGCCGCCATCGCCACCGGCGTGGTGGGCGGCCTGCTGATGCTGGCCTCGGCCATGCTGCTGCGGGCCAGCGCCCAGAACCACCTGGAGCTGGTCGCGCGCTCCCTGGCCTACACGGTGGACGCCGCGGTGGTCTTCCGAGACGCCCGGGCGACCACCGACATCCTGGCCGACGTCGGCCGGCGCGAGCATCTGGCACAGGCCGAGATCCGCCTGCCCGGCGGGCGGGTGCTGGCCCGCTACCAGCCCCCGCCCCCCGAGGGGCTGGAGGACCGGCTGGCCGCCCTGCTGCCGTCCTTCGAGGTGGCCCAGGCGGTGCTGGCCGACGGGCAGGAGCAGGCCACGCTGCAGGTCCGGGCACAGGCCCGGCTGCTGGTGCAGGCCGCCGGCTGGGGCCTGCTGGGCCTGCTGGCCGGCATGGCGTCCATCCTGCTGGCGGTGCGCCGCGCCGCGCGGGAACTGGCCGAGCAGGTCGAGGCCCCGCTGCTGGCCCTGGCCGCGCAGACGCGGACCATCCGAGAGGCCCAGGACTTCGACCGGCGGGTGCCTTCGGCCCGCGTGACCGAGATCGACGCCCTGGCGCGCGACTTCAACGCCCTGCTCGCCCAGGTCCAGGCGCAGCGCCAGGAGCTGATGCAGCGCCATGTCGCGCTGCAGAGCGCACACGACCAGCTCGCGCACCAGAGCCGGCTGGACGGGCTCACCGGCATCGCCAACCGGGCCTGGTTCGAGCACTGCCTGGCCGTGGCCATGACGCGCCCGCGGCCGCCGGGCGAGCGGCTGGCGGTGCTGTTCATCGACGTCAACGACTTCAAGCGCGTCAACGACGAACATGGCCATGAGGTGGGTGACCAGGTGCTGACCGCCCTGGCCGGCCGCCTGCGCGGCTGCGTGCGCGAAAGCGATCTGGTGGCCCGCCTGGGCGGGGACGAGTTCGTGGTGCTCATCGACCCGCTGCGCCAGCGCGAGGACATCGCCACGCTGGTGCACAAACTCACCAGCGCCCTGGCCCACCCGGCCGAGCTGGGCTCCGCGGCCCGCCCGCTGCCCGGCGTCAGCATCGGCGCGGCAGTCTTCCCCGACGATGGACAGAGCCCCGAGGCCCTGCTGCGGGAGGCCGACCGCCAGATGTACCGGCGCAAGCCGTCCACCGCCTCGCGCACGCGCCCCTGAGAACAGCCCAAGGAGAAGCCATGCCCACGCTGCCGCCACGGCGGTCCCGCCGCCGGTACCTCGCCCAGTCCCTGGCCGGGCTGATGGTGATGCCCACCGCCCTGCTGTCGGGCTGCCAGACGCCGGGGGGCGGGTCCCCCGCATCGCAGCGTGACACCCGGCTGCGCGCCCTGGGCTTCACCCCCTCGGACGAGGGCTGGAGCCTGAACCTGTCGAGCAAGCTGCTGTTCGCCTTCGACGCCGACGCACTGGACGCGACCCAGCGTCAGCACCTGCTGGAACTGGGCAATTCGCTGGCCGCGCTGGGCGTGGGCGAGCTGCGCATCGAGGGCCACACCGACCTCAAGGGCAGCAGCGACTACAACCTGCAGCTGTCGCAGCGACGGGCCGAGGCGGTGGCCCAGGTGTTGCGGGGCAGCGCGCTGTCACGCGCGCGGCTCACCGTGCGCAGCCGTGGCAAGGAACGGCCGGTGTGCACCGACGACACCGAGGCCTGCCAGTCGCAGAACCGACGGGTGGTGCTGATCGTTCCGGCGCTGTGACCGGGCACGACCGGCACAGGCTCAGCGGCTGAGCTCGGCGCGCATCGCGTCGATGACGCCCTTGTAATCGGGCTTGCCGAAGATGGCACTGCCGGCCACGAAGGTGTCGGCGCCCGCGTCGGCGATGCGGCGGATGTTGTCCACCTTGACGCCGCCGTCCACCTCCAGGCGGATGTCGCGGCCGCTGGCGTCGATGATCTTGCGGGCCTTCTCCAGCTTGCGCAGGGCCGAGTCGATGAAGCTCTGGCCGCCGAAGCCGGGGTTCACGCTCATGATGAGCACCAGGTCCACCTTGTCGATCACCCACTCCAGCACGTCCAGCGGCTCGGCCGGGTTGAACACCAGGCCGGCCTGCTTGCCCTCGGCCTTGATCAGCTGCAGCGTGCGGTCCACATGGGCCGAGGCATCGGGGTGGAAGCTCACCAGGTCGGCGCCGGCCTGGCAGAAGGCCTGGGCCAGCGCATCCACCGGCTGCACCATCAGGTGCACATCGATCGGCGCGGGCGTGCCGTCGGGCTTGACCGCGTGCGGGCGCAAGGCCTGGCAGATCATCGGGCCGAAGGTCAAGTTGGGCACGTAATGGTTGTCCATCACGTCGAAGTGGATCCAGTCGGCGCCGGCGGCCAGCACGTGGCGGACCTCCTCACCCAGACGGGCAAAGTCGGCGGACAGGATGCTCGGGGCGATGCGGTAGGTCGGTGCCATGGAACTGGAGCCCGCCAGTGGGGCCTAAAGCGTGAAAGCCCCGGATTTTAAGGAGGCTTGCTAGGATCACCGAATGACGCCAGCCCAGTTCACCTGCACCGTCGTGACGCAGTACCTGCCCGAGCAATCCTCGGCCAGCGAAGGCCGTTACGCCTTTGCCTACACGATCACCATCCGCAACACGGGGCCGGTGACCGCGCAACTGGTGGCCCGCCACTGGCGCATCACCGACGGCCACGAGCACACCCAGGAGGTGCGCGGGCTGGCCGTGGTCGGCCACCAGCCCCTGCTCAAGCCGGGCGAGAGCTTCGAGTACAGCAGCTGGGCCCAGATCGCCACGCCGCAGGGCCGCATGGTGGGCACCTTCTTCTGCATCAGCGAGGACGCCCACTGGTTCGAGACGCCGGTCGGGCCCTTCGATCTGGTCCAGACGAGGGCCCTGCACTGATGGCGGGCATCCACTGGGACCTGACCGCCCTGCTCAACGCCGCCCATGCCCCCGGCAGCCGGGTGGAGCGGCATCTCTGGTTGGTCCATCTGCTGGAGTGGCTGCGACACGAGGGCGGCGAGACCCCCGAGGGCGAGCCGGGCACCGTCGGCACCCCTTGGCCGGTGCGCCGGCTGCGCCACCTGCTCAATGTGCTGGACCGTCACCCGGAGCACCGGGTGCGCGTGTCCACCCTGCTGCGCGAGACCCTGGCCGGCCTGGATGCGCCGGGCCTGCTGGCCGATTTCGGCTTCGCGCCCCGGCACGGCTTCTTCAGCGAACTGGCCGACCGCCTGCGCCTGAACTTCCTGCCCGGCACGCCCGAGACCCGCGACCTGGGCGAGCTCTTCCTGCTGATCTTCGACGACGAACGCGACCCGGAGTGGATCGCGGCCATCGACGACCGTACGCTGCGCCGTCTGCTGGCCCTGTGCGCCGAGGACCCGGCCCGCCTGCCCTGGCAGCACGCGCTGATCGACTCCATCGAGCTGCTGGCCAGCCAGATCCGCGCCAGCGCCCTGTCCTCGGCCCTGCGCCAGCGCATGGACCCGGCCGGTCTGGGCGACCGCCCCTTCCACCAGGTGGTCGAGGCCGCCGCCGCGCTGCGTCAGGGCCTGTCCGAAGGGGCCACGCCGCAGCAGCTGCAGCAGCGCGCCCAGTACCTGCGGGCGGTGCTGGACGCCTGCCTGAGGGCCGCGGCCAGCGTGCGCGGCCACCTGGATGAGTACGGCATCTCGGTGGACCTGGTGTTCCAGCTCGACCAGCTGCGCGCCCGCGCCGAGCGGGTGGAGAACCTGCTGGCCTGCCTGGTCAGCCCGGACCCGCTGCCCGACCTGCGCCACCTGCTGCTGGAACTGGCGCGCGCCAGCGCCGGCCGGCGCAGCCTGCGCGCGCTGTTCACCCAGCACTACGCCCTGCTGGCCCGCAAGGTGACCGAGCGCAGCGCCGAGACCGGCGAGCACTACATCACCCGCGACCGCGACGAGTACCGCCACATGCTGGGCATGGCGCTGGGCGGCGGCGGCATCATCGGCTTCACCACGCTGATCAAGTTCGCCATCACCGCGCTGGCCCTGCCGGTGTTCTGGAACGGCCTGGGCGCCGGCCTGAACTACGCGCTGAGCTTCGTCATCGTGCAGCTGCTGCACTGGACGGTGGCCACCAAGCAGCCGGCCATGACCGCGCCGAGCATGGCGCGCAAGCTCGAGGGCATCGCCAGCGATGTGGCCCTGGGCCGCTTCGTCGACGAAGTGGCCCACCTGCTGCGCTCGCAGATGGCCGGCATCATCGGCAACCTGGTGGCGGTGGCCCCGGTGGTGCTGGCACTGCAGGGCCTGTCCTGGTGGTTGGCCGGCAAGCCGCTGATCGGCCAGGCCCAGGCCGACTACGTGCTGCACAGCACCACCCTGCTGGGGCCCACCGCGCTGTTCGCGGCCTTCACCGGGGTGCTTCTGTTCGCTTCCAGCCTGATCGCCGGCTGGGTCGAGAACTGGTTCGTCTTCCACCGGCTGGACAGCGCCATCGCCTGGAACCCGCGCTCCATCGCCTGGCTGGGCGAGACCCGGGCCCAACGCTGGGCCCGCTGGTGGCGGGACAACATCTCCGGCCTGGCGGCCAATGTCTCGCTGGGCCTGATGCTGGGCCTGGTGCCGGCCCTGGCCTCGGTCTTCGGCCTGCCGCTGGAGGTGCGCCACGTCACCCTGTCCACCGGCCAGATCGCCGCCGCCCTGGGCACGCTGGGCCTGCCCCTGCTGCACGAGCCGGCCTTCTGGTGGTGCGTCGCGGCCATTCCGGTCACCGCCATGCTCAACCTGGGTGTCAGCTTCGCACTGGCCTTCCGGCTGGCCATGGTCTCGCAGGGGCTGAAGCTGCAGGACCGCGGCCGCATCTACCAGGCCCTGCGCCAGCGCTGGCGCACGGCGCCCGGCAGCTTCTTCTTCCCGCCCCGGGGGTGACAATCCGGGTCCCGTTCACCCCGCTCCCGGCGGGCCCGGGGGCTCGTCATCGCCGCGGTGCTCGTCGCGCCGCCGCCCCGAGAACATCGTCCACCACACCATGAAGAGCAGGACTCCGGCAGCCACCAGGGCCTCGAACACAAACCATCCCATGTCGTTTCCCATCCGCCGCGGTGCGGGCGTCCTCCCATTCTGGTCCTCGGTCCCGCGCCTGGCATCGGGGCTGACCGCGATGGCCGCAGCCGTGCTGCTGGCCAGCTGCAGCAGCGTCTCGCTGGAGCCCTCGCCGCCGGCCACGCCGCTGCCGGCCCACCCCGCGCCCACCCCGGCGCCGCCGGGCACGCTGGAGCGCAGCCACGCCCGCTGGGTGCCGGCCAGCTTTGCCGACCTGCCCGGCTGGGGCCAGGACCGCACCCTGGAGCTGTGGCCCGCCCTGCGCCTGGGCTGCCAGACCCCGCCGGCCGCCTGGGCCCGCCTGTGTGCCCAGGCCCGGCTGACCACCCCGGCCAATGATGCCGAGGCCCGCGCCTGGCTGGAACAGCATCTCAAGGTCTACCGGGTGGAGTCGCCCGAGGGCGATCCGGCCGGCCTGGTGACCGGCTACTTCGAACCGCTGGTGGCCGCCAGCCGCAAGCCCACCGCCACCCGCCGGGTGCCGCTGTACGCGGCCCCGCCCGATCTGGGCCAGCGCAAGCCCTACTGGACGCGCCAGCAGCTCGACACCCTGCCGGCCGCCCAGGCCATGCTCAAAGGCCGCGAGATCGCCTGGGTGGAGGACCCGCTGGACGCCCTGATCCTGCAGATCCAGGGCTCCGGCCGGCTGCAGATCACCGAGGCCGACGGCCGCCAGCGTCTGGTGCGCTTGGCCTTTGCCGGCCACAACGACCAGCCCTACAAGTCGGTGGGCCGCTGGCTGATCGACCAGGGCGAGCTCAAGCCCGGCGAGGCCTCCTGGCCGGGCATCAAGGACTGGGCGCGGCGCAACCCCAAGCGCCTGCAGGAGCTGCTGTGGCAGAACCCGCGCTACGTCTTCTTCCGCGAGGAGCCCCTGCCCGACCCCAGCCTGGGGCCCAAGGGCGCGCAGGCCGTGCCGCTGACCCCGGGGCGTTCGGTGGCGGTGGACCCGGCCGCCGTGCCCTACGGCACCCCGCTCTGGCTGGACACCACCGAGCCGCTGTCGGAGCGGCCGCTGCAGCGCCTGGTGATGGCGCAGGACACGGGCAGCGCCATCGTCGGCGCGGTGCGGGTGGACTACTTCTGGGGCTGGGGCGACGACGCCGAGGCCCAGGCCGGCCGCATGAAGCAGGCGCTGCGGCTGTGGGTGCTGTGGCCGCGCTCCTGAGGCTCGACCAGCGATCGGCCGGCACGCCTTCAGGCCCCGGGGAGATTCAGGGCCGGGTGACGCGCACTTCCAGCCAGCGGATGCCGCCCTCGGACGCCGGGTGGGCGTCCCGGGTGCTGTAGCTCACGCCACCACGGCCTGCCGCGGAAGGTGTGGGCGCCCACTGGCCCAGCGGCGTCCATTGGTTCTGGGGCAGCAGCAGTTCGCCAGCGCCCTCCATCCGCGGTGACGGCCCCTCGGCCGGAGCCGTGCCGCCGGCCTGCGGCAGGCTCAGGTCGTAGCGCAGGCTGACCGGCTGCCGCCCGCCCGGCCAGGCCGGCTGCAGGGTGAGGCTGGCCGTGTCGGCCTGCCAGCGGTCCTGGCCCCGCAGCACCACCTGGCCGGGGCTCTGGGCCCCGGACGCCGCCGCGGCCGCCGGCGTGGTGACATCGCTGCGCCAGCGCCATTCGGTGTCGTGCTGCGGGCGCCACTGGGTGAGCGCCACGCGCACGGCCGCGCCGTTGCGCACGGTCAGCATCGGCAGGCGCCCGCCCGGCGCCAGATCGTCTTCCTCGGCAGGGTCGGTCCGCCAGACCTGGCCCGGGCCGTGCGGGTCCACCCCGCTGCCATCGCTGCGCACGATCACCGTGCCCGGCGGTGCCGCGGCCACGGGCTCCTGGCGCCAGCGCAGCTCGATGCGCAGGTTGACCGCCGGGGGCGCCGCCTGCGCGGCGGAAGCCAGTGCCAGGCCGGCCACCAGCGCCCATCCCGCCCGGGCACGCCGGGAAGCGGCGATCGGATCCGGCCTGCTCATGCGACCGCGTCCTGACGAAGCTCGGCCAGGCCCGGGCCGGCCACCAGCTCGGTGCGGTTGCGGCCGGTGGCCTTCGCCAGGTACATCGCGCGGTCGGCCGCCTCGATGGCGGCGTCGAGCTGATCCATGCGGCGGCAAGAGGACACCCCGGCCGAGAAGGTCAGCGGTTGCCCCGGCTGACCGCCCTCCATCCTGAGGGCCACCAGCCGGGTGCGGATGCGCTCGGCGCAGCGCCAGGCCTCCTCCAGCCCGGTGCGCGGCAGCAGCAGCAGGAACTCTTCTCCGCCCCAGCGCGCCAGCACGTCCCCGGCACGGATCTCGCCCTGGGCGACCTCGCCGAAGCGCTGCAGCACCCGGTCACCCGCGGCGTGGCCGCGGCTGTCGTTGATCTGCTTGAAATGGTCCAGGTCGAACAGCACCAGGGCCAGCGGCTGGCCGTGGCGCTCTATCTCGCAGGCGGCGATGGCCATCTGCTCCAGCATGGCCCGGCGGTTGGTCAGGCCGGTCAGCACGTCACGGGTGGCCAGTTCCTGGTTGCGGGCCAGCGCCAGCTTGAGCTCGGCCGCCTGATCGCGCAGCCGCTCGCGGATGTGGCCCAGGCGCACCGAGATGATGGCCACGCCGGTGAAGACGATGCCGGCATAGAGCAGGTAGATCAGGTCCAGCCGGGTCTCGTCCGGATCACCCAGGGTCCAGGCACGCCAGGCGATGACCGCGGCCAGCATCAGGAAGCCCATGGCGGCCATGCGCCGCCCTTCCCGGGGCGGCAGGCCGAACAGGCCGAACATCAGGATCACCTGCATCAGCACGATGGTGGCCCCGCGCGGCGCGCCGCTGACGGCGAAAGCCCAGGCCACCGCGATCATGCTGTAGAGCATCTGCGGGCGCGTGAGCGAGGGTTCACTCATGCGCAAATTGACGCCGCTGCGGATCAGTCCGTAGAAGCCCAGGCAGCCCACCAGCCCGAACAGGGTCAGCGGCAGGCCCTGGCCCTCGGAGGTCAGCCCCAGGCGCACCTCCACCTGCAGCACCAGCGCAAAGGCCAGGTACAGGCACATCACCAGCAGCGCCTGCGACGAGCGCACACGCTGCGGCCCGGTCGGTCCCAGCAGGGCATGCGTCAGCGGAGCGATCAGCGCAGTCATGGTGTCAGCAACATCGGCCGGGGCCGGCACGGCTCAAGGGGGACGGTGGCCCGGTTGTGCATTCCTTCGCGGCAACCGGGTTCTTGTCTTGGATCAACGCGCCACGGGTCGCAGGTGTTCCAGCGGCAGCGCCGCCCCGGACTTGACCTCGCCCAGCGAGAAGCTGGTGTGCAGGTCCTTCACATTGGGCAGCCCGAACAGGGTGTCGCGGGTCCAGCGGGAATAGGCGTCCAGATCGGTCACCAGCACCTGCAGCTCGAAGGTGCCGGCGCCGCTGATGTAGTGGCAGGCGATCACCTCAGGCAGGCCGCGGATCGCGTCCTCCAGGGCATGGATGGCCTCGCCGTTGTCCCGTTCGGTGTCCACCCGCACGAAGGCCAGCACGCCCAGGCCGATTTTGCGGCGATCGATCTCGGCCCGGTAGCCGGTGATGACCCCCAGCTCCTCCAGCCGGCGCACCCGGCGCCAGGTGGGCGCCGGTGACAGGCCGATGCGGGCGGCCAGCTCCGCGTTGGACTGCCGAGCGTCGCGCTGCAGGGCCTCCAGGATGGCCACGTCATAGCGGTCCAGGCTGGGGGGGCTGACGCTGCGGGTTATCCCGGATTCTTGATTTTCCGGCAAGACATCACCTTGAATTCATATGTTGAAGAAAGGATGTTGCCGCCAGGGTTCCATTTCCGCAAGCGAAAGCAAGCACTTGTCGGAGCGAAGTTCCTACACTGAACGCCATCCCCGCCGTGCGCAGGGCCCCGGCCTGGCCACAAGCCGCCCCGGGGGCGCACGGTCTTTCCCAACGGGCCCGCCGGGCCCAGGAGCCGCACCATGAATGCCCCGCTGACCGACGCCGTCCGTCAGGCCCTCGAGAAGGTCTCACTCGACGACAAGTACGCCCTGCCCACCGGGCGGGCCTTCATGAGCGGGGTGCAGGCCCTGGTGCGCCTGCCCATGCTGCAACGCACCCGCGACGCGATGGCCGGGCTGAACACCGCCGGCTTCATCAGCGGCTACCGCGGCTCGCCGCTGGGCGGCTACGACCAGGCCCTGTGGCAGGCCAAGAAGCACCTGCAGGCCCAGCACGTGGTCTTCCAGCCCGGCGTCAACGAGGAGTTGGGCGCCACCGCCGTCTGGGGCACCCAGCAGCTGGACCTGTTCCCCGAGAAGGCCAAGTACGACGGCGTGTTCGGCCTGTGGTACGGCAAGGGCCCGGGCGTGGACCGCTGCATCGACGTCTTCAAGCACGCCAACATGGCCGGCACCAGCCGCTTCGGCGGCGTCATCGCCATCGCCGGCGACGACCATGTGAGCAAGAGCTCCACCGCGCCGCACCAGAGCGACCACGTCTTCAAGGCCTGCGGCTTCCCGACCTTCTTCCCCTCCAGCGTGCAGGACATCCTGGACATGGGCCTGCACGCCTGGGCGCTGTCGCGCTTCTCGGGCGTGTGGACCGGCATGAAGACCATCCAGGAGGTGGTGGAGTCGGCCACCACGGTCGACGTCTCGCCCGACCGGGTCAAGATCATCCTGCCCGAGGACTTCCCCATGCCCCCGGGCGGCCTGCACATCCGCTGGCCGGACCCGCCGCTGGAGCAGGAAGCCCGGCTGATGGACCACAAGTGGTACGCCGCGCTGGCCTATGTGCGGGCCAACAGGCTCAACCACAACGTCATCGAGGGGCCGCACGACCGCTTCGGCATCATCGCCAGCGGCAAGGCCTTCAACGACACCCGTCAGGCCCTGGCCGACCTGGGCCTGGACGAGGCCACCTGCCACCAGCTGGGCATCCGCCTGCACAAGGTCAATGTGGTGTGGCCGCTGGAGGCCCACATCACCCGCGAATTCGCGCTGGGCCTGCAGGAGATCCTGGTCGTCGAGGAGAAGCGCCAGATCATCGAGTACCAGCTCAAGGAGGAGCTGTACAACTGGCGCGCCGATGTGCGGCCCAACGTGATCGGCAAGTTCGAGGAGGCCGAGGGCGACCTCTCCGGCGGCGAATGGAGCCGCCCCAACCCCAGCGAGAACTGGCTGCTGCGCGCCAAGGCCGACCTGACCCCGGCCATCATCGCCAAGGCCATCGCCAAGCGCCTGAAGAAGCTGGGCGTGCCCGAGGACATCGCCCGCCGCATGGACCAGCGCGTCTCGGTCATCGAGGCCAAGGAGCGCGAGCTGGCCGCCCTGGCCAGCGCCGGTGCCACCACCGGCGACCGGGTGCCCTGGTTCTGCTCGGGCTGCCCGCACAACACCAGCACCCGCGTGCCCGAGGGCTCGCGCGCGGTGGCCGGCATCGGCTGCCACTACATGGTCAGCTGGATGCCCACGCGCAACACCGCCACCTTCACCCAGATGGGCGGCGAGGGCGTGCCCTGGGTGGGCCAGGCGCCGTTCACGAACGAACAGCACATCTTCACCAACCTGGGCGACGGCACCTACTTCCACTCCGGCCTGTTGGCCATCCGCCAGAGCATCGCCGCCGGGGTGAACATCACCTACAAGATCCTCTACAACGACGCGGTGGCCATGACCGGCGGCCAGCGTGTGGGCGAGCGGCCGGAGGGCCACTCGGTGCTGCAGATCATGACCAGCCTGCTCTCCGAGGGCGTGGCCAAGCTGGTGATCGTCAGCGACCTGCCGGACAAGTACGCCCGGGTGGACCTGCCCACCGGCGTGACGGTGCACCACCGCGATGAACTCGACCGCATCCAGCGCGAGTTCCGCGAGCTCAAGGGCACCACCATCATCATCTACGACCAGACCTGCGCCACCGAGAAGCGCCGCCGCCGCAAGCGCGGCACGATGGCCGGCGCGGACACCCGGGTGGTGATCAACCCCCTGGTCTGCGAGGGCTGCGGTGACTGCTCCGAGAAGAGCAACTGCGTCTCGGTCGAGCCGCTGGAGACCCCCTTCGGCCGCAAGCGCCAGATCAACCAGAGCAGCTGCAACCAGGACCTGTCCTGCGTGAAGGGCTTCTGCCCCAGCTTCGTCACCGTCACCGGCGGCACGCTCAAGAAGCCCGCCTCGGTGGCCGGCAAGGCCGCCGCCCTGCCCCCGGTGCCCGAGCCGGTGCTGCCCGAGGCCCACAGTGCCTGGGGCATCGTGGTGGCCGGCGTGGGTGGCACCGGCGTCATCACCATCGGCCAGCTGCTGGGCATGGCGGCCCACATGGAGGGCAAGGGCGTCATCACCCAGGACGCCGCCGGCCTGGCCCAGAAGGGCGGCGCCACCTGGAGCCATGTGCAGATCGCCGACAGCATCGACGCCATCCACACCACCAAGGTGGACACGGCCAAGGCCGACCTGGTGATCGGCTGCGAGGCCATCGTGGCGGCGGGCAAGACCACGCTGGCGGTGATGCACCCCGAGCGCACCTATGTGGCGCTCAACACCCACCGCACCCCCACCGCGGCCTTCGTCACCGACCCGGACTGGGTCTTCCCCAACGAGGCCTGCGAGGCCGCCATCGGCCGCGCGGTGGGCGCCGAGCGCCTGGGCGCCTTCGACGCCGAGGCCCTGGCCGTCAAGCTGCTGGGCGACTCGATCTACACCAACCCGATGATGCTGGGCTACGCTTGGCAGAAGGGCCGCATCCCGCTGACGCGCGAATCGCTGATGCGGGCCATGGAGCTCAACGGCGTACAGATCGACAAGAACAAGGCCGCCTTCGAGTGGGGCCGCCGCTGCGCCCATGACCTGGCGGCCGTGCAGGCCCTGACGCAGACCGCCCAGGTGATCCAGCTGGTCAAGCGCCCCGCGCTGGACGAGCTGATCGGCAGCCGCGTCGAGTTCCTCACCGCCTACCAGAACGCCGGCTACGCCGCCCAGTACCGCGCCTTCGTCGACAAGGTGCGTGCGGCCGAGGCCGCGGTGGCCCCGGCCGGCAGCACCCGCCTGACCGAAGCGGTCGCGCGCTACCTGTTCAAGCTGATGGCCTACAAGGACGAGTACGAGGTGGCCCGCCTGCACACCGATCCGGCCTTCGCCGCCCAGATCGCCGCCACCTTCGAGGGCCCGGTGAAGCTGCAGCACCACCTGGCGCCGCCGCTGTTCGCCCGCCGCGGGGACGACGGCCAACCGCGCAAGACCGCCTTCGGCGCCTGGGTGCGGCCGGTGATGGGCGTGCTGGCCAAGTTCAAGGGCCTGCGCGGCCGCTGGCTGGACCCCTTCGGCCACACCGAGGAACGGCGCACCGAGCGGGCGCTGATCGCCGAGTACCGCGCCAGCATCGAGACGCTGCTGAAGGACCTGAGCGCCGAGCGCCTGCCGCTGGCCCTGGAGATCGCCCGCCTGCCCGAAGAGATCCGCGGCTACGGCCACGTCAAGGCCCGCCACCTGGCCGCCGTGCGGCCCAAGTGGCAGGCCCTGATGCTGCGCTGGCAGCAGCCGGTGACGTCGGAGCGCCAGCCCGCAGCGGCCACCCCGGTCAGCGCCTGAGCCCGGGGGCGCCGGGCATCAGACCGCCAGCGGCAGGGTCCAGCGCGGCCCGCTCAAGCCGGCGGCGGCCCAGTCGGCCGGGACGGCCAGGGTCTGGGGCGAGGTGCCGCGCGCCGGCAGGGCCAGCACCTCGTCACCTTCGTCGGCGGCCACCAGCCAGGTGGTGGAGGCCCACTCGCCACGCGGCCGGGCCTCGACCAGGTTGCGCCGGCGCACCTGCAGCACCGCCGGCAGAGTGTCCAGCCGGGCCTCGAACACCGGCCCGCCCTCGTCGATGGTGATGTGGTGACCGTAGCGCAGACCCTCGGCCGCCAGCACGCCCAGCAGCGGATGGCAGGCCGGCGGCACCTGGGCGATGGCGGCCTGGGCCGCCTCGGGCAGGAAGGACACATAGACCAGCTGGCGCGGCAGCAGCGCGGCCACATGGCTGCGCCAGGCCGGGCCGAAGCGGTGCAGGGCCTCCTGCGGCTCGCCGGGGTAGAAGTGGCGGCCCAGTCCTTCCCAGAAGGGCGAGCGGCCGGCCTCGTCGCGCAGGCCGGGCAGTTCGACGATGAGCTGGGCCCCCAGCTGGGCGCGGTCGCGGGCCAGCAGCAGCAGGGCCGCGCGCAGCAGGTGCTGCAGCGCGGCGGCCTGCTCCGGCAGATCCAGGTCCGGGTCCCAGGCCAGGTCGGCCAGCTCGGCCGCGCCGGTGTGGTCATTGCCCAGCAGCAGGGTGTTCTGCGGGTGGAACAGGCCCAGGGACGGCGCGGCATGCACCACGCAGCCCACGTGGTACCAGTGGCGCAGGCGGTCGCGGCCGATCGCCGGCCGCAGCCGCACGCAGGCCTGCGGGCCTTCCGGCGTCTCCAGCAGCCACCAGCGCTCGGCCGCCTGGGGCTCGGGCAGGCGCCGGTCGGCGGTGGGGGGCAGCCACGGGGCGAGCCGGGGCAGGTCGTGGTCGCTCACCGGGCGCAGGCGCCAGGCCACCTCGGGGCCGACCCGCCCCGCGCCTGCCGCCACGGGCAAGGATGTGCTCATGCCGTGTCTCCTCCCGGGCCGACGGGCAGCGGGGCCGCGGCCAGCGGGCCGCCGTCGGTGGCCAGCAGGGCCAGGTCCTCCTCGCGCAGCGGGCCGCTGCACACGCTGGCGCGGAAGTCCTGCACCCGCGCATTGGCCACCAGCCAGCGCCCCTGGCGCAGGCTGCGGCCCGCGTCCCGGGCATCGGCGAAGACCCGGCGCGCGGCCACGCTGCGCAGCAGGGGCAGCCGGCCCTCCATCGTGGGGCCGCCATCGAAGAGGTTGAGGTAGGTGTCGGCGTCCAGGCCCTCGTCCAGCAGGATCTGGAAGGGCAGTTCGGCCACCGGGTGCAGCTGGCCCAACGACCACTGCGCCTCCTCCGGCAGCAGGGGCACGTAGATGGGCGACTGCGGCAGCAGCTCAGCGATCAGGGTGCGCTGCGGCCCGCTGGCCAGTTGCTCGGCGGCGGGATAGTCCATGTCGAAGAAGCGCCGCCCCACCGCATCCCAGAAGGGGCAGCGGCCGCTGTCGTCGGCCAGGCCGGGGTGCTCGGAGGCGATGCGGTCGGCAAAGCGCTCGGGGAACTGGGCGATGAAGAGCAGGCGCCCGCGCGAGAGCAGCTGCGGCGCCACGCCCGCGGCATGGGCCGGGTCGATGTGGAAGCCCGTCAGCAGGGTCACGCCGGTGAGGTCGTGGCACAGGTGCAGGGTGTGGATGCGGTTGCGCGCCTCCAGCTCGGGGCTGACCTGCACCACGTACTCGTTGCGGTAGCTGTAGAAGCGGTCGTGGAAGCCGGCGCTGGCGGCGATGCCGCTGGTGCCCACCAGCGCGCCGCCCTGGGCCCGGTCCTCCAGCACGAAGAGGTAGTGCTCCTCGCCGCTCACATCGTCGTCGGCGGCAAAGGACTTGAGCGAGCGCTCCAGCTTGTCGCGCAGCAGGGCACGGTCGGGCACCAGGGAGCTGATGCCGATGGCACTGGCCTCGGCCAGCAGCTCCAGCGCCGGCAGGTCGGCCAGGGCCGCCGGCCGCAGCAGGTAGCGGCCCGCGTCGCCTTGGGCCGCCGCCGGCGGGGCCGGCTCAGCGGGCGGGGATTTCACGATTCTGCTCATCGGGACTCCCGAGGGGGGAAAGGGGGGCCTCGTCCGCCGCGGGCGCGGCCGGCGCCAGCGACACGCCCGACTGGGCGGCCCGCCAGGCCACGGCCTGCGGGCTGCGCTCCTCGCGCGGGGTGTGACCGTAGCGGGCCCGGTAGGCGTTGGAGAAGTGCGGGCCCGAGGCGAAGCCGCAGGACAGGGCGATCTGCAGGATGGACTGGTGGGTCTGGCGCAGCATGTCGCGCGCGCGGTCCAGGCGCAGCTCCAGGTACCAGCGCGAGGGCAGCGCGTCCAGGTGCTGCTTGAACAGGCGCTCGAGCTGCCGGCGCGAGACGCCCACCAGCCGGGCGATCTCCTCGGTGGGCAGGGGCTCGCCGAGGTTGGCCTCCATCAGGGCCACCGCCTCGGCCAGCTTGGCCGAGCCCCCGCCCAGCGGCGCCGCCAGGGGCAGGCGCTGGCGCTCCTCGCGCGGGCGCAGGCGCTCGCGGCCCAGCGCGGCCAGCAGCGCCGGACCCAGGCGCTCGCCATGGCGCTGGATCAGCCAGGCGATCAGCAGGTCCTGGCTGGCCTGGTGGCCGGCGCAGCTCATGCGCTGCTCGTCCAGTTCGTAGAGTTGCTGCGAGACCACCAGCTCGGGGTGGCGTTCGGCCAGCACCGCGCCATGCGGCCACTGCGCCGTGGCCCGGTGGCCGCGCAGCAGGCCAGCCTCGGCCAGCCAGGCCGCGCCGGTGCCCACCCCGCCCATCAGGCAGCCCTGGGCCGCGCGCTGGCGCAGCCATTGCAGCTGGGATGCGGCCTGGTCCGGTTCGCCATGCCAGGGCCCTTCGGCATGCACCAGCACGGCGTCCAGCCAGCCGGCCTGGCCCATGGCGTGGGCCAGCACCGGCACGCCCTCGGCCGAGCACACCGCCCCGCCGCTGCGGGCCAGCAAGACGGTGTCGTAGAGCGGCTGCTCGAGCAGGCGGTTGGCGGCCTGCAGCGTCTCCAGCACGCCGGCCAGGCCCATCAGGCCGAAGCCCGGCTGCAGCACCAGACCGAAGCGCCAGGATGCGCGGGCGCCGTCCACCGCCGCGGGCCCCTACTTCAGGCCACCGGAGAGGAACTGGCGCAGGCGCTCGCTGCGGGGCTGCACCAGCACCTCGCGCGGCGGGCCCTCTTCCTCGATCAGGCCCTGGTGCACGAAGATGGCATGGCTGGCCACCTCGCGGGCGAACTCCATCTCGTGGGTGACGACGAGCATGGTGCGGCCCTCTTCAGCCAGGCCACGCATGACCTTGAGCACTTCGCCCACCAGCTCCGGGTCCAGCGCGGAGGTGGGTTCGTCGAAGAGCATGACCTCGGGGTCCATGGCCAGGGCGCGGGCGATGGCCACGCGCTGCTGCTCACCGCCGGAGAGCTGGGCCGGGTAGACGTCCTGCCGGTGCGACAGGCCCACCCGGGCCAGCAGTTCCTTGGCGCGCTCGATGGCTTCGGCCTTGGGCCGGCCCAGCACGTGGATGGGCGCCTCGGTGACGTTCTCCAGCGCGGTGCGGTGCTGCCAGAGGTTGAAGTTCTGGAACACGAAGGCCAGGCGGCTGCGCCAGTGGCGCAGCTGGGCCGCATCGGCCGCACGCAGGCTGCCGTCGCGGTCGCGCACCAGGCGCAGGGTCTCGTCGCCCAGGCTCAGCGTGCCCTCGTGCGGCTGCTCCAGCAGGTTCAGGCAGCGCAGCAGCGTGCTCTTGCCCGAGCCGCTGGAGCCGATGATGGCGACCACGTCGCCCGGCTGGGCCTGCAGCGAGACGCCACGCAGCACCTCGCGCTCGCCGAAGCGCTTGTGCAGGTTCTCGACCTTCAGGCTGTGGGGTGTCCCGCTCATCGCATGCCCCTCAGGCCGACAGCAGCGAACCGGCCCGGGTGGCTTCGCGCCCGGCCACCTTGCCCAGGGACATGCCGGCCACCGCGAAGCGGCGCAGGTCGCGGGCGAAGAACAGGCCGTCGACCGGCGCGCCCAGCGTGGTCACCTGCCCGGTGAGCGGGTCGATCAGATCCACCAGCGGCTGGCCGGCCACCACGGAGGCGCCCGGCACCTGCAGGAAGACCACCATGCCGCCGGTGGGCGCCACCACCGGGATGGAGCCGGCCAGCGGCGTGGCCTCGCGCTTGAGGGGTGGCAGCGCCGGCAGGGTGCCGCCTTCGGGGGCCACCACGCCGCGCTGGATCAGGAAGTCGACGATGCCCTGGGCATCGGCCGCGGCCAGGTCGTGGCGCACATCGGCCTCGCCGCGCAGTTCGATGGTGGCGGCCATGCAAGCCGGCGGCAGCGGCTTGGCCGGGCCCAGGCGCTCGGCCAGCTGGGGCCAGACCATGGAGCAGGCCTCGTCGAAGGGGTCGCCGCCGGAGCGCTCGGCCAGCAGGGCCAGCTCGGCGCCGATGCAGCGGGCCAGCAGCTGGCCGTCGCCCGGCCAGGTCTGCGGCGTGGTGTAGAGGTGCAGCAGGGCCTCGCCGTCGCAGTGCAGGTCCAGCACCACATCGGCGTCGATGGCCAGGCCCAGCAGGGTCTTGCGCAGGCTTTCCAGCGGAGAGGTGGCCCCCAGCGCGGCCACCGCCTCGCGCAGCGCGCCGCGCACCAGGCGCACGTTCTCGGCGGCGTCCGCGCCCAGCCGGTCCATCACGCGGTCGAGCACCGCGTCGGTGAGGTTGGCGAAATGGCGGTTGAAGTTCTCGCCGCTGTGCAGCTCGAAGCGGCCCTGGAAGCCGCGCAGCACCCACTGGCCCACGCCCAATGGATTGGCCATGGGCACCAGCACGACCTCGCCGCGCAGGCGGCCGGCCGCCTCCAGCGCGTCCAGGTGGTTGCGCAGGTGATGGGCCACCAGCATGCCGGGCACTTCGTCGGCATGCAGCGAGCCCTGGATGGTCACCTTGGGGCCCTGGCCGGGCGTGCCGTAGTGCAGGCTGACCAGCTCGTGGGTGGTGCCCGGGGTGGCGGAGGCGAGAGGGTGTCGGACGATGTGCATGAAAGCAGGTGGACAGCGGATCAGTGCCGGCCTTGCAGCGGCGCGACCCAGCGGCGCTCGGCCGCGCGGAACAGGCCCACCAGCACCACGGTGATGGCCAGGTAGAACACGGCCGCGGTGAGGAAGGCCTCGAAAGGCAGGTAGTAGGTGGAGTTCATCTCGCGGGCGGCCCCGGTCAGGTCCGCCAGCGTGACGACGCTGGCCAGCGAGGTGCCGTGCAGCATCAGCACCACCTCGTTGCCGTACGCCGGCAGCGCCCGCCGCAAGGCCGAGGGAATGACGATGCGCCGGAAGGTGACCCAGCGCGACATGCCCATGGCCTTGGCCGCCTCGATCTCGCCGGCGGGCAGGGCCTTGATGGCGCCGTGCAGGATTTCGGTGGTGTAGGCGCAGGTGTTGATGGCGAAGGCCGCGATGGCGCAGAACCAGGCCGAGCTGAGCCAGGGCCAGGCCGGGCTGTTGCGCACGACCTCGAACTGGGCCAGGCCGTAGTACAGCAGGAAGAGCTGCACCAGCATCGGCGTGCCGCGGATGACATAGGTGAACAGCCACACCGGCCGCGACAGCCAGGCGATGGGCAGGCTGCGCAGCATGGCCAGCGGCAACGCGCCCAGCCCGCCGGCCAGCAGTGCGGCCAGCAGCAGCTCCAGGGTCACCCCCAGCCCGTGGACATACAGCGGCAGGCTGTCGTGGATGGCTTGGAAATCCATGGCGGCTGCGTCAGAGCGCCACCTGGCGCACACCCACGGACAGGCGGCGCGCGAGCCAGGCGAAGCCCAGCTCGGACAGGGTGGTGAAGGCCAGGTACATGAGCGCGGCCGCGGCGTAGAACAGGAAGGGCTCGCGGGTGGCGCCCGCGGCCTGGCCGGCCCGGCTCATCATGTCCGACAGGCCGATGACCGAGACGATGGAGGTGCTCTTGATCATCACCAGCCAGTTGTTGGACAGGGCCGGCAGGGCGTGGCGCAGCATCTGCGGGCCCACCACGCGGGTGAGCACCTGGCGACGGTTCATGCCGTAGGCCAGGGCGGCCTCGCGCTGGCCCGGCGGCACGGCCAGGAAGGCGCCGCGCAAGACCTCGGTGAGGTAGGCCCCGAAGATGAAGCCGATGGTCAGCACGCCGGCGATGAAGGGGTCGATGTCGATGTAGTCCCAGCCCTGGGACTCGCCGATCTTGTTGACCAGCATCTGTCCGCCGTAGAAGACCAGCAGCATGACCACCAGATCGGGCACCGCACGCACGAGCGTGGTGTAGGCCGTGGCCGGCCACTGCAGCAGGCGCCAGCGCGAGAGCTTGGCCAGCGCCCCGGCCAGGCCCAGCACCAGGGCGATGGCCAGCGAGGCGGCGGCCACGCCCAGCGTCAGCAGCGCGCCCTGCAGCAGGCTGGCACCGTAGCCGTGCAGCATCGTCCGTCCCCTCCCTGGCCGCGGCGCTTACTTGCCGTAGATGTCGAAGTCGAAGTACCTGGACTCGACCATCTTGTAGGTGCCGTTGGCGCGGATGGCCTGGATGGCGGCGTTGAACTTCTGCTGCAGCGCGGCGTCGCCCTTGCGCACCGCGATGCCGGCACCCGCACCGAAGAAGGCGGGATCGTCCGGCGGCGTGCCCAGCACCGCGAAGCCCTTGCCGGCCGGGGTCTTCAGGAAGCCCAGGTTGGCGGCCACGGAGTCGCACACGGTGGCGTCGATGCGGCCGGCGGCCAGGTCCAGGAAGACCTCGTCCTGCTTGCTGTAGCGCACGATCTCGCTGTCCTTGTAGGTGGCGGTGGCCCAGCGGTCGTGGATGGAGGTGCGCTGCACGCCGATCTTCTTGCCCTTCATCGCGGCGGGCGAGATGTCATGCGGCAGGCTGCCCTTGCCCACCATCCAGGGCGGGGTGTTCTGGTACTTGTCGCTGAAGAGCACCGACTTCTTGCGCTCCTCGGTGATGGCCATCGAGGCGATGATGGCGTCGAACTTGCGCGCCTGCAGGGCCGGGATCATGCCGTCCCACTCCTGCTGCACCAGGGTGCACTCGGCCTTCATCTGGGCGCACAGGGCCATCGCGATGTCGATGTCGAAGCCCTTGAGCTTGCCGTCGGTGCCGACCTCGGAGAACGGGGGGTAGGCCCCTTCCACCCCGATGCGGATCTTCTTCCAGTCCGGGGCCTGGGCGGAGGCGGCCAGGCTGGCCGCGGCCAGCAGCAGTGCGGTGAGGAGATGGCGGCGTTGCATGGTGGGGAACTTCTCCTGGGAAGCGTGGAACGGGCGCGGGGGTGGGGGCCGGTCAGTGCGGCGCCCAGGGCGTCGTGAAGGGACGCGCCATGCGCACCGGGATGATGTCCAGGTACAGATTGGACACACTGTAGTCGTCACCCCCGAGTTCGTCAGAGTACCAGCCCACCGTGTCCGGCCCCTTGTACAGGCGGAACTGGAAGGCCAGGTCGGCCCGCTTGTCCGAGGCCGGCGCCAACGGGTCGAAGGTCAGGCCGCGCACTTCCTGCAGGCTGCTGTCGATCAGGTAGCCCATGGCATTGACCAGGGCGGTGTCGCCCAGCATGTCGGTGTTGTAGAGCGGCGTGGCGTACTCGGGCTTGTAGCCCTTGGCATGGGGGTCCAGCAGGGTCCCGCGCTGCTTCCAGTCCGAGGGCGTGATGCGCCGGGTGCCGACGTTGTAGCTGTCGCCCCGGTCCAGGTAGGTCAGGCGGGCGCCGGTCACGTTCAGGGCATCGATCTGATCGTTGGTCTGCACATCGTTGAGGTCCACCAGCAGCGCCCCCTTGGCACCGATGACCTCGATGTCGTCGCCGTGCACGATGGCGGCGCTGTTCTCGTCCACGCCCAGCCCCAGCTTGTAGCCCTTGGCCAGCATCAGCGGGATCATGCGGCCGAAGCGGCCCCGCTTGAGGAAGTGCTGGTCCACGAACAGGTTGGAGCCGACGAAGCCCAGGCCGCGGTCGACCTCCTTGCCATCGCGCAGCTGCCCCTTCATCACCCCGATCACGCTGGGGGCGTCGCGGAACATCACCGAACTCATGATGGCCGCACCCGCCGAGGTGCCGGCTACCACGCCGCCGCGCCGGTAAACGTCCCAGATGGCCTCCAGCATCGGGGTGGACTGCCCGCCGGGTGCGAAGGTGTCGACGATGCGCTCCTGCGCGCCGCCGGAGAAGAAGATGCCGTCGGCGTTGTTGACCATGTCCAGCAGCGCCTTGTCACGCACCGCCCGGTTCAGGTCCACCCATTTCAGGGCCGGCGCCACCGGCAGCACATCGGCATTGGCGCCGTGACGCTCCAGCAGCTCGGACAGACGCCGGCCGGTCTTGTCGGGTGATTCGGAGGCGGTGGCGAAGACGATCCAGTGCGAGCCCTTGCCGCCCGACAGGGCCACCATGCGGCTCCAGATCTCCTCGTTGTCGGCCTTGAGCGCCCCGCCGATGATCACGGCGAAGCCCTGGGCCGGCGTGACCGGCTTGGACGCGGGCGCCGCCTGGGCCAGCCAACCGGTGCAGGCCAGGGTCAGCGCGGCGAGTGCCTGCCGCCGGGACAGTCGTTCGAACAGGGAGGAGGGTCGCATGGAGGGAAGTGCAATCGCCAGAGAAGCCTTGGGGGCATCTTGGCACCGACCGCCCGGGCCGGCCACCCCGAATCCGGCAAAGCGGTGCGATTGCAAAAAAGAATGTCGCTTGCCCGCAAACCCCGGTCCGGCCGGGGCGCCGCGGCGTCTGCCCGCCACAGGCAGTTGCCACAGCGCGACGCCAAGTTGCGCTTTCGCGACGGCTTGATGACAGTCCCGTGGCGCGGCGGGCCCTGCTTCCTAGACTCGCAGCAACCCACAGCCACCCCACAGCAACACAGGCTTCACGCAGCCTTCGGAGGGATTCCATGGCCCGCACCGTGTCGGCACACCGCCGCCAACGCCCCCCCGCCACGCGCCCGCGCGCTGGCGTTCTCGCCGTCCAGGCCGCCTTGCTGTCGCTGGCCGCGCTGCCGCTGGCCAGCCAGGCCCAGAGCACCCCGGACGCACCCCAGCGCATCGAGATCACCGGCTCGGCGATCAAACGCATCGACGGCGAGACCGCGCTGCCGGTGCAGGTCATCACGCGGGAGGAGATCGACAAGGCCGGGCTGACCACGGCCTCGGAGATCGTGGCGCGCCTGAGCGCCTCGGCGGCCAACCTGACCGATGGCGGGAGCATGTCCTACGGTGGCTTCCGCGACCAGACGGGCTTCAACGGCGCCAACCTGCGGGGTCTGGGCGTGTCCTCGACCCTGGTGCTGCTCAACGGCCGGCGGATGGCCAACTTCGCCTCGCCGGGCGATGCCTCCGGGGTGGACCTCAACAGCATTCCCGCTGCGGCCATCGATCGGGTGGAGGTGCTGCTGGACGGTGCCTCATCCCTCTATGGCAGCGATGCCATCGGCGGGGTGATCAACTTCATCACCCGGCGCGACTACCAGGGCGCCGAGGTGAATGTCTCCTACGGCGACACCACTGAGGGCGGTGGGGGCAAGCGCACCGCCTCGCTGGCCGGCGGCTTCGGCGACTACGGCCGCGACGGCTTCAACGTCTTCGGCGTGGTGGACCTGCAGCGCACCAACCGCCTCAACGCCAGCCAACGCCAGTTCATCACCGACCTGAAGATCCCGGAGCGCCTGCCCGACCTGCTCTCCAGCGCCACCTTCCCGGGCAACATCCGGCTGA
Organism: Ideonella dechloratans; assembly: GCF_021049305.1. GTDB lineage: Bacteria > Pseudomonadota > Gammaproteobacteria > Burkholderiales > Burkholderiaceae_C > Ideonella > Ideonella dechloratans. The sequence continues at coordinate 3,388,003 of NZ_CP088081.1, forward strand.
GCTCCGACCAGCGCGACATGCTGATCGCCGACGGCTACTCCAGCAATGGCCACACGGTGATCGACTCCAAGACCATCAACCCGGCCGCCGCCACCGGTTGCAACCCGCCGGCCACGCTCTACCTGCCCGACGGCATCGGTGGCGTGGACGGCTGCACCTACGACTACATGCGGGCCATCGAGCTCTATCCGCAATCCGAGAAGACCAGCGTGTTCGGCCGCGGCGTGCTGGACCTGGGAGGCGGACACCAGGCCTTCTTCGAGGCCTCGATCGCCCGCGCCAGCACGCACTACTCCGGCACGCCGAACCGGATCGACGCGGACATGGACGTCTCCCTGGTGCCCGCCCTGGCCGGCACCAGTCTGGCCAGCCTGCCCGCCGGAGACGAGAACCGCGTCATCACGGTCCGCACCCGCCTGGCCGAAGCCGGCCTGCGCACCAATGAACTGGTGTCCACCGCCCAGCGCTATGTGGCGGGGCTCACCGGCACGCTGGCCGACTGGGATTACGAAGTCGGCCTGAACCACAGCCTCGACGTCGTGTCCGACCGCGACCAGCAGGGCTACCTCAACGAGCAGATGATCCGGGACGGCTTTGCCGACGGCACGCTCAACCCCTTTGGCGCCTCCGATGCGGCGGGCCTGGCCCTGTACGAGGCCGCCCAGATCCGCGGCGAGGTGCGTCGCTCGGTGGGCATGATGGACAGCATCGACGCCCGCGTCAGCCGCCCGCTGATGAAGCTCGAGGGCGGCGATCTGGCCCTGGCCCTGGGCTCCGAGTTCCGGCGTGAACGCCAGCGCTTCCACCAGTCCCAGCCCCTGGCCGACGACGTGATCCTGGGCGAGACCTCGCAGGGCACGGAGGCCGACTTCGGCCACGCCCGCAACGTGGCGGCCCTGTTCACCGAAGTGAATGCCCCGGTGACCAGGCAGGTCGAGATCACGACCGCCCTGCGCTACGAGAAGTACCAGGGCACCGGCAGCGCCACCAGCCCCAAGCTGGGGCTGAAGTACCAGCCACTGCCCGAACTCGCGCTGCGAGCCTCGGCCGGCAAGGGCTTCCGCGCCCCGAGCATGTCCGATCTCTACCGCCCGGTGACCGAGGGCACGGCGGCCACCCTGGTGGACCCGGTGTGCATGGCCCAGGATCCATCCAACACCGTGACCGACTGCTCGGACACCTGGACCACCTACGAGTACAGCAACGCCAAGCTCAAGCCCGAGTACTCGCGCCAGTTTTCGCTGGGCGCCGTGATGGAACCCAGCCGCCACCTGAACGTCAGCGTGGACTACTGGAGCATCCAGAAGAGCAATCTGATCAGCACGCTGGGTGCCGACGTGATCCTGGCCAACCTGGACAAGTACGGCAGCCTGGTCCACCGGGACGGGGACGGCTGGATCGATCACATCGACCTGGTCAAGGAGAACCGCGGCAAGCAGCGCATCTCGGGCCTGGACCTGGAGTTCAATCTCAAAGGGATCGAGACCGGCATGGGCACCTTCGGCCTGCGCCTGAACGGCACCTGGACCCTGAATTCCAAGCAGCAGACGGGCGATGGCGACCCCTATGTCAGCAACCTGGGTCACTTCGTCAACGACGGCGTGGTGCAACGCTGGCGACACACGCTGTCGCTGGACTGGGAGCAAGGCCCCTACAGCGCCACGCTGTCCAACAGTTACCTGTCGGGCTACACGGACCAGACCATCGTCGGCAAGCCGGACCGCCGGGTCGGCGCCTACACACTGTGGGACCTGACCGGAGCATGGACCGTGACCGAGGCCTTCACCGTGCGTGGCGGCGTGAAGAACCTGTTCGACACCGCGCCGCCCTTTTCGCAACAGGCCTGGTTCTTCATCTCCGGCTACGACCCGAGCTACACCGACCCGCGTGGCCGCTTCCTCTACGTGGGCGCCCAGTACAAATTCAAGTGACGCCCTGAGCGTCTCTGAAAGCCCGGCCCCGCAGCGACCCTGCGGGGCTTTTTCATGCTCAAGGCTTCTGGGGGGCGCGGGTCGCGGCCAGCAGGCGCTTCTTCTCGTCCAGCCCCAGCCCGTGGTTGACGAACTGGAAGGTGGCCACCTTGGACAGGTCCACCTCGCCGGGCTGGTAGAGGCCCGCGCGCACCATCTTGTCGTAGAAGTCGCGGATGCGCTCGGGCTTCATCGCGCCGATGCCCTGCGTCAGGCTGTCGCCGCTGTCCACGATGCCCAGCGTCTTCATCAGGGCCACCGACTGGTCGATGGTGCCCTGGTCCATCTCGGGGTTGTCCTTGAGGATCAGGGCATCGGCCCCACGGCGGTCGCCATAGAGGTAATGCACCCAGCCTAGGATGGACGCCTCGACGAAGCGCTTGACCAGATCCGGCCGCTTCTGCACCGTCTCGACCCGCGTCTCGATCGTCGTGCTGTAGGTGCTGTAGCCGTGGTCGGCCAGCAGGAAGGTCAGCGGCGTGAAGCCGCCCTGCTTGCGGATGCTGATGGGCTCTTCGACCGCATAGCCCTGCTGGATGCTCTTCGGGTTGGCCAGGAAGGGGCCCAGGTTGTAGTTGTAGGGCCGCAGCTGCTCGTCCTTGAAGCCGTGCTCGGCCTTGAGCCAGGCCCACCAGGAGAACTGCGCATCCTTGGCGATGTAGGCCACCGGCGCCTTCTTCAGGTCCTCGAAGCGCTGGTAGCCCTGGCCCGGGTGGGCCATCAGGGCCTGCGGGTCCTTCTGGAACAGGCTGGCCACGGTGATGACCGGCACACCGTTCTTCACATTGTCGAAGCTGTGCAGCAGGTTGCCGGTCATCAGGAAGTCGATCTTGCCGGCCGGCAGCAGCGGCCGGTTGTTGACCTGCGGCCCGCCCTGGCGGATCTCCACCGCCAGACCGTAGCGCGCATAAGTGCCATCGGCCAGCGCCTGGTAGAAGCCACCGTGCGCGGCCTGCGCCTTCCAGTTGGTGGCGAAGACCACCTTGTCCTGCGCCGCGGCCGGGCCTGCGGCCAGCCCACCGGCCACCAAGGCCCCGGCCCACACCAGGGCCGCCTGGGCCCGCCTACGCGTCATCGTCATCGCCGCACTCTCCTGAGGGTCCTGATGGCGCCGCATGGTAGCGACCTCCCCTTGGGGATGGCGGTGGTGGGGCCTTGCCGCACGCCTCAGCGCGTCCAGTCCTCGCTGTGCTGCCACAGCGCGCGGGCCAGTTCGGCATCGCGGCCGGCCGGGCTGGGCTGGGCGGGAGCGCCGTCGCTCCAGTACAGGCCGCTCTGCCCGGCCAGGGCCGGCGCGCTGGCACACAGCAAAGGCGTGCGGGCGCCCTCCTCCACGGTGATCATGCGGCGCAGCCAGTGGAACAGGGGGCGCAGCGGCGCCGGCAGGGTGCGCCAGATGTCCGAGGCCACCACGCCGGGATGCACGGCATAGGTGGAGATGCCGGTGCCGGTCAGGCGCCGCCCCAGCTCGGCGCTGAACAGCAGGTTGGCCAGCTTGGACACGCTGTACTCCGCCACGCCGGTGGCCGTGCGGGTGGGCTGACGCAGCTGCTCGAAGGGGATGCCGTTCACCCGCCGATGCGCCCGGCTGGCCAGGGTGACGATGCGGGCCGCCCCGCTGGCCCGCAGGGCCGGCAGCAGACGCTGGGTCAGCAGGAAATGGCCCATGTGGTTCACGCCGAAGGCCATCTCGAAACCCGAACGGGTCAGCCCCCGCGCCCCGGCCAGACCGGCGTTGTTGACCAGCAGGTGCAGCGGCAGGCCCAGGTCCAGGAAGCGCTGGGCGCAGTCCCCCACCGAGGCGAAGTCTCCCAGCTCCAGCGGCAGCCAGGTGGCGGACCGGGCCCCCGGCAGGGCATCGATCTCGGCCAGCACCTCGGCCGTGCGTTCGGCGCTGCGGCAGGCCAGGAAGACACGCGCGCCCTGGCGGGCCAGCTCGCGGGCCATCACCCGGCCGATGCCGGTGTTCGCGCCGGTGACCAGGGCCACCTGGCCGGCCAGGGGAAGAGAGGAGGTGTCGGTGTTCATCGTGGCCCGCAGGCTAGCCTCGCCAGATGACAGCTCATCCGTGATCCGGGCGCTTCAGGGTTTCGCCCAGGTCACCGTGTGTATCGCGCGGTATCGCGGCGGTTCAGCCACGCTCGCTGTCATGCCAGCGCCGCAGCAGCAGGCGCCCCAGCGCCTCGAAGCCCAGGTGGATCAGCACGCCGGTGGCGGCCACCAGCACCAGGGCCGCGAACATCCTGGGGATCTCGGTGCGGAAGGCCGCCTCCAGGATGCGCGAGGCCAGACCGGTGTTGCGCCCGGCGGCGCCCGCGGTGAACTCGGCCGCCACCGCGCCGATCAGGCTCAGTCCGCCGGCGATCTTCAGCCCGGTGAGGAAGTAAGGCAGTGCCGAGGGGATGAGCAGGAAGCGCAACGTCTGCCAGCGGCTGGCGCCATACAGACGGAAGAGCTCGCGCAGGCCGGCGTCGGCGCTGCGCAGACCCGCCAGGGTGTTGGCCAGCAGCGGAAAAAAGGCCACGATCCAGGCGCAGACCAGCACGGTGGCCTCGGCGCTGTCGGTGAGGATCATGATCAGCGGCGCCACCGCGATCACCGGCGTGACCTGCAGCACCACCGCGAAGGGGGTGAGGCTCCATTCCAGCCAGCGCGAGAGCGAGAACAGCGTGGCCAGGCCGACGCCCCCCACGCAGGCCAGGGCCAGGGCGGTGGCGGTGATGCGCACCGTCACCCACCAGCTGGCCATCAGCGAGCCGAAGTCCGCGTGCAGGGCCTGCAACACCCGCCAGGGGCCGGGCAGCAAATAGGGCGGGATGTCCCAGAACCACACCGCCCCCTGCCAGGCCGCCAGCGCCAGCAGCACGGCCAGGGTGGGCGCCAGCCAGCGCCCCACCCCGCGCGGTGGCGTGGGCTCAGCCAAGCGCCGGCTCGCCGGCGGCGCGGGCCAGCGACTCGCTCAGGCGGGCACAGGCCGCGGTGAAGGTCTCGCTCTGGCGGAAGGCCGCCGTGCGGTGCGCCGGGCCGTCGATCAGCACCTCGTCGACGATGCGCCCCGGACGGGCCCCCATCACCAGCACGCGCTGGCTCAGGAACACCGCCTCGTAGACGCTGTGGGTGACGAACACCGCCGTGAAGGCCGCTGGCGCCGCGCCTTCGGGGCGCCACAGGTCCAGCAGTGCCTGGTTCAGGGCGAAGCGGTGGATCTCGTCCAGCGCCGCGAAGGGCTCGTCCAGCAGCAGCAGCGCCGGCCGGGTGACCAGGGCGCGGGCGATGGAGGCGCGCATCTTCATGCCGCCCGACAGTTCACGCGGCATGGACTGGGCGAAATCCTGCAGGCCCACCCGGGCCAGCGCGGCCCGCGCGGCCTCGGCCCGCGGCTCGGCGGCCACGCCCTGCAGGCGCAGCGGCAGCTCGACATTGCTCTGCACATCGGCCCAGGGCATCAGCGTGGGCTCCTGGAACACGAAGCCCGTGTCGCGGGCCGGCCCGCGGGTGGGCTCGCCCGCACGCAGCACCTGGCCCGCGCTGATCGGGTCCAGTCCCGCCAGCACACGCAGCAGGGAACTCTTGCCGCAGCCCGAGGGCCCCAGCAGGCTCACGAACTCGCCCGGGGCGATCCGCAGGTCCACGCCCTGCAGGGCCTGCAGGCCGGTTTCGTAGCGGCGGTCCACCGCCTTCAGTTCGATCAAGGGAGAAACAGACATCACGGGCGAGACTGTACGCGACATGGGAAGATGACCGCCGATGCCCACGCTGGAGGTCGTGCCCGACCACTTTCCGCACGCGAGCGATCGCGCCAGCTTCCGCCGCCCGGCCGCGCTGCCGGGGGTGGAGCTTTATCGCGCACGCATCGTGCATCACCGCTTCGACCCGCACGCCCATGAGGGCTATGGCCTGGGCGTGATCGAGGCCGGGGCCGAGCGCTTCCGCTACCGCGGCCGCGAGCACGAGGCCGCGGCCGGAGCGCTGGTGCTGATGCAGCCCGGCGAGCTGCACACCGGCGCGCCGGCCTGCGCGCAGGGCTGGACCTACCGCATGCTCTATCTCGATGAAGCCGTGCTGCGACAGCACCTGGGCGAGGACGCGCCGCTGTGGCACTTTCGCACGGCGGTGCATGAAGACGCGCGGCGGGCCCGCCAGTTCGGCCAGAGGCTGGGGGCCCTGTGGGCGGCCCAGGAGGAAGGTGACCTGGCCGCCCAGGAGGACCACCTGGCGCACGGCCTGAGCCTACTGGCGCCACTGACCCAGGCTGCGCCGCCCACCGCCGAGCGCGGCGGCTTCGCCAGCCTGCAGGCCCGCCTGCGCGAGGCCCTGGCCCACCCCTGGCGGCTGGCGGAGATGGCGGCCCTGGCGGGCATGAGCCCCAGCCATTTCCAGCGCAGCTTCAGCGCCCGCCACCAGGTCAGCCCACACCAGTGGCTGATGGCCCAGCGCCTGGCCGAGGCCAAGCGCCTGCTGGCCCAGGGCCAGCCCGCGGCCACCGTGGCGGCGGCGGTGGGTCTGGCCGACCAGGCCCATCTGACCCGGCGTTTTGCCGCCATGTACGGCACCACGCCGGCGCGCTACCAGCGCGAGATCGGCCGGCGACCGCGCACTTGAGGTCGGCGTCGCCGGCTCAGCGCACCGGCTCGTCGCTGGGCAGCAGCACCGCCACCGCAGCCTCGCACACGGCGCGGGTCAGGGTCGCGGCCACCGGCAGGCCCTGGCGGCACTGCCAGTACAGGGGCACACCCAGGGCCTGATCGGGCAGCAGTTCCACCAGCCGGCCCTGGTCCAGCAGCGGGCGCACCAGCGGCTCGGGATTCATGCCCCAGCCCAGGCCGGCCGCGCTGGCTTCCACGAAGGCCTGGGTGGAGGGCAGCCAGTGCGTGGCCAGTGCCGGCACCGCAGCCTCGTCACCCAGCACCCGGGCCACCCATTGCTGCTGCAACCGGTCCTGGCGGTTGAAGGTCAGGCAGGGCGCCCGGGCCAGGGCCTGGGCATCCACCCCGGCCGGGAACCAGCGCGCCAGATAAGCGGGGCTGGCGGTGGCCCGGTAGACCAGGGTGCCCAGGGGCACGCTGCGGCAGCCCGGCACCGGCCTGTCCAGCGCGGTCACGGCGGCCACCACCTCGCCGCGGCGCAGGCGCTCGGCGGTGTGCTCCTGGTCCTCCAGGCTGATGTCCAGCAGCAGGGATTCCTCGTCGGCCATGCGGGCAGCCGCCGCGACGAACCAGGTGGCCAGGCTGTCGGCATTGACCGCCACCGGCAGGGTCACCCGGGCCCCGGGCGAGGGCCCCGGGCCGGGCAGATCGGCGGCCAGCGCGCGCTCCAGCAGCGCCACCTCCTCCAGGTGGCGGCACAGGCGGGCGCCGGCCTCGGTGGCGCGGGCCGGGGTGTCGCGCACCACCAGCACCTGGCCGGCGCGCTCCTCCAGCAGGCGCACCCGCTGGGAGACGGCCGAGGGCGTGAGGTGCAGGGCCCGCGCGGCGCGCTCGAAACTGCCCTCGCGCAGCACGGCGGCCAGGGCTTCGAGCAAGGTGTAGTCGTACATGGTGAAGGACCTGGATCAGGGCCCGTGGTGAAGGCGCCTTCAGCCCCGCTTCATCGGCTGAAGCAAGTCTAACTGGCCCCCGGCGCGCCGCCCGGGCATGCTGCGCCCCCATGCTGTCGAACGCCCTCTCCTCCGCCCTCGCTCCGGCCCTGCCCCCGAGCTCGCTGGGCGCCGCCGCCCTGAACGGGCTGGCCCTGTCCCTGGGCCTGATCGTCGCCATCGGCGCGCAGAACGCCTTCGTGCTGCGTCAGGGCCTGCAGCGGGCCCATGTGGGCCCCGTGGTGCTGGCCTGCGTGGCGGCCGATGCCCTGCTGATGGCCGCCGGCGTGGCCGGTCTGGCCGGCCTCATCGGCGACCACCCCGGGCTGGCCCGGGCCCTGGCCGCGGCCGGCATGGTGTTCCTGGTGGCCTACGGGCTGCGGGCCCTGTGGGCGGCGCGGCGTCCGGGGGGCCTGCAGGCCGGCCGGGGCGCCAGCCTGAGCCGACGCCAGGCCCTGCTGCAATTGGCCGGCTTCACCCTGCTGAACCCGCATGTCTACCTGGACACGGTGCTGCTGGTGGGCTCGGTGGGCGCCCAGCAGCCGGACTGGGCCGCGCGCGGCGCCTTCGTGGCCGGAGCGGCCGGCGCCAGCGCGCTGTGGTTCACCACCCTGGGCTATGGCGCCCGCTGGCTGGCCCCGGTCTTCGCCCGCCCGCGCGCCTGGCAGGCCCTGGACGCCCTGATCGGCGCGGTGATGCTGGCCCTGGCCTGGCAGCTCTGGCCGCTGGCCCTGCCGCCGCAGGCCTGAGCAAGACGGTACAAGACCGCCCCGGCCGGCCTGCGTAGACTGCGCGCCCATCATGTGGATCGGAACCCTGTTCGCGCTGGCCGCCGGCCTGATGTGGGGCCTGGTGTTCGTGGGGCCGCTGTGGCTGCACGACTACCCGGCCGTGCTGCTGTCCTTCGGCCGCTACCTGGCCTTCGGCCTGATCGCCCTGCCGCTGGCCTGGCTGGACCGCACCGAACTGCGGCGGCTGCGGCGCGCCGACTGGCTGGAGGCCGCCAAGCTCTCGCTGGTGGGCAACATCGTCTACTACCTGTTCCTGGCCTCGGCGCTGCAGCGCGCCGGTGGGCCGCTGCCGACGATGATCATCGGCACCCTGCCGGTGGTCATCGCGGTGGTGTCCAACCGCCGCAATGCGCGGCGCGACGGCCTGCTGCCCTGGCGCCGGTTGGCCCCGTCGCTGGTGCTGATCGGCGCCGGCCTGGCGCTGGTCAACCGGGCCGAGCTGGCCCACTTGCGGGCCGATCCCGCGGCCGACCTGGGCCGCTACGCCCTGGGGGCCATGCTGGCCCTGGGCGCCGTGGCGGCCTGGACCTGGTACCCGGTGCGCAACGCCGACTGGCTGCGCGCCCATGCCGACCGCAGCCCGCGGGCCTGGGCCACCGCCCAGGGCCTGGCCACCCTGCCGCTGGCCGCGCTGGGCTATGCGCTGACCTGGCTCGGCTTCGGTGTCGCCCAGCCGGACTGGTCGATGCCGCTGGGCCCCCGCCCCCTGCCCTTCGTCGGCGCCATGCTGGTCATCGGCCTGCTGGCCTCCTGGCTGGGCACGCTGTGCTGGAACGAAGCCAGCCAGCGCCTACCCACCGCCCTGGCCGGTCAGCTGATCGTCTTCGAAACCCTCTCGGCCCTGGCCTATGCCTACCTGCTGCGCCAGCAGCTGCCACCGGCGGCCACCCTGGCCGGCGTGGGCCTGCTGGTGGCCGGCGTGGTGTGGGCGCTGCGGGTGCGGCCCGTGGCGGTGCCGGCCCATTGATCGAAGTCAGAGCCCGGGCTGACGCTGCGCTCAAGTGAACGGTCGTGCCGGCCGATAACGGAACGTGGCGGGTGTTGGGCCCGCGCCAACCCCGTTGTGCCATGCCTGCTGTTGCCGACATCCGTCTGAAGGTCCTGCTGGTGGATGACCAGTTGTCCCACCGCGCCGCCCTGGGGGCCGAGCTGCAGGCCATGGGGCACGATGTGGTGGAAGCCGGCAATGCCGAGGACGCCGTGGCCCTGTTCACCAGCCTGCGCCCGGACGCGGTGCTGATGGACGTGGAGATGCCCGGCCACAACGGGCACTGGGCCGCCCAGCAGATCCGCCGCGCCGAGCCCGAGGGCTGGACGCCCATCCTCTTCCTCTCAGGCCGGGTGTCCGATGCCGATCTGGCCGAGGGCATCGAATGCGGCGGCGACGACTACCTGTTCAAGCCGGTGTCCCCGGTGGTGCTGGCCGCCAAGCTGCGGGCCATGCAGCGCCTGTGCAGCCTGCACCGCCAGCTCACCTCGCTGACCGACCAGCTCAGGGCCAGCAATGCCGATCTGCAGATCCAGTCCCTGCACGACCCGCTGACCGGCCTGACCAACCGCCGCGGCCTGGACATCCGTCTGGACGAGGAACTGCGCACGGCCCGGCGCGAGCGCCAGCCGCTGACGCTGATCCTGTGCGACGTGGACAACTTCAAGGCCTACAACGACACCGCCGGCCACCTGCAGGGCGACCAGTGCCTGATGCGCATCGCCCAGCTGCTGGGCGAGACCTGTCGCCGTCCGCGCGATCTGGCGGCCCGCTTCGGTGGCGAGGAGTTCGTGATCCTGATGCCCGGCACCTCGCACTCCGGCGCCATGTTCTACGCCAAGGGCCTGCAGCGCATGGTGCACCAGCTGGCCCTGCCGCACCCGGCCTCGGACGGCAAGACCTGCGTGACCCTCTCGGGCGGCATCACCACCTGCGTGCCCGACGGCACGACGACGATCGAATCGTTGCTCTCGCGCGCCGACGCGGCGCTCTACACCGCCAAGTCGCTGGGCCGCGACCGCTTCTTCTGCTTCGAGACCCAGGCCGACTCCAGCACCGGCCAGGCCGAGCTGGCGAACTACGACCGCGAGAAGAGCAGCACCGCGACGCTGTTCTGAGCGCCGTGGCGGCGCAGCTCAGCGCCGCAGGCGGCAGCGGTCGCCGCTGGCCTCGCGGCGCACCTCCACGCAGCTGAGCTTGCCGGCGTAGACCAGCTCCATCGCGCGCCAGATGTAGGCGCACAGGTTCTCCAGCGTGGCCGGCCCCAGACCCGCGACCTCGTCGAGGAAGCGGTGGTCCAGTTCGCGGCGCAGCGTCTCGATGTTGCGGCGCAGGTAGGCCAGGTCCACCACCATGCCGTTGTCGTCGGGCGCACCGGCCAGGGTGATCTCGGCGATGTAGGTGTGGCCGTGGATGCGCAGGCTGGGCTCCACATCCACCGTGCGGCGCAGGGTGTGGGCGGCTTCGAAATAAAAGGTCTGGCTCAGTTCGTACTGCATGGGGTTCTGCGTTCTTCTGGATGGAGGGACGGCGGGCGATCAGCGGATGCCCAGCACCTTGTGGGTCTGCACCGACAGTCGCCAGCGCGGATCGGCCAGGCAATGCGCCGTGGCCCAGGCGGTGTTCTCGCGCGCCAGCGGGCCGTCCATGGCCTGCAGGAAATGGTGCGCGAACGGCAACTCGGCCAGTTGATCCAGGTCCAGCCCCGGCTGGGGCACCACGACCTTGAGCTCCTGCCCCTGGCGCAGCAGCAGGGTGCTGCCGGCCTTGGGGCTGACGCAGACCCAGTCCAGCCCGGGCGGCGGCAGCACGGTGCCGTTGGTCTCTATCGCGATCTCGAAGCCCTGCGCGTGCAGGGCGTCGATCAGCGCCGCATCCACCTGCAGCAGCGGCTCGCCGCCGGTGAGCACCACCAGCCGGCGGTTCGGCCCGGGCGCCGCGGCCGGCCACTGGGCCGCGATCTGCCCGGCCAGCGCCTCGGCCGTGGCGTACTTGCCGCCCAGCGTGCCGTCGGTGCCGACGAAGTCGGTGTCGCAGAACTGGCAGACCGCGCTGGCGCGGTCTTCCTCGCGGCCGCTCCAGAGGTTGCAGCCGGCAAAGCGGCAGAACACCGCCGGGCGCCCGGCATTGGCGCCCTCACCCTGCAGGGTGTAGAAGATTTCCTTGACGCTGTAGGTCATGGCGGAACCGGGTGGCTCGCAAGACAGGCGAGGCCCGGGGCAGAAAGTCGAACGACCTCGGATTGTCCGCCATGTCGCCCCGGCACATCAGCCGCCGGGCGGGGTCCCGTGGTGTGCCAGCTGCAGGGCCGCCGCATCGGTCAGCCCGGCCAGCCGGTCACACAGCAGGCGCGCCCAGACGTCCGAAGGCTGCGCCCCGTGCGCAGGCAGGCCCAGCAGGTCCGGCGCGGCCCAGGCGAGAGACCACAGCTGCCGCAGGGCCAGACCGGCCTCCTCGGACGCCGCGGCCACCTGGGGCGCCTGGGCCCAGGCCTGCGCCACCAGGCCCTGCAGGCTGGCCACCAGGGCCTGGGCGGGGGCGATCCATTGGGCGCGGTGGTGCAGCAGGGGCTCGTCGACGACCGGGGCCGCCTCGATGTCCACCGAGATGAGCAGGGCGTTGACCAGGGCCCCCACCGCCTGGCGCCGCGCCGGGCCCGGGCCTGCGAACAGGCCCTGGGCCAGCGGGACCGGCTGCAGGTCCACCGCCTCGGCCCAGCCCGGGTCCAGCACCACCGCGTCCCAGGCCGCCCGGGGCACGGCGCCCAGGCCCAGCGCGTCGTCGAACTCGTGCACCGCATGGGCCAGCTGCTCGGCCAGCTGGACGATGCTGCCGTCCAGCGAGACGGCCGCATGCAGCAGCCCGTGCGGCGGCACCCCCAGCAGGGCTCGGCGGTCACGCTCGCTCAGGGGCTGCAGCAGCCAGTCCTGCCCGGCCAGCCCGGCCGGGTCGCGCCCGGGGGTGGGCAGGGCCAGCATGGCGCGGTCGTACAGGCCCAGCAGCGTGCGCCGGGTCAGGTCCAGCCCGTGGCCGGGCGTGTGCGGCTCCAGGCGCTGCATCAGCCGCAGGGCCTGCCAGCGGGGATCGAAGCCGCCGTGCTCGCGCATCAGCTCGGCCAGTGTCCGGTCGCCCACCGGGCCGAAGGGCGCATGCCCCAGGGAGCGTCCCAGCGCGACGGCCTCCAGCAGGTTGACGTCCGGCAGCCAGGGCAGCCAGGGCTCGCCCGGCGCGTGCAGGTGCTGCAGGGCCCGCAGCATGCCGCGGGAGAGCTGCGAGACCTCCAGCACATGGGTCTGCCAGGCCCGCGGCAGCATGGACCCCAGCAGGCCGGGCACCTGGGACTTGCCCATCAGCCGCCGGGAGGCGGCCGAATGCAGCAGCCGCGCCCGGTCCCGCGCGAACGGGTCCCGGTAGTCGCTGGAGCGGGCCCGCTGCAGGTCCAGCCCGGAGCGCCGGGCCCGCCAGATCCAGTCGTGGCGGGCCGCCTGCAAGGTGGCGGGGGAAGGGTGGCTCAGGTCCATGGCGGCCTCCGGAAGTCCAGGCGTGCGCCCACCCTAGGCCGGCACCGCCGCCCCCGACCTAGGCCCAACCCGGAGAAGCCCCGCCGCCATGGGGCGGAGCGTGACAGGTTGCCGTTTTGCGGGGCCCGCGCGGGGCGGCCGGGCGTCCCTTGTCGGGGTGACGCCAGCGGGCGCGGCCCGGCGCATCATGGCGCGGCCAGACCGCCCGCCCCGGCCCACCCGGCCTCCCGCCATTCGCCCGCAGGATCGAACCATGGACACCCTGACGCTCATCCCCGCCGACGCCCTGACCGGGTCCAACCCGCCCACGCTGGGCGAATACGGACGCCGCCTGCTGGCCGAGGGGGACTCCTGGTTCACGATCGGCGCGCTCAACCCGGTGCGCGGCAGCAACCTGCTGCTGAACCTGCGGGTCACCCGCTCCACCGCCATCATCAGCTGCGCCTACCCGGGCGACACCCTGGCCCACATGGTGGACCATGTGAACGACCCCTGGTTCGACCGCCTGCTGTGCCATCCCAACTTCGCCAGCCGCTGGGAGGGCATCCTGCTGTCGGCCGGTGGCAACGACCTGATCGACGCGGCCCAGCAGCGCCCCCGCCACCGCGACGGCCAACCCGCCGCCTGGGACGAGCGCCTGCTGCTGACGCCGGACGAAGCCCTGCAGCTGCACCCGGGCGAGGCAGGGGCCATGCGCTGGATCAGCGAGCCCGGCTGGCAGCGTCTGGCGGGCTACCTGGTGGCCAACCTGATCGAGCTGGTGGAGCGGCGCGACGAGGGCATGAACCGCGGCGTGCCGCTGATGCTGCACACCTACAGCGCCCCGGTGGTGCGCCCGGCCGGTGTGGTGACGGCCCCGCAGGGCTGGCTGTGGCCGGCTTTCGAGGCCTTCGGCATCCCGGTGGACGCGCGCCAGGCCGTGTCCGACCTGCTGTTCGACCGCCTGCGCCGGCTCTGGCTGGACACCGGCCCCAGCCTGCCGCAGGTGCGGGTCTTCGACAGCGCCGCGGTGCCGCTGAACCCGGCCCGGCCCGGCAGCACCGGCCCCTCGGGCGACTGGGTCAACGAGATCCACCTCACCCGGGCCGGCTACGCCAAGCTGGGCGCGGCGATGGGCCCCTGGATGGAGGCCCAGTTGCAGGAAGTCCGGCTGTGACCCCGCAGGCCCGCCGTCACCGCTCCGTCAGGTTTGCGGGCAGGCGCGGAAGGCCGCCAGCCCCTCGGCCTCGGCCGTGTGGGCCGACAGGGCCGGGTGGGCGAGCGCATCGAAGCGGCCCGGCAGCACCAGGTTGGCAAAACTCCACGCCACCGCCGCGGTGATGCCGTCCTGCTGGATGTGGGCCGGGCCCATGGCCAGCGGCCGGGCCGTCATCTCGGCCTCCAGCAGCGCGAAGGCCCGCTGGGCCTGCTCGCTGACCCGGTCCAGCCAGGGGCCGTGCCGGTGCTCGGGCGGACGCAGCTGCATCTCGTAGACGATCTGCACGGTCTTCTCGCAGGCCGCCAGGGCCAGGCCCAGCACCCGCAGGCACTGGCGCGCGGCCACCGGGTCGGCGGGCATCAGCGACCGGGCCAGCGGCGCGCCGGTGATCAGCGGCAGGTGGTCCAGGATGAGGCTGGAGTCCATCAGCACGGTGCCGTCGTCGGTCACCAGCGTGGGGGCCTTGACCAGCGGGTTGATGGCTTCGAACTCGGGCTTCTGGCGGAAGACCGAGATGGAGCGGTGCTCGAACGGGATGCCCAGGAGCTGCAGTGACACCGCGACGCGGCGCACATAGGGCGAGTCCAACATGCCGATGAGTTGCATGGCCAAGGTCCTGTGCAAGAAAGGGCCACCGAGTGTAGGCGGCCCCATGGCCCTTGTCTTGGCCCTGTCAGGCCCGGGGACGTTCGTCCAGCGCCTCGTCCAGCACCTCGATCCAGTGGCGCACCGGTCGCTCGCTGGCCGAGGCCAGGTGCTGGATGCAGCCGATGTTGGCCGACACCACCGTCTGGGCCTGCACCGGCGCCAGGGCCTTGAGCTTGCGGTCGCGCAGCGCGGTGGACAGCTCGGGTTGCAGCACCGAGTAGGTGCCGGCCGAGCCGCAGCACAGGTGGCTGTCCACCGGCGCGGTGCGCACGTCGAAGCCCAGCGCCGCCAGATGGATCTCCACCCCGCCGCGCAGCTTCTGCCCGTGCTGCAGCGTGCAGGGGGGGTGGTAGGCCAGCGGCACCGGCGGCGCGTCGGCCGGCTCGTTGCGGCGCGCGCGGGCGCGGGCCAGCAGCGGCTGCAGCAGGGGCACCAGGTCGGGCAGCAGCTCGCTCACATCCTTCGTCAGCGCGCTGATGCGGCGGGCCTTGTCGGCATAGGCCGGGTCGGCCGCCAGGGCCAGGCCGTACTCCTTCACCGACAGGCCGCAGCCGCTGGCGTTCATCACGATGGCCTCGACCTGGCCGGCCTCGGTCAGGCCCTCGACCATCGGCCACCAGGCGTCGATGTTGCGCCGCATGTCGGCCAGGGCGCCGGTGTGGTCGCCCAGGTGGTCGCGGATGGCGCCGCAGCAGCCCGCGTCGTCGGCCACCACGGTCTGGATGCCCGCGGCGTCCAGCACCCGGGCAGTGGCGGAGTTGATGTTGGGCATCAGCGTGGGCTGCACGCAACCCATCAGCATCAGCACCTTGCGCGGGTGGCTGCGCGTGGGCCAGCGGTGGGCGTCCTGGCCCGGCGCCGGGGTGACCTTGGCCTGCAGCTTGGCCGGCAGCAGCGGTCGCACCGCGCGGCCCAGGGCGATGGCCGGGCCGAAAGCCGGGGAGGTCAGACCCTCGCGCAGCAGCCAGCGCACCGCGCGCTGGCCGGCCGGGCGCCGCACCCGTTCGTCCACCACCTGGCGGCCGATCTCGACCAGGCGGCCGTACTGCACGCCGCTGGGGCAGGTGCTCTCGCAGTTGCGGCAGGTCAGGCAGCGGTCCAGGTGGGCCTGGGTGGCGGCCGTCACCGGCGCGCCCTCGAGCACCTGCTTCATCAGGTAGATGCGCCCGCGCGGGCCGTCGAGCTCGTCGCCCAGCAGTTGGTAGGTGGGGCAGGTGGCGGTGCAGAAGCCGCAGTGCACGCACTGGCGCAGGATGGCCTCGGCGGCCTCGCCTTCGGGTGTGCCGGCGAATTCGGGGGCGAGATGGGTTTGCATGGGGGAATCGGGTCGTCGGTTCAGAAGTCCAGCCAGCGCGCCGCCAGCGGCAGCAGCAGCGCGGCCAGCAGGGCCTGCAGGCCCAGGGCCAGGCCGGCGTAGGCCCCGGCGTCGGGGTGCACCTGCAGGGCGCGCGCCGCGCCGATGCCATGGGCGGCCGTGCCCAGCGCGAAGCCGCGGGGCGCCTGGCCTCGCACGCCCAGGGTGTCGAACAGGAGCTTGCCGCTGAGCGCGCCGGTCAGGCCGGTGATCAGGGCGCCCACCGCGGCCAGGGCCGGGATGCCGCCCAGGCGCTCGGCGATGCCCATGGCCACGGGGGCGGTGACCGATTTGGGCGCCAGCGAGGCCAGCACCTCGCGCGGCAGGCCCAGGACGTGGCCGATGAGCACGGCGCTCAGGGCGGCCACGGCGCCGCCGGCCAGCGCCGCCAGCAGCAGGGGCATCCAGCGCGCGCGCAGCTGGGCCCGGCGCTGCCACATGGGCCAGGCCAGGGCCACCACCGCCGGGCCGAGCAGGAAATGGATGAACTGCGCGCCGGAGAAGTAGGTCGGGTACGGGGTGCGGGTGACCAGCAAGAGCAGGGAGAGCGCCAGCACCGTCCAGAGCACCGGGTTGGCCAGTGGCGGATGGCCCAGGCGGTGGCTCAGCATCTGGGCCAGCACATAGGCCGTGACGGTGGCGGTCAGGCCGAACAGCGGCGTGGCCGACAGATAGACCCAGAGTTGGACGAAGGAGCTCACCGCGCGCCCTCCCCTTCCGACTCGGCGGCCGGCAGCAGCGCGCGCAGCACCAGGGCCGTCACCGCCAGGCCCAGCCAGGTGGACAGCACGATGGCCAGCAGCATGCGCACGCCGTAGGTGCCCAGCAGGTCCAGGTGGGTGATGACCCCCACCCCCACCGGCACGAAGAGCAGCGAAAGGTGGCCCAGCAGGCCGCCGGCCGCCGCCGCCACGGGGGCCTGCAGCGGGGCCCAGCGCAGCAGGCCCAGCAGCAGCACCGCCCCCAGCACCGGGGCCGGCAGCGGCAGGCCCAGCAGGCGCACCAGCGCCTCGCCGGCCGACTGGCTCAGCAGCAGGAGGGCGAAGCCTTGCAGCAGCGGCACCGGGATCTCCGTCAGAAGGCCGGATGCAGGCGCTGGCGGTTGAAGATGCCGGCCGGATCGAAGGCCTGCTTGAGCCGGTGGTGGATGCGCAACAGGGCCGGCGACAGCGGGCCGAAGACCTCGCCGGTGCGCTCACCGCCCCACCAGGCGGTGGCGTGCCCGCGGGCCTCCAGGGCCGCGGCGCGCACGGTCTCGGCGCTGTCGCGGCTCACCAGCCAGCGGCAGCCGCCGCCCCATTCGATCAGGGTGTCGCCCGACAGGGCGATCCTGGGCGCGGTGGGGGCCACCGACAGACGCCAGAGCACCGCGCCGTCGACCACCGCCGCGCGGGCGGTGCTGAAGAACTCGTCACGCTGGTCGCGCAGGTCCGCCCAGAAGCGCGCGGCCAGGGCCGGCTCGATCGGCTCGCCGCCGAGCTTGCGCTGGGCAGACTCGACCGCCGCGGCCGCGCCCCCCAGACGCACGATCAGGGCGCCGTCCCACCAGGCGCTGGCCTGCAGCGGCAGCGGCTGGCCGGCCCAGTCGTTCACCCGCTTGAGGGCGTTGACCTGGTCCAGGTCGAAGCGCAGCGTGGCGGTGGCCGGCGGCACCGGCAGCACCTTGAGCGAGACCTCGCAGATCACGCCCAGCACGCCCATGGAGCCGGCCAGCATGCGCGAGACGTCGTAGCCGGCCACGTTCTTCATGACCTGGCCGCCGAAGCTCAGCAGCTCGGCCTGGCCGTTGAGCAGGGTGGCGCCCAGCACGTAGTCGCGCACGCCGCCCAGCGCGGCGCGGGCCGGGCCGGCCAGGCCGGCCGCCACCATGCCGCCCACGGTGCCACCGCCCGGGCCGCCCCCCGGCGTGTGCCCGAAGCGGGGCGGCTCGAAGGGCAGCCACTGGCCCTTCTCGGCCAGCGCGGCCTCCAGCTCGGCCAGCGGCGTGCCGGCGCGCGCGGTCACCACCAGCTCGGTGGGCTCGTAGGACGAGATGCCGCGCAGCTCGCCCAGCGACAGCGGTTCGCCGATCAGCGGACCGCCGTAGAAATCCTTGCTGCCGCTGCCGCGGATGCACAGGGGCTGGCGGCGCTCGGCCGCCTCGCGCACCTGTTCGACCAGGGCGGCCAGCGTGGGGTCTTGGGTCACGGGATCGGCCACGGTCAGAAGCGCTCCAGTTCAGGGAAGGGCAGCAGGCCCTTCTTCACATGCATGCGGCCGTATTCGGCGCAGCGGTGCAGCGAGGGCAGCACCTTGCCGGGGTTGAGTCCGCCGGCCGGATCGAAGGCGGCCTTGAGGGCGAACATCTGGGCCCGCTCCTCGGGGCTGAACTGCACGCACATGGAGTTGAGCTTTTCCACGCCCACGCCGTGCTCGCCCGTCACCGTGCCGCCCATGGCGACGCTGGTCTCCAGGATCTCGGCGCCGAAGAGCTCGCAGCGGTGCAGCTGGTCCGGATCGTTGGCATCGAAGAGGATCAGCGGGTGCAGGTTGCCGTCTCCGGCATGGAAGACGTTGCAGCAGCGCAGCTGGTACTTCTTCTCCATCTCCTGGATGGCCAGCAGGATGTCGGCCAGCCGGTGGCGCGGGATGGTGGAATCCATGCACATGTAGTCGGGGCTGATGCGCCCCGAGGCCGGGAAGGCGTTCTTGCGCCCGCTCCAGAACTTCAGGCGCTGGGCCTCGTCCTGGCTGACCTCCATGCGGGTGGCGCCGGCGCTGGCCAGCACCGCCTTCATGCGGCCGATCTCCTCCTCGACCTCCTCGGGCGTGCCGTCGCTCTCGCACAGCAGGATGGCCGCGGCGTCGAGGTCGTAGCCGGCATGGACGAAGGCCTCGACCGCGGCGGTCATGGGTTGGTCCATCATCTCCAGGCCGGCCGGGATGATGCCCGCGGCGATGATGGCGGCCACCGCGCCGCAGGCCCGGTGCACGTCGGGGAAGCTGGCCATGATGCAGCGCGCCACCTGGGGCTTGGGCGTGAGCTTGACCGTCACCTCGGTGGTCACGGCCAGCATGCCTTCGCTGCCCACCAGCACCGACAGCAGGTCCAGGCCCGGGGCGTCGTAGGCATCGCCACCGAACTCCACCGGATCGCCCTCGACGGTGTAGCCCTTGACCTTGAGCACGTTGTGCACGGTCAGGCCGTACTTCAGGCAGTGCACGCCGCCGGAGTTCTCGGCCACGTTGCCGCCGATGGTGCAGGCGATCTGGCTGGAAGGGTCCGGCGCGTAGTACAGGCCCAGCGGGGCGACGGCCTCGGAGATGGCCAGGTTGCGCACGCCGCACTGGACCACCGCGGTGCGGCTGGCCTTGTCGATCTGCAGGATGCGGTTGAACTTGGCCAGCGCCAGCGTGACGCCTTCGGCATTCGGCATGGCGCCCCCCGACAGGCCGGTGCCGGCCCCCCGGGCCACCACCGGCACGCCCAGGCCGTGGCAGACCCGCAGCACGGCCGCCACCTGCTCGCCCGTCTCCGGCAGGGCGACGGCCAGCGGGCGCTGGCGGTAGGCGGTCAGGCCATCGCACTCGTAGGGCACGGTGTCCTCGGCCTGCCACAGCAGCGCATGGGCGGGCAGCACCGCGCCCAGGGCGGCCACCACCTCGGCCTGGCGTGCGGCGCGGCGGGTGGGGTCGGTCGGGTTGGGGGGAGCGTCGGTCAGGGTGGTCATGGTGTCGGGGCCTGCGGGCCAGGGCAGCCACCGGGCGGTGGCTCAGGCAGCCCATGGGACTGTAACGCCAGGGGGCCGCGCCACCCTCGGTGGGAACGCGGCCCCTTCGTCAAAACAGCTGTGACCGGCAGCGGGGCAATCCCGCCGCCGATGCGCCGGTCCTCAGTGGACCATCAGCGTGAACGGCGGCACATAGGCCTGCAGCGTCACCAGCACCCCCACCAGGCAGGCCAGGGCCACCGAGTGGAAGAAGACGTAGCGCAGGATGTCGCCTTCGTGGTTGAACCAGCGGGTGGCGGTGGAGGCCACCACGATGGACTGGGCGTCGATCATCTTGCCCATCACGCCGCCGGAGCTGTTGGCCGCGCCCATCAGGTTGGGGTTCAGGCCCAGCTGGTCGGCCGCCACCTTCTGCATGCCGCCGAACAGCACGTTGGAGGCGGTGTCCGAGCCGGTCATCGCCACGCCCAGCCAGCCCATCAGGGTGCCGAAGAAGGGGTAGAGCACGCCGGTGTTGGCGAAGGCCAGGCCCAGGGTGGTGTCGGTGCCCGAGAAGCGGGTCAGCGTGCCCAGGGCCAGCATCAGCACGATGGTCAGCAGCGACATGCGCACCAACCAGACCGTGCGCAGGAAGGTCTTGACGATGGCCACCGGGCCGTAGCCCATCACGAAGGCGCCGACGATGGCCGACAGCAGGATGCCGGTGCCGGTGGCCGACAGCAGGTTCAGCACGTAGACGGCCGCCTCCTTGTGCGGGCTGGTGACGACCGGGGGCATCTTCTCGACCAGGTTGTTCAGGCCGTCCATCGGGAACTTGGCCAGGAACAGGTGGTTCAGGTAGTCCTTCACCGGCGGCAGGCCCCAGACGAAGACGAAGACCGTCAGGATCAGCCAGGGCGTCCAGGCACGCAGCAGCTCCTTGCCGCTGTAGGCCACCATGGTCTTGGGCCGCGGCGGCTCGCCACCGTCCTTCTCATGGCCCTTCAACGAGGGCGAGGTCCAGATCTTCTTGGGCTGCCAGACCTTCAGGAAGCTCACCAGCGCGACCATCGAGACCAGGGCCGCGATGATGTCCACCAGCTCGGGGCCGATGAAGTTCGACACCAGGTACTGCGGGATGGCGAAGGACAGGCCGGTCACCAGGATGGCGGGCCAGATCTCCATCATCGCCTTGCGGCCGGCGAAGGCCCAGATCAGCCAGAAGGGCACCAGCAGCGAGAAGAAGGGCAGCTGGCGGCCGATCATGGCCGTCACTTCCATCAGGTCGTAGCCGTGCACCTTGGCCAGCGTGATGACCGGCGTGCCCAGGGCGCCGAAGGCCACCGGCGCGGTGTTCGCGATCAGCGACAGGCCCGAGGCGGCCAGCGGCGAGAAGCCCAGGCCGATCAGGATGCCGGCCGTCACGGCCACCGGCGTGCCGTAGCCCGCCGCGCCCTCGAAGAAGGCGCCGAAGCAGAAGGCGATCAGCAGCAGCTGCAGGCGGCGGTCCTCGGTGATGCCCGAGAGCGAGTCCTGCAGCACCTTGAAGCTGCCGTTGCCCTCGGCCAGCTGCTGCAGGAAGATGATGTTGAGCACGATCCAGCCGATCGGCAGCAGACCGGTCAGGCCGCCGAAGATCGCGGCGTTGCCGGCCAGGCCGACGGGCATGCCGTAGCCGAACACGGCCACGCAGAAGGCGGCGGCCAGCCCCATGCCGGCGGCGATGTGGGCCTTGATGTGGAAGAAGCCCAGGGCCACCAGCATCACCACCACCGGCACGGCGGCCAGGGCGGTGGAGATGAACATGTTGCCGAAGGGGTCGTAGATCTGCTGCCAGGCCATGGTGGTGGGGTCTCCTCGCGACTGCGTTGTGGTGCCTGAAAACACGAACACGGCCCCGGGTATGGCTGACACGCCCGGGGCCGCGAATCGGCACGGACTGTAGGGAGGCCGACCGGGGTGCCGGTTGAAACTTTCAGGGCTTGCGCGTGAGAGTTCTTCAAAACGGGGGTTAACCCGCAAGTCCTTCGTCAGCCCACCGTCAGACAGGGACGAAGGGCCCCTCCGCTCAGCTCAGCGCGGTCTTGATCCAGTCGGCAAAGGCCGCGCATTCCCAGCGCTCCATCGTGCCGGGCTTCCAGCACAGGTGGTGGTGGAAGGGCGAGGGCACGGTGCGCGGCGACAGGCGCACCAGGCGCCCGGAGTCGATCCAGGACAGGCCCAGCTTCATGCGCATCAGCGCCACGCCGAAGCCTGCTGCGGCCGCATCCAGCACCAGGCCGACGTCGTTGAACTGGGCGCCCACCCGGGGCTCGGGCAAGGCGATGCCGTGGGCCTGGAACCAGGTGCTCCAGGGGTCCAGCGGGCTGCGGATCAGGCGGGCCCGCTCGACCTTCTCGACCGTGTCGAATCCGTCGAAAGGGCCGGACTCGTGGAGGTACTCGGCGCTGCAGACCGGCGTGACCTCGTCGCTGAGGATGCGCACATGCTCCACGTCCGCATAGGGGCCGATGCCGTAGCGCACCTCCAGGTCGGCTTCCTCGGCCTTGACGTCGGCCAGCGGGATGGCCACCTGCAGAATCAGCTCGATGTCCGGGTAGGCGTGGCGGAACAGGGCCAGGCGGGGCAGCAGGATCTGGCGCGAGAAGGTGGGTGTGACCGCCAGACGCAGGCGCACCCGGCTGGGGCTGGCGGGCAGGTGGCCCGGCACCTGCTGCAACGCGCGCAGGCCCTCGCGCACCGGCCCCAGGTAGGCCGCGCCTTCGGAGGTCAGGCTGAAATCCCGCCCGAACAGCTTGAGGCCGAGCTGGCCCT
The DNA here is from genome assembly GCF_021049305.1 of Ideonella dechloratans. GTDB lineage: Bacteria > Pseudomonadota > Gammaproteobacteria > Burkholderiales > Burkholderiaceae_C > Ideonella > Ideonella dechloratans. Next base: position 3,410,551 of record NZ_CP088081.1, read on the forward strand.
CCAGCTGGCGGATGCGGTGGCTGACCGCGCTGGGCGTGACGGCCAGCGCCTCGCCCGCGGCGGTGACGCTGCGCAGGCGGGCCAGGGCCTCGAAGGCCAGCAGGCACTGGATGGGCGGAATGCGGGGCGGCGTCACCCGGCCTGCCCCTCGTCGGGCACCGCGAACACGGTGAGCACCCCGGTGTAGCTGACCAGATGGCGCCCGGCGATCTCGCCAGCGGCGAAGAAGCCCACCAGGGGCACATCCCCCAGCGCGTGACGGACGATCTGCAATTCGGCCGAGGGCCCTCCGAAATGCCCGCCGCCCCGGCCGGTGCAACTGATGTAGAGCGCGCCGACCGGGCGCCGCGGCGGCAGGCCGCTCTCTTCGTCGCCGGCCAGCTCGTCACGGATCTCGGCGCAGATGCGCACCAGGTCGCGCCGGGCCATCTCCACGTCGCGCTGGCAGAAAGCCAGCTGCTGGCCGGGTTCGACCCAGTCGGCAATGGCCACGGCCTGGCGGGTCGGGTCCAGCCCCACCAGGTGGCGCACCCGGGTGTCCACGCCGAACTGGCCGCCGCGGGCCCGGTCGGCATCGCCCGCATCGGTCAGGCCGGCCAGCACGCTGCGCAGGCGCTGCATCAGCGGATCGGGCTCGCTCAGGCGCATGCCCAGGTCCTTCAGCAGGAACAGCAGGGCGGGCTGCTCGTCCAGGGTGAGCACCAGGTTGCGCTCAGCCGCGGTGACCGTGCGGGTGGGCCCGATGGGCTGGCAGCCCTGGGTCATGCGGGAGACCAGGTCCACCGCCGGGCTGAAGGCCACACCGGAGAGCCCGCCGGCGAAAACGCCGTTGGCCAGTTGCACCGCCCGGTTGCGGGCGCTGGCCACGCCACCGAAGAGCTGGCCGCTGCCGGTGCGCTCGGCCAGCTCGCCCACCAGTTCGGACAGATCGGGCGTGGAGGGGTCGGCGTGGACCAGGGCCGTCCAGGGCGTGTCGCCCTCCAGCGGATGGCGTCCGCTGAAGACGCGGAACTGGTCGGTGGGCAGGTCCAGCAGCAGCAGGGCCAGCGCCGGTTCGTCCCAGTACTCCACGCCGGAGGCGGCGATGCCCACCCCCACCGTGCCGGCCAGTTGCAGGCCCGGCCAACGCTGCCGGATCTCGTCGAGCAGGGCCTCGGCCTGGCCGGCATAGGCTTCGGTCAGGTACAGCAGGCCCAGCCGGGCCTGGAAGCCGGGGCGGCCGGCCCGCTGCGATTCCAGCTGGGCCGCCGCCAGAGCCAGCGCCATGTGGGCATCGGGGTGGGTGGCATGGCCCAGAAGGGCCGCGCTCAGGCAGGCTTCGGTCATGGGAAGGACATTCCGGAAGTGGGCGGGCGGCGGCCTCAGCGGGGCGACGCCTTCTTGGCCGCGGCGCGCACAGGGGGCCGGGCCGCCCCCGCCCCGACCGCCGCCTTGGCAGAGGTCTTGGCGCTGGTCTTGGCCGCCGTCTTGCGGGCGGCCGGGCGGGCCGATGCCGGCTTCTTCGGGTTGGCCGATGGCGCGGCCTTGCCCGGGCGCGCCGCGGCGGGGGACGCGGCCGCCGCCTGGGAGGCCTGGGCCATGGCCTGCACGGTGGCCGGCGCATCCTTGAGGGCCTGGGCGGCGATCTGCCCGAACTGCTGGGTCAGCGCCCCCCACCATTGCATGGGGTCCACCAGACCGGGGGCCGGGCCGCCCTCGGCGCCGGCCGGCGCCGAGGCGGCCGCCGGCTCAGGGGCCGGTGCCGGCTCGGGCGTGGGGCCGGGGGCAGGCTCGGCGGCCGGCTCCGGCATGGGCCGGATGGCCATGGCCTCGCGCAGATCGCCCATCGACACATTCATGCTGCGCAGGGTGTTCAGCGTCATGCGCTGCACCTCCAGGCCCTGGATGGTGGTGCCCAGCAGGCGGGCGTTCTGCTCCAGCCAGAACTGGACGGTGCGCAGCTCGCTGATGCGCTTGTCCAGCTCCTCCGGGTCCAGCGTGGGGGTGATCCAGGCGTTCATGCCCGGCAGTGCCGTGCCGGCCTGGCGGACCAGCCCCTGCAGGAAGTCGAAGCCCGGCATCAGGGCGGGAAAGGGGGAAGCACTCTCGCTCACGGGACAAGCTCCTGGGCTGCGCCGGCCGATGCGGCGGACGAGGGCGATTCTGCGCCCGAAGCCGCGGCAGGAACAGCCGGCGCCGCCGGTGCGGCCGGCCAGTTCACGCGGGTGACGGTGAAGCCGCGCGCGGCCAGCAGTGCCGGCAACCCCTGGGGCCCGACCATGTGCAGGCTGCCCACCGCCACGAAGAGCCCGCCCTGGCCCCGGTGCAGACGGGCGATCTTGTCGGCCATCGGCCCGTTGCGGTCGTTCAGCAGGCGCCGCATCATGGCCTTTTCCAGCGGCGTGTTCACGCACTCGCACCACTGGGGATAGGTCTCCAGCTCGTCCAGCCGGCCCTCGGCCCAGGCCTGGGCCAGGCGACGCAGGGTGCGACGGTCCTCGCCGCGGTCCATCTCGTCGAGCGAGCTGCGCACCAGCTCCTCGGTCGCCGAGCGCCGGGGTTGCAGCAGGGCGGTCATCTGCTGGGCCGGCGTCTCCAGCGCCGTGATGGGCAGGTGCAGGCCCTTTGCGATGCCGATCAGCATGGCATCCACCCCCCAGGCCGGATCCAGGCCCTCGTCACGCAGCGACATCACGCTCAGCGTGGTCACCCGCATCTCCGGGCGCCAGTCCTTCAGGGCACGGCCCAGGCAGGCCGCGTCCTCCTGCTTCTGCAGCCGCGCCTCCAGGGCGGGCGGCAGGGCCCGGTCGGGCGTCTGGCGGGCCAGGCGCTTGACGCTCTCCAGGGTGACGGGATCGGACAGGTCCATCTCCACCACCAGGCGGCGGGTGCGGCCCAGGGCCTGCACCACCGCCGGCCCCGGGTACATCCAGGCCTGCTGGGCCGCATGGATGGTGCCGTAGAGCCAGGAGCGGTGGCCCTGGCGGTCCAGGGTCCAGAGGAAGCCGTGGTTCTGCGCCTGGGCCATGCCCTGCTGGATGGCCTGGGTGTCCGGCGCCACCGCGGCTGGCGGGCAGTCGGCCCGCGCGGGCGCCCCGCCCAGCGCCGCCAGCAGCGCCAGTCCCAGGCCGCACAGCTGGGCGCCCCACCTCGACAGGCGGCCCATCAGGACAGCTCCACCACGGTCTGCTCGATGGCGCCGAACAGCGGACTGCCGTCGCGCGCCTTCATCTCGACGCGCACGGTGTCGCCATATTGCAGCCAGCCGGGCGGGTCGATGGTCGAGCTCGCCGCCACCTGCAGCCGCAGATCGGCCAGGCAGGCGGCCCCGCGCCCGAGACCGTCAGCCACCGGCCCGCTGCCCAGCACGGTGCCGGCCCGCACCGGGCGGTGGCGGGCCAGATGGGCCAGCAGCTGGCCCATGTGCCACATCAGTCCCTCCTGCGTCTGGCAGGGCCCCAGGGCCTTGCCGTTGAGCTGCACCTGCAGCGTCCCGTGCAGCACGCCGGCCCGCCAGTCCTCGCCCAGCTCGTCGGGGGTGAGGGCCACCGGGCTGAAGGCGGTGGCCGGGCAGGACAGCACCCGCCCGCCGCCCAGCAACCGCTCCTCGGCCTCGGGGCCGCGCAGGATCCAATCGTTGACCAGGGCCAGCAGGCGCACCCCGTCGAGCGCCTGCTCGGGGCTGGCGCCGCGGGGCAGGTCGCCGGTGATCACCGCCCACTGGGCACCGAAATCCACCTCGTCGTCGATGGCGGTCACCGCCAACTCGGCCAGGGGGCCGGTGAAGCCGTCGCTGCTGCCCGGCTCCATCCAGGGCAGGCCCAGGGCCTGGTCGGGCGGCGTGTCCCGCTCGGGCCAGACCTGGGCCAGCTGGGCCCGGTAGGCCCGGGTCCGCACCCACTGGCCGCAGCGCGGCAGGGGGGCCAGGCACTGGGCCGGGTCGAAAGCGAAGGCATGGCGGGCACGGCCCTGGTTGAGCTGGCGCGACAGGTCCTCCAGCTGGGGCGAGAGAAAGCCCCAGTCGTCGAGCACCTGCTGCAGGCGGGTGGCGATGCCGCTGGCGAAATGGGCGGTGCGCAGGTCCCGGGAGACGACGACCAGCTGGCCATCGCGGGAGCCGTCCTGATAGGTGGCGAGTTTCATGGTGTGGCGACAATGCGGTCAGCCATTGTGTCCAAAACCGCCCCATGCCGCCCCGCCCTGCCCCCACGCCCCGCCACCGCCGGCTGGCGCTGGCCGCGCTGACCGCACTGGTGCTGGCCCTGCACGGCTGGGTGCTGGGCCCGGCCTGGACCACCTTCGCGCTGCGGCACGCCCCGGCACCGGCCCGCGCCCTGCCCGTGGTGACGCTGAGCCAGGTCCGTCCGCCCCCGCCCCCTGCGGCAGCCCCCGCCCCCGCCCCCGCCCCCGCGCCGGCACCCGCCCCGCGCCCCAGCCCCAAGCCGCCGGACAGGCCCACCAGGCAAGCACAGGCCCTGCCCGAGGAGACGGTGCTGCCCCCGCCGGACCGCGCCCGGACGGATGCGGACGTGGACCGCCCCGGGCTGGACGGCCCGCTCCCTTCCGCCGACGACGAGGCGCATGCCCTGCAGCCCCTGGTCCAGCCGCCACCCTGGCAGCTGGGCTATGCGGCGACGAAGGGCGGCGCGAGCGGCCGGGCGCAGTTGGACTGGCAGCCTCTGGACGAGCAGCAGTACCGCCTGACCTGGCGCATCGAACTGGCCGGGCGCGAGACCCTGGCCTGGCGCAGCCAGGGCCATGTCGGCCCGGCCGGCCTGCTGCCCGACCGCATGGTCGAACAGCGCCAGGGCCGCGACCTGGCGGCCGTCAACTTCCAGCGCGACAAGGGCCTGGTGAGCTTCTCCGGACCGTCCACCACCCTGCCCCTGCCGGCCGGCGCCCAGGACCGCGCCAGCTGGCTGCTGCAGTTGCCCATGCTGGCCGCGGCGGTGCAGGCGCACTGGACGGCCGGCCACAGCAGCGTGAGCCTGCCGGTCTTCACCACCCGCGGCGAGGACCAGCTCTGGCGTTTCACCGTGGCGGCCGAGGAGGCCCTGCCCGGCCCCGGGGGGCGGCTGCTGCGCACCTGGCGGCTGGTGCGCGAGCCGGTGGGCCCCTACGACAGCCGGGTGGAAGTCTGGCTGGCACGCGAGCACGGGCTGGTGCCGCTGCAGCTGCGCTTCACCACGCCGCCCGCCGGCGAACCGCTGGAGCTGCGGCTGAGCGAAGGACTGCCACCGGCCGAGGCGGACCTTCCGCCCCCCTGATCCCCGGCCGCACCGGGCCTCTTGAAATCCCGGACCGCAGGCCCATCTCAGCAGGGAATTCCCAGGAGACGGCCATGCACATGCTTTACAACTCCGACAGCTTCTCGGTGCTGGAGATCGAGTGGCCGGACAGCCCGGTTCCGGCCGGCCCGACGAGCGACCCGGCCGCCGTGACCACCCAGGGCGGCTATGAAATCGTGGACAAGATGTCCGGCAAGGGCATCTTCCTGAACGGCGATCTCGCCCGCAGCTTCCGCCAGCAGGCCCTGGCCCTGAGCCAGGGCGATGCCGACGAGGAGGCGGTGGACGATTTCATCGCCGGTTACGCCGTGCTGGCCCAGCAGCCCGTGGTGCTGCACTGATCCCGGGGTCGGCGGCCCCGGCCGGGCAGCCGGCTTGCGCTCAGCCGCGCGCGCGACGCGCGGCCACCGCGCGGGCCAACTGGCGCAGCAGCGGCTCGGTGTCGGTCCAGCCCAGGCAGGCGTCGGTGATCGACACCCCGGGCTTGAGGGCCTGACCCGGGGCCAGATCCTGCCGGCCCTCTTCCAGGTGGCTCTCGATCATCACCCCGGTGATGCGCTGCTCGCCCGCCTCGATCTGGCCGGCCACATTGGCGGCCACGTCGATCTGGCGGCGGTGCTGCTTCTCGGAATTGGCGTGCGAGAAGTCGACCATCACCTGCTCGCGCAGACCCGACTTGCGCAGCACGGCGCAGGCGGCCTCGACATCCTCGGCGCTGTAGTTGGGCTTCTTGCCGCCGCGCAGGATGACGTGGCAGTCGGTGTTGCCGCGGGTCTCGAAGATCGCGGCCTGACCCATCTTGGTCATGCCCATGAAGGCATGCGGCGCAGCCGCGGCCACCACCGCATCGGCCGCCACCTTCACGCCGCCGTCGGTGCCGTTCTTGAAGCCGACCGGGCAGGACAGGCCGGAGGCCAGCTGGCGGTGGCTCTGACTCTCGGTGGTGCGGGCGCCGATGGCGCCCCAGCTCACCAGGTCGGAGATGTACTGCGGCGAGAGCAGGTCCAGGAACTCGGTGCCGGCCGGCAGGCCCATGGCCGTGAGGTCCAGCAGCAGGCGCCGGGCCTTGCGCAGGCCCTCGTTCATGCGGAAGCTGCCATCCAGCCGCGGATCGTTGATGAAGCCCTTCCAGCCCACGGTGGTGCGGGGCTTCTCGAAGTACACCCGCATCACGATGACCAGCTCGCTGGCCAGTTCCTCGCGCAGCACGCGCAGCTTCTGCCCGTAGGCCAGGGCCTGCTCGTGGTCGTGGATGGAGCAGGGGCCCACCACCACGACCAGGCGGTCGTCCTGGCCGGCCAGCACGCGGGCGATGTCGGCCCGGCTGCGCTCGACCACCGCCTCGGACTTGCGCGTGAGCGGCATCTCGTCCTGCAGCAGGGCCGGCGAGATGAGCGGTCGCACCGCGCCGATGCGCAGGTCGTCCACCCGGGTGGTGTCCAGCGTGCCTTCCAGCAGGCCCTCCTCCTCGGAGTTCAAGGGCGCGTTCACGACTTCGGCACGGTTCAAGGCACTCTCCTGGCGACAACCTGGCGGGGTAAAGATGGAATTATCCCCCTCGCCGCGCGGCACTGCAGCAATGGCACACTGCCCGGCATCGATCCCCGAGGAGACTGCTCATGATTCTGGAAATTGCCGACTTCCGCATCACCCCCGGCCAGCAGGCCGCCTTCGAGGCCGCCGTGGCCCAGGGGGTGGACGAGGCCATCCGCCATGCCAAGGGCTTCAACGGCTACAAGCTCAACCGCTGCATCGAGACGCCGGAGCGCTTCGTGCTGATGATCTACTGGGACACGCTGGAGGACCACACGGTGGGCTTCCGCGAGTCGCCGGCCTTCACGGCCTGGCGCGCCCTGGTGGGCCCATTCTTCGCCGCCCCGCCGGTGGTGGAGCATTTCGAGCTGGCCTCCAAGTCCTGAGCGGACGGGCCGGCCACAAAAAAGGGCGGCGCCCCGCGAGGAGCGCCGCCCAGATCGTCGTGGGAACGACGACAGGACAATCGGTGTGAAAGCCGCTTACTGCTTCACGCCTTCGACCTGGATGACCACACGCACGTTGTCCGGGAAGCCCCAGTTCAGGCCGTAGTCCACGCCGAACTGGCTGCGCATCAGGTTGGCCTCGAAGTCGCCGCCGCAGACTTCGCGCTTGACCATCGGGTTCATGTAGCAGTTGAAGTTCAGGGCCTTGAGGGTGACCGGATGGGTCTGGCCGTGCAGGGTCAGCTGGCCGTCGATCTGGGTGACCTTGTCGCCGTTGAAGGTGAACTTGTCGCCCACGAACTGGGCGGTCGGGTACTTGGCGGCGTCGAAGATCTCGGCGCTCATCAGGTGCTTGTTGAAGGCGTCGTAGCCCGAGTCGATCGAGCTCATGTCGATCGTCACGTCCACCTTGCCGGTCTTGGCCGCCTTGTCCAGCACCACGGTGCCTTCCTTCTTGTCGAAGCGGCCCCGGTTGGTCGAGGTGCCGAAGTGCATGATCTCGAAGGTGGCGTAGGTGTGGGTCGGCTCGATCTTGTAGGTGACGGGCTCGGCCTGGGCGGCGGTGGCCAGCAGGGCGGCAGCGGCGGTGGCGATCAGCGAGATCTTCATGAGGTGAGTTCCTTCAAAGGGACGGAGTGACGGGAAAGAGGACCGACAGAAACGGCCCGGAGAACAGCAGCGTGAATCAGAGTGCGGCCACGCCGGTGACGGCCAGCTTGAAATGCACTTCCACGTTGTTGGCGACCACACCGGTGTCGGCCCATTCGCCTTCACCGATCTTGAAATCCAGGCGCTTGATGGTGAACGTCCCGGTGGCGGTGGTGCTGCCGCCGGTCTGCTTCAGGGTGACCGGCACCACCACGGGCTGGCTGGCCCCCTTGACCGTCAGCTGGCCGCTGACCGCGTACTGGCCCTTGCCGGTGGCCTTGATGGCCGTGGACTGGAAGGTGGCCTTGGGAAACTTGGCGACGTTGAACCAGGGGGCCTTGGGCACCTCGGCATCGGTTTCGGGCACGCCGAAGGTGGCGCTGCCGGTGTCGATGGTGAAGCTGACCTTGCCGGCCTCGGGCTTCTTCGGGTCGAAGCTGATCTGGGCATCCCAGCTGCGGAACTTGCCATCCACCGGCACGCCCATCTGGTGGGAGGTGAAGCCGATCTCGCTTTGGGCGGGCACCACCTTCTGTTGCGCGAAGGCCGGGGCGGCCAGCAGGGTCGAGGCCAGCAGGGCCGGCAGGATGAGGGCACGGGTCATGGAAGAACTCCTGGGGGAGATGTCGGTGTGAAGCGCGGCACGGGCCGAGAGGCTCAGCCGCGGCCGGGACGCATGCGGTCGAGCAGGCCGTCCTTGTCGATGAATTGGTGCTTGAGCGCCGCCCCGACGTGGGCCACCACCAGCAGCGCCATCGTCCAGGCCAGGGTCTCGTGCCAGGGCTTGATCAGCTGGGCCAGCTCGGGGTTCTTGGCCACGAAGCTGGGCAGGGGCAGCACGCCGAACAGCACGATGGGAAAGCCCGCGGCCGAGCTGTAGGCCCAGCCCACCAGGGGCACGGCGAAGAACAGCGCGTAGAGCAGGTGGTGCATGCCGTGGGCGGCCAGGCGCTGCCAGGCCGGCATGGGCAGATCGGCCGGCGGCCGGTGGGTCAGGCGCCAGACCAGGCGCAGCACGGCCAGCACCAGCACGATCACCCCGGCCCACTTGTGGTAGTTGAAGAGCTTCAGCCGGGTCATCGACATCGGCAGATCGGCCAAGTAGAGACCGACGAAGAACACGCCCGCGATCAGCAGGGCCATGAGCCAGTGCAGCCAGATGGCCGGGGTGCTGTAGCGGGTGGAGGTGGGCATCGTGGAGGGGATCCGTGGGAGCGCCTGGGCGCGTTGGTTCACAGTGTCCGCAGTGCCGCAGGCTCCGCGGTTCAGCGCGCTTGAAGTCAGCGATGCAGTTTTTCTGAACGGTTCGCGTTCAGGGACGCGCCGCCACCACCGGATCGATGCGCTCGGCCCGCGCCGGCGACACCCACAAGCCCTCGGTGGTCGGCCCCAGCAGCGCGGCCTCGGCCTCGTCCAGCAGGCCGTGGCGCAGGGCGAAGTCCAGGGTCGCGAGCGCGGCATCGACGGTCATGTCGCCCCGGCGGGCATGGTCCAGGGCCTGCGCCACCGGCATCAGCCGGTGCCAGGCCACCTCGCCGTCCTGGTTGAGCGGGTGGACGTCCGGCGGCAGCGCCAGGTCGTAGACGTGCAGCCACTCGTGCTGCAGCCCTTCGGGGATGTCGCAGCAGAGCTCGATGACCCGCCCGCGCTGCAGGCCGGCCATCTGGTCGGGCATCAGCCCGGCCTCCTCCCAGGCCTCGCGCAGCAGGGCCTCGCGCGGCGTCTGCCCGTGGGGCACGCCACCGCCGATCATGTTGTCCAGCAGGCCGGGGTCGGTGGGCTTGTCGTCGGCCCGTCGCGCCACCCAGAGATGGGTCGGCCGGCCCTGGGCATCGGCCACATAGCCATTGCAATGGGCGCCGAAGGTGAAGCTGCCCCAGAAGCGGGACGCGGCGCGCTCGATCACCGCCTGCAGCTGGCCCTGCTCGTCCAGCAGCGGATAGGGCTCGTCGCGCCAGGCCCGGATCAGGCCCTGGTCGCGCAGGCGCAGGTGCAGGGCGGCCAGCGTGGCGTCCCGCGTGTCCCTGGGCAGCAGCCAGCAGCGCTGGCCGTCAGGCGCCACGGTCAGCGGCACCCCCTCGGCCAGCAGGGCGGGCAGGTGCGCCCTGTCCACCGAGCCGATGCGCGCGGGCGCCTCTCCGGGCGCCACCAGGCAGACCGGCACCCGCAGATCCCGGCGGGCCTGCCGGGCCCGCCGGAGGCTGGGCCAGAGCGCCGGGCCCGGGGCGGCGGTCATCGCTCAGTGACCGTGCTTGTCGTGGCCCTTGCCGTGGCCGTGGCCATGGCCGGGACCGTCGTCGTCATAGCCGCGCCCCGGGGGGCCGGGCGGGCGGTGGCCGCGCTCGTCATAGCGCTCGCGCACCCAGCCTTCCTGGACGAAGTACACCGGCTGACCGCAGGCGTTGTAGCGCCCGCAGTACTTGCGCCAGTTCTTCTGGTGGCCCGGCGGCACGTACAGGTAGATCGGTTGGCGCTGCACCGCCACCACCCCGGGGGTGATGATCATCGGCTGGGCATAGACCACCGGCGGCGGCGCCGTGTTGCCGATGTCGATGCGCCCGTACACGCCGGGCTGCACCACGCTGATGGACACGCCGACATCGGTCGCATGCGCGGACAGGGCGGCACCAGCCAATGCGGCGGCCCCGAGGAGACGGAGGGGGTTTCTTCTGTTCATGGCGGGAGTCTAGGCGTTTGGCGGCGGCCTGTGGTGTAGGACGCCATCCCGGCGCGGCGTCGGCGGCTGCGCCCGGGGGTTCAGCCGGAGGTCTGGCGCGGGCCGTAGGGGCAGTGCCCCGGCCGCGGCCCCACCTGCGGGTGCTTGCGGCAGGTGTCCGGCCGCTTCTCGTACACGGTGCAGCGCCGGGTCACGGCGTCCAGGTAGAGGCAGTCCCCGTTGGCGCGGCGCGCCAGCGTGAAGATGCCGTGCTTGAAATTGAAGTGATCGACCCGGCCGGCCTTTTCCAGCCGCCGGGCGATCTGCTTGGGCGCCTCGTGCTCGGCCTCGAACGGGTCCACCAGACCCAGGCGCACCAGGTCCGGCAGACGCACCTCCACCGGCATGGTGCAGCAATGGGCGTGGCAGCCGTCGCACAGCCCGGCGCGGTAGCGCGTCCAGGTCTCGCAGCGGTCGACGTCGACGTGCTGGACGCCCATCGTCAACGGCGCGGCAGCATGGACTTCAGCACCCCGTCCTTGAGCACCACATGGTGGTAGATGGCGGCCAGGGCGTGGGCGCCGGCCAGCCAGACGATGGTGTCGCCCAGGAAGCCGTGCACATCGCCCCAGTCGGCCGCGTCGGCCAGCGGGCTGTTGGCGATCAGGGGCATCTGGTCCACCCGCACGCCGCCCAGCAGGGTCAGCGGATGGCCCTCGCTGCCCAGCGCCAGCAAGGCGGTGACGGGCAGCAACAGCATCAGCAGCCACAGCAGGCCCTGCACCATGCGGGCGACCCGCTGCATCCAGGGGTTCAGGTCGAAATGGGGGGCGGTGGGCCGCAGGGCCACCCAGACCAGGCGCAGCAGGGTCAGCACGAAGACCGAGACGCCCAGGCTCTCGTGCCAGACGATGTCCCAGCGGGTCGCCGGGTCCAGCCCCTCGTGCATCTGGCGGCCGAAGCCGCCCGGGCCCAGGGTGAAGGCCACGACGATGATGACGGCGGTGAGCCAGTGGAGGACCCGGCTGACGGGGTCGTAGTGCGAATTCGAGGCAACAGAAGACATGGTCGGCGGGCTGCCGCAGGGGCAGCGGAGGAAGACACGGGGTGATTGTCCTCCGCCCGCCGATGCCAAGGTGTCTGCTCGCTTAACCGAAACTGAAGGCCGACAGCGTGGTCTCCATGACCCGGTCGGAGAAGGCCTTGCGCCCGCGGTCTGCACCGGCCGCACCGGCCATCACCATCAGCGGCAGCAGGTGCTCCTCGGCCCGCGGCGGATGGCACCAGCGGGCCATCGGGGCTTCGGCCCAGTCGGTCAGCGCGGCATCGCGCTCGGCGGCCGGGGCCTCGACCGCCTCGGTCAGCCAGTCGTCGAAGGTGTCGGACACCGGGCCGAAGCGCGGATCGCCGTAGCCGCGCATGTTGTGGAAGCTCATGCCGCTGCCCACGATCAGCACGCCCTCGTCCCGCAGCGGCTGCAGCGCCCGGCCCAGGGCCAGGTGGGCGGCCGGGTCCAGCGAGATGTTCAGCGAGAGCTGCACGACCGGAATGTCGGCCTGCGGCACCATCAGCATCAACGGGATGAACATGCCGTGGTCATAGCCGCGCCGCGCATCGACGTGCGAGGACAGGCCCGCCTGCCCCAGCAGCGCGGTGATGCGCTCGGCCAGGGCCGGCTCGCCCGGGGCCGGGTACTTCAGCTCGTAGGTGTGCGGCGGGAAGCCGTAGTAGTCGTAGATCAGCTCGGGCTGCGCGCCCCCGGTGACCGCGAAATCACCTTCCAGCCAATGGGCCGAGACCAACACGATGGCCTTGGGTCGCTGCGGCAGGCTCTCGACGATGCCGCGCAGGTAGGCCGCCGTCTTGTCCCAGGCATGGGGCGGGTTCCAGTCCATGAAGAAGCAGGGCCCGCCGCCGTGCGGGATGTACACGGTGGGCAGGCGGCCCGGGGAGGTGGACGGGGGGTGTTCGGTGTTCATGGTTCGATTCCGGCTGCGGACAAAGGATAGGAGAAAGCGGAAGGGGACGGCGCCATGGGGGCCACCGCGAGCGCCGTCTGCGGCAGGTGGTGCAGCCATTCGCGCAGCACCAGCAGCGTGGCGGCAAAGCGGCCTGCGCCCGGCCCCCCGATGGGCAAGGCATCCTGGCTGGCGGGACGGCCCAGGGCCAGCGCCGCCCAGCGGTGGAACAAGGCCTCCACGGTGTCGCGATCCAGCGTGGCGGGCCCGGCCTGCCAGGACAGGCCGGCCTGCTCGGCCACCGCGGCCACGGCCGCATCGGTGCTGACCAGCCAGGCCTCGGGCGGCAGAACGGGGCGCAGCGGCATGATCGCGTCCTCGACCTCGGCGATGGCCGTCTCGATGGCCGCCTCGCCCGGTCGGTCCGACGCGAAGAAGCGCCGCGCCAGCGTGGCCAGGCCCAGGTCCAGGGCGATCACCCGCTCGGGCTGGGCCGCGCGACCCAGCGCCAGGGCGGACGCCGCGTCCCCCAGATGCAGCGCCACGATGGCGGCCGCATCGGGGCGGGCCGCGCGGGCCCAGCTGTAGCTGCCGACCGCCGCGCGGCGGGCCAGGGTCAGGGCGTCATCCATGTTCGTGCTCCTTGGGCCGGCATCGCCGCCGGCGGACTCGGTCAGGGCTCAGTCTTCGCGACGGGCGTCCAGGCTCCAGCCACCCGCGCCATGGGCCACCAGGGTGAGCAGCCCGCCGGCCACCGCGATGTTCTTGAAGAACAGCAGTTGGGTGACGTAGGCCTGGTCGGCCGGCACGCTCCAGAACGGGTGGAAGAAGACGCTGGCCGCCAGGGTGAAGAGGGTCAGCACCGCGGCGGCGGGCCGGGTGCCCCAACCCAGGAGCAGGGCCACGCTGCCGCCGATCTCGACCACCAGCGCAGCCAGGGCGCCCAGCGTGGGCAGCGGCAGGCCGGCGGCGGCGACGTAGGCCACGGTGCCGGCAAAGCCGGTGAGCTTGCCGATGCCGGCCGGCAGGAACAGGGCCACGAACAGCAGACGGCCCAGCAGGGCCACAGGGTTTTGAACGGTCTTGGACATGGTGAGGGCTCCTTGAAAAAGAGGCCGGCCGGCGGTGGGCGCCGGTCGCCTCGGTGTGTCAGTGCATGTCCCACACTGTATTGATTCACTCGACGTCGATAAACTTCGATCAGTCGAATTAATTGTCAACACAGACGAGACAATGGACCGCTTCCTGGAAATGCAGAGCTTCAACACCGTGGTGGAGGCCGGCAGCTTCGTCGCCGCCGCCGAGGCGCTGAAGCTGTCCAAGGCCGCGGTGTCCCGGCATGTGGTGGAGCTGGAGAACCGGCTGGGCATCCGGCTGCTGCACCGCACGACACGCCGGGTCTCTCTGACGCCCGAGGGGCAGGTGTTCTATGGCCGCAGCAAGGAGCTGCTGGCCGAACTGGCCGACGCCGAGACCGAGGTCACCTCCAGCCGCGAGGCCGCCAGTGGCCTCCTGCGCATCAACGCGCCCTTCACCTTCGGCATCCTGCATCTGGCGCCGCTGTGGGGGCGCTTTCGGGCTCTGCACCCGCAGCTCACGCTGGAGGTGACGCTGGCCGACCGGCTGGTGGACCTGGTGGAGGAGGGCTACGACCTGGCCATCCGCATCGCGGCGATGGAGAACTCCTCGCTGGTCAGCCGGCGCCTGGCCACCACCCGCCTGGCCCTGTGCGCCTCACCGGCCTATCTGGCCGCCCATGGCACGCCGTGGCACCCGGCCGACCTGGCGCAGCACCAGGTGATCGCCTACAGCTACTTCGCCACCAAGGACGAATGGCACTTCACCGGGCCGCAGGGGCCGGTGAGCGTGCGCACCCGCCCCTGGATGCACACCAACAACGGCGAGACCTGCCTGGCCGCCGCACTGGCGGACCAGGGCGTGATCCTGCAACCCACCTTCCTGGTGGCACCGGCCTTGGCCGCGGGCACGCTGGTGGAGCTGATGCCCGCCTACTGCGCCCACGAGATCGGCATCCACGCGGTCTACCCCAGCCGCAAGCATGTGCCGGCCAAGGTGCGGGTGCTGATCGATTTCCTGGTCGAGCACTTCGCCCAGGCGGCAAGGTGGTGAGGGCCGAGGGGGTGGCCGAGGCTCAGCGCATGAGCCGGTAAGCCGCGAGACCGATCCACTCGTGCAGAGCCAGCTGCCAGCGGTGCAGGCTCTCGGTGAGGGCGTACTCGGTCCAGGGCGTGTCGGCGCCGGTGCGGAAGTCCACCGGATAGGGCGTGACCTGGCAGCCCACGGCCTGGAACTCGGCCACCGAGCGCGGCATGTGCCAGGCCGAGGTCACCAGCAGCCAGCGCTGCTCGCGGCAGCGCGGCCCCAGCAGCTCGGCCACGCGCTGGGCGTTCTCGCGGGTGGAGCGCGAACGGCTCTCCAGCATCACATGGGCCATGTCCAGCCCCTGCTCCGCATAGAACAGCCGCGCCAGCTCCGCCTCGGACACGCCGGTGATGCCCACCAGGCGCCCTTCCCCGCCGCTGAACACCAGGCCCATGGCTGGATGCGCGCGCAGCCAGGTCAGCGGCAGCGTCATGCGCTCGGCGGAATCATTGAGCGGCACCTGGCCATGGGTGACGAAGCTGGCCGGGTGATCGAAGGCCCCGCCCAGCACGATCACCCCGGCATGCTGGCCGATGGCGGCATCGGGGGGAATGGGATAGCGGTCTTCCAGGCTGCGCAGCAGCGCGTCCGGCGCGGCCTGCACGCCCAGCAGGCCCAGAAGCCCCAGCCCGCCCCAGAGCATGGACAGCGCGGTGCGGCGGCGCTTGTTCAACAGCAGGAGCGCCACCGCCCACACCAGCCCCAGCCAGAACAGGGGCTGGGTGATGGCAGACAGGAGCTTGGAGAGTGCGAAGAACATGCCCGCATTGTCGCGGGCCTCGGCGCATCAGTACGGGATCGCCACCGGGGTCTGGACGCCGGCCGACTCGTCCACCGTGTAGGTGTACAGGCCACTGGGCACGCGCGACCACCAGAGCGCGAAATCGAACGCCGTGGCCGAATCCGCCAGCACCTGATCCTCCACCGTGTGCACCGTCAGCGGCGTGCCCGCCAGGCAGGTCTGGGGGGCTGCCAACGGCGTCAGGAAGTGCACGGCGCTGGTCGTCGTGGTGGACACGTTGGTCATGCGCCGCCCCACGAAATGCCCGCTGACGGGATCGGCCTCGACCGCCAGCGCGGTCTCGACATCCACCCCGATGCCCCGGGCCGCCGGCACGGTCAGAATGCCGCCGCTGCAGCCCGCGGAACCCGCCAGCGCGACGCTGCGGGACACGAAGGCGACCAGCCGTCCCATGCGGTCCTGTGCATCGAAGTGCGGATCGACGAAGGTGTTCTGCAGCGCGGGCACATCCGAGGCCGAGAAGAAGCCGCTGCCATTGAACGGCGTCGGGTCGAAGGTCATCAGGCTGTTGTACGGATCGCCCAGCGCCTGGGCCGAGGTGACACTGCCGTTGAGGGCCGAGAACACGAACTGGCCCATCACGTTGGCCCCCGCGCTGGTGCCGCCCAAGGGGATGTTGCGCGCGAGCAGGTTCTTCAGGGTGGCGTTCAGCTTGGTGCCCTGCCACAGGTTGACGTAGCTGCTCTGGTCACCGCCGGCGATCCACACGGCGTTGGCCGTGCCCACCACGGTGTTGACGAAGTCGTCGTCGGCCGCCGCACGGCTGCTCAGCACCAGGGTCTCGGCCGCGCTGAGCCCCAGGAAGGCTCCACCGACATAGCCATCGACGGCGGGTGTGGTCGTCGACTTCTTCTTGTCGCTGTAGTAGAGGTAGGGGTCGTAGGCATCGGTGCCGGTGGTGCGGATGACGACAAAGCGCCCGCCCGTGGCCGGCGTGATGCCCGCCCGGTCGATCATCCAGCGATAGGCGTCGTCCACATCCGGACCACCGCCCATCAGCACCAGGGGCCGCAATGCCTGCCCCTGCGGAGTCGGCAAGGGCTGCAGCGGCGTGACGTTGCCGCGCTGGAAGTAGACCGTCCCGGTCGTGTAGTAGCTGTACTTGGCGGCCGTCTTGGTCGGTGCCGCCTGGGCTGTCAACAGGCCCGTGACCAACAGGAGCACCAGCAGCCACATCTGCTGCATCACACGGCCCACCGCGGCCCGACATGCATGGTCTGGCTTCGACACGATCCCCTCCGCCACGGCCGGGATGGCCTGTGGCGGAAATTCTAGGCAGCGCCCACGCGGCCGTCACAGGGACGCTGCAAGTGAAAACCCGCTCCGCGCCGAACGGCACCCAGAAAGCAAAACGCCCACTCGTGTGAGAGCGGGCGTCTGAGGGCATCTTGGTGGCCTGGGGCGGAATCGAACCACCGACACGCGGATTTTCAATCCGCTGCTCTACCAACTGAGCTACCAGGCCGAGAAGCTGCGCAGTATAGCAGGTTTTGAACACGCATCGCAAGCAGGCAGGCCAAGGGCGCTGATGCAGAGCAAGACACGGCTTCTCCCCCCTGGTGGTTCATCACGGACGCCCCCATGCTGAAAAGCAGGAGGGCGGCTTCAAGAGTCCTCCAGCTGGCCGCGCAGGCGGCCCGAATCAACCTGACTGAGGAAGCGAGGAACACACGATGGAACATCCCCACATCCAGCGCTTGATCCTGGTGACCGCACTGAGCTTCGCGGGTGCCATGGCCCTGCCCGTCATTCCGGCCCTGGCCGCTCAGGGCGGAGGCGGTGGTGGCGGTGGCGGTGGCGGTGGCGGTGGCGGTGGTGGCGGCGGTGGCAGTGGCGGAGGGGGCGCGGGCGGGAGCGGCGGGCCAGGTGGCGCCGGTCCCGGCGCGCCGGCCGCCCAGGCAGCGCCCGCACACCAGCAGGCACAGGTGCAGACCATGAGCCAGGAGCAGATGCGCACCCAGACACGGGAGCAGCAGCAGACCCAGGAACAGCAGCTCAGCCAGACCCGCACCCAGCTGCGCCAGCAGGAGGAGGCCCTCACCCAGACGCGCAACCAGCTGCGCCAGCAGGAGCAGTTGCAGCAGACCACCCGCGAACAGCTGCGCACCCAGACAAAGCTGGACACCCGGCAGCGCGACCAGTTGCGCGAGCAGGAGCGGCAGCAGCAACGCACCCTGGAGCAACTGCGTGAGCAAGAGCACCTCCAGCAGCGGCTGCAGACCCAGCTGCGTGACTTGGAGAAGGTCCAGACCCGGCTGCAGACCCAGTGGCAGGAACAGCAGCGCCTGCAGGAGCGTCAGAGCCAGCCTTGATAGGGACATACCCTCGAAGCCTCCGCACATTGATCCGACTCAAGTGGAGCAATGCGCGGAGGCGAAGAATGAATGTCGCAAACGGATACATGTATGGGTAATGAATCCGAATCTTGCGATCACGAGGAGGTAGGAAGATGTCTCACGCACAACCCGCCGGTCAGGCGCCGGCACGTCAACGTCATGGTCTGTCCCGCCTGGGCGGCTGGACGCCCATCCGGGCTGCCGTGCTGCTGCTGGGCTGCAGCGCCGCAGGTGCTGCGCCCTTGAGTTGGAGTACCGTGGCCAACAGCGCGGACACCATGCCGGGCAGCAGCAAGACCTTCAACAGCTTCAACCAGCCATCGGTCAACGCCAACGGTCTGGTGGTGCTGCGCGGGCGCAGCAAGGGTCAGGACGGTCAGCCCGCCAAGGGCATCTATGCGCGGGACATGGGCCAGCCCGGCCAAGCGCTGACCCTGGTGTTCGATGTGGACACCACGGTGCCCGGGCCCAACAACACCTCCTACGATGGCCAGCTGGCCACGCTGACCGAGTTTCCGGCCTTCCCGCGGATCGGCAAGGACAGCGCCACCATCGTCACGCGCGGTCAGTCCAACCCGGTGTGGACCTACACCGACGCGAACGGCACCGAGACACGGGCGGGCACCAGCGGGGTCTATGCCCTGCACAAGGGCACGGCCAAGGCCGCGATGACCCAGCTGGGTGCCGCCCCGGGGATGGGTTATTACAGCGTGCCGGGGGCCCCGGCCGGCACCAAGTTCGACCAGTTCCCCGGCGCGCCGGCAGTGGCGGGTGACAAGATCGCCTTCAAGGGCAACTTCACCAACGGCACGTCCATGACGGGGATCTACTTCCGCAAGATCACCGACAGCGCGCCGACCGCCAAGACCAAGGTGGTGGCGGACACCACCATGCTGATCCCCGGCCAGCCGGTGGGTGGGGTGACCTTCGGCTCGACCGCCCCGCCCTCGGCCAGCGCGGAAGATGTGGTGTTCCTCGGTCTCGACAACGAGGAGCACCCCACGCTGGGCGGCATCTATCGGGCGCCGCTGGCGGCCAAGCCGCCCCTGGAGACCCTGGTGACGCTGAGCGATCCGGTCCCGGGGGAGGCTGCGGGCACGAGCTTCCGCCAGATCGGCGAAGCGCTGTCCTACGACGGCCGGTTCCTGGGGTTCTGGGGTGCCTGGGGTGACGAGATGCGCGACATCCTGCTGATCTGTCCCACCGACGGGCAGCCGGACGTGGTGGCCTACTGCCAGGCCACCTACCCGCAGGGCTATGCCACCCAGGTGCCCGTGCACCAGGGCTTCTTCGTGCTCGACACCCAGTCGCGCCAGCTCTACGCGGCGGCCAAGACCGGGGCGACCTACCAGGACTTCCTGTACTGGACCTTCTCCGGCAAGCCGCCGGGCAAGGGGGATGCGGATGCGGAAGATCCCGAGCCGCCGCGCTGGCGCTCGGCCGCCTTCGTCTCGGCTTTCCACAAGTCGGGAGCCAAGGCCCAGGTCGCCTTCAAGGGCCGCTTGGCCACTCCGCAGACGGTCGATGGCCTGTACCTGACGACCGTGCCCGCCAAGAACCCCAGCATCACCACGCTGGTGGACACCACCACCCCGGCGCGACAGATCGATCCGGCCGGACCGGCCGGGGCCGTGGTGTCGGCGGTGGGCCTGGAGCGCGAGGCGCTGCGCGGACCGTGGCTGGCCATCACCGCCAGCATGCTCGACGCGGTGACCGGCGAAGCCTGGGCGGGCGTGTACGTGACGAAGACCAAGTGATGTCCCGCTGACCCCGTCCCAGACAGCAGAACGCCCGGCATGCCGGGCGTTCTGCTGTGGACTCGGGGCGGATGGGGTGTCAGGCCAGCGTGCCGCGCTTGTTGCGCGAGAGATCGACGCCCAGCTGTTTGAGCTTGCGGTACAGGTGGGTGCGCTCCAGCCCGGTCTTCTCGGCCACGCGGGTCATGCTGCCGTTCTCGCGGGCGAGGTGGAACTCGAAATAGCTCTTCTCGAAGGCGTCGCGGGCTTCGCGCAGCGGGCGGTCCAGGTCGAAGCTCTGCTCCGACTGCGGGCCCAGTTCCACCGGCATCGACACCGGCAGGCCCATGCCGCCGGTCATCGCCGCCTCCACGGTCAGCCCGGGTTCGGCGCGGAAGATGCCGTTGCCGGTCACGGGCGACAGGCCGGGCGCCGGCGCCGCCTTGGGCACGGCGCGGGCCAGGGCCTGCTCCACCGCGCGCAGCAGCTTCTGCAGCGTGATGGGCTTTTCCAGGAAGGCCATGGCACCGAACTTGGTGGCCTCGACCGCGGTGTCGATGGTGCCGTGGCCGCTCATCATCACCACCGGCATGTTGAGCAGGCCGGTGGCCCCCCACTCCTTGAGCAGGGTGATGCCGTCGACATCGGGCATCCAGATGTCGAGCAGCACCAGATCGGGCCGCATGCGCTCGCGGGCCGCGCGGGCCTGGGCAGCGTTTTCCGCCAACTCGACGGTGTGGCCTTCGTCGGTCAGGATTTCCGAGAGCAGGGCACGGATGCCCATCTCGTCGTCGACTACAAGTATCGTTGCCATGGAGGTCGCGTCAGGAGCCGGTGGCGGGTGGGTTGGCCGCGGGAGGTCCTGCAGGATCCTTCTGTTCAGTGATGCCCGAAAATGATAGCGAAACCTGGGCCCCGCCTGCCGCGCCACCGCCGGCTTCATCCGGCGGAAGGTTGACGATGCGCACACGGGCCCCATGTTCGTCAGCGATCTTCTTCACCACCGCCAGCCCCAGGCCGGTGCCCTTGCTCTTGGTGGTGACGTAGGGTTCGAAGGCGCGGTGGAGCACCTTCTCGCTGAAACCGGGCCCATTGTCCGACACTTTCAGGCGCACCAGCGGCGGGCCGCCCTCTTCGGCATGCAGGACTTCGGTCTCCAGGCTGACGCGGGCGTGTTCCTGGGCCTCCACCGCGTCCAGCGCGTTCTGCACGAGGTTGTGGATGACCTGGCGCAGCTGGGTCGCGTCGCCGGCCACCAGCGGCAGCGCGGGAGCGCAGCGGGCCACCAGCCGGCCCTTCTCCTGCTGCTCGCCGTACAAGGCCAGCACCTCGGCCACCAGGGCGTTGAGGTCGGTGGGCTGCAGCTTGGCCGCCGGCAGCCGCGCATAGTCTCGGAACTCGTTGACCAGCTGCTTCATGGCCTGCACCTGGGCCACGATGGTGGCCACCGAGCGCTCGAGCATGGCCTGGTCGGCGCCCTCAAGCTTGGACGAGAGCTTGAACTGCAGGCGCTCGGCCGACAGCTGGATGGGCGTGAGCGGGTTCTTGATCTCGTGGGCCAGGCGGCGCGCCACCTCGCCCCAGGCCTCGCTGCGCTGGGCCGACACCAGCTCGGTGATGTCGTCGAACACCACCAGGCTTGCGCGCCCGGGCAGCTTGGCGCCGCGCACCAGCAGGGTGATGACGGCCTCGCCCAGCGGCAGCTCGAAGGATTCCTGCCAATGGTCGCGCTCGCCGGCGCCGGGGCTGTTGTCCAGCAGGTCGAAGCGGCGCCAGATGGCGGCGGCGAAGTCGGCCAGTCCCGCCACGTCGCTGAGCGAGCGGCCGACATAGGCCGACAGGGGCGCGCGCAGGATGCGGGTGGCACCGGGGTTGACGGTGTCGATGGTCTGCGCGCGGTCGAACATGATCACACCGGCCGTCAGGCTGTCCAGGATGGTCTGCAGCCGGGCCCGGGCGCCGTCGAGCTGCTTCATGCTGCGCTCGGCCTGGGAGCGCGCGCTGCCCAGTTGCTCGGTCATGTCGGCAAAGGTGCGGGTGAGCTCGCCGATCTCGTCGCGCGAGGTGAAGACTGGCTTGGCCCCCAGGTCGCCGGCAGCCACCTGGCGCATGCCCTCGGCCAGCA
Organism: Ideonella dechloratans; assembly: GCF_021049305.1. Classification (GTDB taxonomy): domain Bacteria; phylum Pseudomonadota; class Gammaproteobacteria; order Burkholderiales; family Burkholderiaceae_C; genus Ideonella; species Ideonella dechloratans. The sequence continues at coordinate 3,432,221 of NZ_CP088081.1, forward strand.
GCAGCAGGGGCCGGGCCAGCTGGTTGCCCAGCAACACGGCCAGCACCACGGCACCCAGCACCGAGAGCACCATCGACAGCGTCAGCGTGCCGATGTACATGCGGCGCAGGCCGTCGCGGGCGATGTGGCGCTGCTGGTACTCGCGGTAGGCCGCCTGCACGATCAGGGCATTGCTGGTCAGGGCCCGCGGCAGGGGCTGCACCACCATCAGGTAGCGGTCCTCGCGCTGGGACAGGCTCAGGTGTGTGTCCGGCAGGCGGGCCAGGGCGCGCACCTGGGCCTGGGGCGCCGATTCGGCGCTGCCGACATCGTCCTCCAGGCCCTCGATCTGGCTGGCCGACTGGTTGAGTCGGGCCTCGCGCAGCAGGCCCGCGGCCGGACGCTCCAGGCCCAGCGCGGTGCTGGTGCTGGCGTTGGACAGCACCTGGCCGTTGGCCGAGATCAGCGCCACCTGCCGGGCCCCCAGCTGCTCGCGCAGCCGCTCCAGCACCAGCAGCTCGGGTTCGGAGGACTCGGCCAGCCGGTCGGCCGCGTTGCGGGTCTTGCTGACCAGATCGGCGGAGAGCGCCTGCAAGGTGCCCTTGCCCAGGGCCAGGCCGGCGTCCAGCGCGCGTTCGACCCCGGCGTCGAACCAGGCCTCCACGCTGCGCGAGACGAACTGGTAGCTCACCGTGTAGATCAGCGCCCCGGGCAGCACGCCCACCAGGGCGAAGATGCCGGCGAGTTTGAACAGCAGGCGGCTGCCGAACTTGCGCTGGCGCAACCGCACCGCCAGGCGCACCGCGGCCACCAGCAGCACCAGCACCAGCAGCGCGGCCACGCCCACATTGACCCAGAACAGCCAGACGAACTGCTGTTCGTAGCCCAGGGGACGCTGGGCCACCAGCGACAGCACGAAGGTCAGCACCAGGCCCGTGCCGGCGATCACCAGCAGGCCGATGACCCATGCCCACATGGCGGAACGTTTCATGGCCGTGTGCCGCCGCGCGGCCTCATTCCAGCCGCAGCGTGCGGTCCACCGACAGGCGCCAGTCGGACTGGACGGTCAGGTCCAGTTGCAGCGGCCGGGGCAGCAGGTTGTTGTCCAGGCGGTAGCTGAACTCGACGTAGTACTTGTCGGCCGCGTCGACCTGGTCGGCTTCGGCGATGCGCCAGTTGCTGGCCCGCGAGACCGCGCCCAGCGCGCCATCGAGCGACTGGAAGGACTGGCTGAAGGCCCCCAGGCTGACCCGCCAGGACGAGGTGAGCGGCTGGTAGGACACCCGCCAGGTGCGGGTGGCGCTGGCCACCCGCTCGTCGCGCCAGTACCAGCGCGGCCGGAAGACCCGGGCCTCGGCAGTGAAGTAGACCGGCACGCCGCGGCGCAGCGCATCCTCGACGGTGCGCCCCGGGGCCAGGCGAACCTCGAAGTCCAGGTTCAGTCCGCCTTCGCTGCGGCTGACGGACAGCGCGGGCAACTCGATGCCCTGGGCCCGCACCGGCTGCCCGGACAGCAGCGCCAGCAGCAGCACCCCGGCGACCACGCTGCACCACCCCCGCAGCAGGCCCGGGGCCGCGCGGCGACAGGAAGACAGCGAAAGCCGGAACAGGGCCATCACGGAGTGGTCAGGATGCAGCGCCGGAAGTGGCGGGCTTGCCCAGCAGGGCATAGAAGAAACCGTCCGCACGGGCCACGGGACCGGATGCGGACGTTGCGTCCTGATTGTCCGGCAGCGGCAGCAGATGACCGGGGGAGACCGGAGAGATGCAGGCCGGCGACAGGCCTTGGCGTTGCAAAAATGCGTCGATCTGCGCCTGTCCCTCGGCCTTGAAGACCGAACAGGTGGCGTAAAGCAGCCGGCCGCCCGGCTTGAGCAGCGGCCACAGCGCGTCCAGCAACTCGGCCTGGATGCGGGCCAGGGCCGGGATGTCCTCGGGGCGGCGCAGCCAGGCGATGTCCGGGTGACGGCGCACGATGCCCGAGGCCGAACAGGGGGCGTCAAGCAGGATGGCGTCGAAGGGCCGGCCGTCCCACCAGCTGCCCACGGCGCGGGCGTCCGCCGCCTGGGTGCGGGCGTGCAGGCCCAGGCGCAGCAGGCCCTCGCCCACCCGTACCAGGCGGCCCGGGTCGGCGTCCAGCGCCAGCAGGTCCAGGTCGGCCAGTTCCAGCAGATGGGCCGTCTTGCCGCCGGGGGCGGCACAGGCGTCCAGCACGCGGGCGCCGGCCGGCAGTCCCGCGTCGATCAGCAGCGGCGCGGCCCGCTGGGCCGCCAGGTCCTGCACCGACACCCAGCCCTCGGCAAAGCCGGGCAGGCGCTCCACCGGCACCGGGGCGTCCAGCACGATGGCGTGCTCCCAGCCGGGGCCGTTCACCGCCCGGCCGGACAACCCGGCGGCCTGCAATCGCAGCAGGTAGTCGGGCACCGAGCAGCGCCGGGCGTTGACGCGCAGCGCCATTGGCGGCCGCAGCCGGGCCTGGCCCAGGATCGTCTGCCAGTGCTCGGGCCAGTCGGCCTGCACCTGGTCCACCCACCAGGCCGGATGGTTCCAGGCCGCCTCGGGCCGGCGTTCGGCCTGGGCCACCTGGGCCGCCCGCTCGCGCAGGAAGCGCCGCAACACCGCGTTGACGAAACCGGCGGAGGCCGGGGCGGCCTTGCGCACCGCGGTCACCGCCTGGTCCACCAGGGTGTGGTCCGGGTAGGCCGGGGCCTCCTCCGGCCAGAGCAGGGCCAGCGCGCACAGCAGCAGGCCCTCCACCGCCGGCGGCGGCCGGCGCGGCGCCAGCTGGGCCCGCAGCACCTCGGCCGCCCCCAGGCGCCGCAGCACCGCAAAGGACAGGGCCTGCACCCCCGGACGCACCGGCCCGGGCACGCCGGCCAGCACATCGGTCAGGGAGCGCCCACTTCGCACCGCCTGAACGGCGCGGGCGGTGAGGGTCAGAAGGCGGGCCAGGGTCGGCCCGGCCGGGGCGGGTACAGCGGCGTCGGTCACGCCGGCAGTCTAACCACCTGAACCACCCCTGACGGGCGAGGCCCTTTGCCCCTGCACGACAATGGTGCTTCCATCGTTTCCGAACGCCTGCTCCACAGGCCAGGATTCCGGCATGAAACCCTCCTCTTCGGCTCCGGCCACTCTGTCGCCCGACGAACTGGCCGCCCTGCCCGCGTCCGAGCGCATCCGCTACCGCCTGGTGACGGCCCGCCGCCGTCACCATGCCAACGACAACATCGCCGATTTCGTGCAGCCCGGCGAACTCGATGAACTCAAGGCCGAGGTGGCGGCCAAGATGTCCGAGGTGCTTAAGGCCCTGGTGATCGACACCGAGAGCGACCACAACACGAACGAAACGGCCAAGCGGGTGGCCAAGATGTATGTGGACGAGGTGTTCCGCGGCCGCTTCCGCCCGATGCCGGACGTGACCGAGTTTCCGAACGTCTCGCGCCTGAACGAACTGATGATCGTCGGCCCGATCACGGTGCGCAGCGCCTGCTCGCACCACCTCTGCCCCATCGTCGGCAAGCTCTGGATCGGCGTGCTGCCCAACGAGCATTCCAACCTGATCGGCCTGTCCAAGTACGCCCGCATCGCCGACTGGATCATGAGCCGGCCGCAGATCCAGGAGGAGGCCGTGATCATGCTGGCCGACACCCTGCAGGACCGCGTCAAGCCCGATGGCCTGGCCATCGTGATGGAAGCCGACCACTTCTGCATGCACTGGCGCGGCGTGAAGGACAACGACTCGGCCATGACCAACAGCGTGATGCGCGGGGCCTTCCTGAAGGACCCGAACCTGCGCCGCGAATTCCTGTCCCTGCTGCCCAACAAGGGGTGATGCCATGCTTGTCCGCCTGATGTACGCCAGCCGCGCCGTCGATCCGCAGTCCGCCGAGGCGCTCAACGCCATCCTGCAGAAATCGCGCGCGGCCAACCCCTCGCAGGGCATCACCGGGGCGCTGTGCCATGCCAACGACATCTTCGTGCAGGTGCTCGAAGGGGGCCGCGTCGCCGTCAACCGCCTGTACCAGCGCATTGCCGCCGATCCGCGCCACACCGACGTGGTGCTGCTGAGCTATGCCGAGGTCGAGGAGCGGCGCTTCGCCGGCTGGTCGATGGGCCAGGTCAACCTGTCCCGCCTGAACCCGGCCCTGGTGCTGAAGTACTCGGAGACCGCGACGCTGGACCCCTACAGCCTGCCGGGCACCGCCATGGCCGCCCTGTTCGACGAGATGGTGGCCACCGCCGCCATCATGGGCCAGAGCTGAGGCCCTGCGGCCCGGGCCCCGGGGCCCGCGCTCAGACGGTGGCGCCCGGGCTCAGCCGGAACAGCGGCACCAGCAGCCGGGTCGGGAACTCGGTCAGTGCGTCGTTGTAGGCTTGCACCGCCTGGTTGAAGGTCTGGCGGCCGAAGCCCACCTGGCCGTTCAACTCCTCCAGCTGGATGCGGGCGCGCATCGCGTCCTCACGGTCGTCCACCTCAGCGTGCTGCTCCAGCAGGGCCTGCAGCCGCGCCAGCGGCGAGGCCATCTCGCGCTCGGCCGCCGCCCAGGCCTGCACCGCCTCGGCCGCGTGGGGCCGGATGCGCACCGCCAGTGCAGCCTCGCGCTGGTGGGCCTGGGCCTGCTCCAGGGCCTGCAGGCTGCCGGCCTCGTGCAGCAGCACGTCGCGCACCGCCGCGATCAGCATGTCCAGCGCCGCGGCCCGGCGCATCAGCACATCGTCCAGCTGGCCCCAGGCCTGGGCCACGCCGGTGCGCAGGCGCGACAGCCGTCCCCACGCGCCCACCATCCAGAACAGCAGCATCAGCAGCAGGGCCAGTTCCAGCAGCGAGCTGCCCCAGTGGAACCAGAAGCCCTCTGTGGCCACCGGCTCGTCCAGCGGTGGCCAGGGCAGCGAGGCCGCCAGGTCCGGCGGCAGGCCCTGGGCCGGGGTGGAGGCGGCGTCGCCGTTCATCAGACGCCCTGCCCTTGCGCAGCCACCCAGGCCGCGTGGCCCTGGGCCCGCAGCTGGCAGGACGGGCATTCGCCGCAGCCATAGCCCCAGGCGTGGCGGCGGCCGCGGTCGCCCAGGTAGCAGGTGTGGGTGTGCTCGACGATCAACTCGTTCAGGCGCGCACCGCCCAGCTGGTCCGACAGGGCCCAGGTCTGGGCCTTGGTCAGGAACATCAGCGGCGTGTCCAGCGTCATCGGGCTGTCCAGTCCCAGGCTGAGCGCCACCTGCAGGGCCTTGAGCGTGTTGTCGCGGCAGTCCGGGTAGCCGGAGTAGTCCGTCTCGCACATGCCGCCCACCAGCACGCTGGCACCGCGCCGATAGGCCAGCGTGGCGGCGAAGGTCAGGAACAGCAGGTTGCGACCGGGCACGAAGGTGTTGGGCAGGCCGTTGGCCTGCAACTCGATGGCCCGCTCGCTGGTCAGCGCGGTGTCGGAGATCTGGCCCAGCAGGGACAGATCGAGCATGTGGTCCTCGCCGAGCCTGTCCGCCCAGGCGGGGAATTGCGCGGTCAGCTCGCGCCGCACCGTCTGGCGGCAGTCCAGCTCGATCCTGTGGCGCTGGCCGTAGTCGAAGCCCAGGGTCTCGACCCGGGCGAAGCGCGCCAGGGCCCAGGCCAGGCAGACGGTGGAATCCTGGCCGCCGGAGAACAGCACCAGGGCCGTGCGCGGGTCGACGGACGGCAGGGGATCGTGCGAAGTCATGGCGCGAATTGTGCCGCGCCGGACCGGGCGCCGCTCACTCGGCCTCGCTCACCACCCCATAGCGCAGGCCCAGCTGCTTGAGGTAGCGGCGGTAGGCCAACGACATGCGGTCCACCGGGATCGACATCTCCATGCCCGGCACCAGCGGCAGGCGCAGCGGGCTCTGGTTCTCCACGATGGGCTGGTCCTGCAGGAAGATGGTGTCCTGGAACTGGCGCAGCTCGGCGTCGCTGCTCTCGAAGTTGGTCATCGCCAGGATGATCCAGGCCCGGGTGCGGGTCTCGGTCATGGGCTGCAGGTGCAGGCTGATGGCCTCGTGGAAGCCGGCCATGGCCTCGGGCTCCTTGGTCAGGATGGCGGTGAGCGGGCGCACCACACGGTAGGTGTAGGCCACCAGGCTGCCGCTGTCCGACAGCTTGTTGGCACGCGGCTGCCAGGCCTGGCACTGCACCGCCCGCACACCGCTGCCGTAGACCGGGTCGTCGAAGTTCTGGACCTCGTAGTCCGGGATCTCCGGACGGCTCTTCTCGCCCAGGATGTCGGTGTGCACCCAGGCGAAGTGCGACATGTCCAGGAAGTTCTCGACCAGGCGCGGGCCGCTGGCCGCCACCTCGTAGGGCCCGCACCAGACCTTGCGCAGGCGCGCGTCGGCGAATTCCGGGAAGGGCAGCACGTCCTGCGCCGGGGTGCCCAGGCAGACCCAGACCAGGCCGTAGCGCTCCTGCACCGCGTAGGTGGTGACGCGGCCGGTCATGCGCTCGGGCGTCAGCTCGGGCATGGCCGGGATGTGCTTGCACTGGCCGTCTTCGCCGAAGATCCAGCCGTGGTAGGGGCAGGTGATGCCATCGGACTGCAGCGTGCCCATCGACAGCTTCATGCCGCGGTGGGGGCAGCGGTCCTCCCAGGCGTGCAGGCGGCCGTCCTGGCTGCGCCAGAGCAGCACATGGGTGTCCAGCAGCAGGGTGGCGGTCTGCTGGCCCGGCGCCAGCTCGGCCGCGATGGCCACCGGATGCCAGTCGTTGATCAGCACGGGGTCACGCAGCGGGGCAGTCATCGGGATTCCTTGGAACAGGGGCAGCAGCAAAGCCCGCTTTGTACCGAGCCGGCGCGGCCGATGTAAGGGGCCGGGCGCAATGGCCTGTTCCATCTGTGGAACACTGACGACCATGATCGACATCCGGCTGGTCGAGCACTTCGTGCTGTTGATGACCCATGGCAGCCTGACCCGGGCCGAGGCCGAGAGCGGCGTGCCCAAGGCTACGCTGAGCCGGCAGATCGCCCGGCTGGAAGCCGAGCTGGGCATGCCGCTGTTCGTGCGCACGCCGCGGCGCATGGTGCCCACCGAGGCCGCGCAGACCTACCTGCTGCACTGCCGCCAGGTGCTGGCCGACCTGGGCGCCGGGCTGGACCAGGCCCGGGTGGCGGTGCAGAACCTGGCCGAAGGCCTGTCCGGCGACCTGCGGGTGCTGACCAGCAACTACTTCAGCACCTCCTTCGTCTGCCAGGTGCTGAAGACCTTTGCCGAGCGCCACCCGCAGGTGAGCTGCCACCTGGACCTGGCCGGCGACGGCCTGCAGGACCTGCCCGAGGGCGTGGACTGCTATGTCTGCACCCACCTGCCGCGCCACCCGCACCTGGTGACCAAGCGCCTGGGCCGGCTGGCCTACGGCCTCTTTGCCAGCCCACGCTACCTGCGCCAGCACGGACTGCCCGCCCAGCCGGACGAGTTGAAGCGCCACCGCAGCATCTGGCTGGACAGCCCCGGCACCACGCCGGTCTGGTCGCTGATGTCGCGCGAGGGCGCCTGCGAGGTGCCGCTGACGCAGCCCACCACCACCAACGACCCCTGGGTGCAGAAGACCTTTGCGCTGGACGGCTTCGGCATCGCCCTGCTGCCGGATTATTTCTGCCGCCCCGAGCTGGAGACGGGCGCCCTGCTGCCGGTGCTGCCGGACTGGCGGCCACGGCCCATGCCGGTCTACGGCGTCTACCCGAAGCAGCGGGCCGTGGGCAAGAAGCTGGCCGCCCTGCTGGAGGTGATGACCGACTGCTTCGCCCGCATCGACACGCTGCAGGTCTACGCGGGCCGGCGGCGCTGAGGCCGGCACCGCATCCCTGCCTGCGCATCACCTCAGTCTTTCAGCAGCGCCTGCCCCGCCGCCAGCGCGGCCTGCCCCCGGGCGCAGGCCAGCACCTCGGCCAGCGGGCGGGTCTCGGCCGGCACCGGCTGCGTGGGGTCTTCGCTCGCTTCGTCCTGCAGCGGCCGCTGGAAGTGGCCGATGTCGTGCCAGCGCCCGAGCTTGAAGCCGGCGCGCCGGTACACGCCCACGGGCTGGAAGCCCATGGCCGCGTGCAAACCTTCGCTGCCGGGGTTGGGCAGGGTGATGCCGGCCATGGCCTGCTCGAAGCCCTGCAAGCGCAGCAGGCCCAGCAGGGCGGTGTAGAGCGCCCGGCCGTCGCCGCGGCGGCGGCGCTCGGGCAGGCTGTAGACGCTGGTCATGACCGACCAGCGGTAGCTGGGCCGCTCGGCGTAGGCGCCGGCGTAGGCATAGCCCAGCACCCGGCCGTCGGCCCCTTCATGCACCAGCCAGGCCCAGCGCGACAGGGCCTTGGCAATGCGCGCGGCCATCTCGGCCGCGACGGGCGGCACCTGTTCGAAAGAGACGGGCGTCTCCAGCACATAGGGCCGGTAGATCGCGGCCACGGCCGCGGCATCGGCCTGGATGGCGGGGCGCAACTGTCCGGGCATGGTCCGCAGAAGGCGGCGCTCAGGCCCGGGTCTCGCCCTGGCCCAGCACGATCCACTTCATCGAGGTCAGGCCTTCCAGCCCCACCGGCCCGCGGGCGTGGAACTTGTCGGTGCTGATGCCGATCTCGGCGCCCAGGCCGTACTCGAAACCGTCGGCAAAGCGGGTGCTGGCGTTGACCATCACGCTGGCCGAATCGACCTCGCGCAGGAAGCGCATCGCGTTCGGGTGGTTCGTGGTCAGGATCGCGTCGGTGTGGTGGCTGCCGTAGCGGTTGATGTGGTCGATGGCCTCGTCCAGGCTGGCCACCACCTTCACGCTGATGATGGGCGCCAGGTACTCGGTGGCCCAGTCTTCTTCGCTGGCCTCGGCCAGCTTCGCGCCCGGCACGTCCGACAGGATGGCGCGGGCCGCCGGGTCGCAGCGCATTTCCACGCCCTTGGCGGCGAAGATGGCGCCGATCTGCGGCAGGAAGGCCGCGGCGCTCTGCGCGTGCACCAGCAGGCTCTCGGTGGCGTTGCAGGGGCTGTACTTCTGGGTCTTGGCGTTGTCGGTCACCACCAGGGCCTGGGCGATGTCGACCTCGGCGTCCACATAGGTGTGGCAGTTGCCGTCCAGGTGCTTGATGACGGGTACCTTGGCCTCGGCGCTGATGAGGGCGACCAGGCCCTTGCCGCCACGCGGGATGACCACGTCAACATACTCGGGCATGGCAATCAGGCTTTTGACCGCCGCGCGGTCCGTGGTCTCCACCAGCTGCACCGCGGTGGCCGGCAGACCGGCCTCCGTCAGGGCCTGCTGCACCAGCTTCCACAGTGCCAGGTTGGAGTGGATGGCCTCGGAGCCGCCACGCAGGATGCAGGCGTTGCCGCTCTTGATGGCCAGCGAGGCCGCCTCGATGGTCACGTTGGGCCGGCTCTCGTAGATCATGCCGAACACGCCCAGCGGCACCCGCATCTGGCCGACGCTGATGCCGGTGGGTCGGCGCTTGACGCCGGTGATCTCGCCGATGGGGTCGGGCATGGCCGCCAGCTGCTCGCAGCCCTCGGCCACGGTGGCCAGCACCTTGGGCGTCAGGCGCAGTCGATCCACCATCGGCGCAGCCAGGCCGGCGGCCTCGGCGGCGGCGATGTCGCGGGCGTTGTCCGCCTGCAGGGCGGGGGTCTGCTCGCGCAGCAGGCGCGCCAGCGCCAGCAGGGTGTCGTTCTTGGCGCGCGTGCCGGCGCGGGCCATGGCGGTGGCGGCCGCGCGGGCGGCCTGCCCCAGCTGGGCCATGTAGGCGGGGATGTCGGGCGTGCTCATGGTCCCGATTATCCCGCCGCGCCGGTGGCGGCGGCCAGCGCGGGATCGACCCAGGCCAGCACGACCAGCCACAGCGGGATGACCGCGATGCAGGCCAGGGTGGACAGCACGTTGACGGCGGTGGTCTCGGCCTCCAGCGTGCGGTAGCGCTGGGAGAACATCATCGAGTTGCTGCCCGCCGGCAGGCAGGCCAGCAGCACCAGCACGGCCAGTGGCACACCGCCCAGGCCAAAGCCCCAGTGCGCCACCCCCAGCACCAGGGCCGGCTGCAGCAGCAGCTTGACGAGGCTGAGCGCGATGGCGCCGTCCAGGCGCTCGGGCAGGCCCAGGTAGGCCAGCGACATGCCGATCAGCGTCAGGCACAGCGGCACCACCGCTGAGCCCAGCAGCTGCAGCGTCTCGTCCACCGGGGCGGGCAGGCCCCAGCCGGTGAGGTTCCAGGCCAGGCCGGCCAGCACCGGCAGCACCACCGGATGGATCACCGTGTTGCGCAGGGTGCCCAGCAGCACCCGGCCCAGGTGGGCCTGCGCACCGGCATGCTCGCGCGCCAGGTCCAGCTCCACCAGCGTGGTGCACACCGTCAGCAGGGTCAGCGCATGCACGCTCACCAGGGTCAGGTGCAGGCCCAGGCCGGTTTCGCCCAGCACCCCGGCCACCACCGGGATGCCGATCTGCACCGAATTGCCGAAGGTGGCGGTGATGGCCCGCACCGCCGGCGCGGCCGCCGGCAGCCCCAGCCGGCCACGCCGCGCGCGCTGCACGCCATAGACCCCCAGCATCACTGCCAGCACCGGCGCGAAGAAGGCGGCCAGCATGCCCCAGGGCAGGTGCGCCAGATCCACCCGCGCGGTGGTGCGGAAGAACAGGGCCGGCGCGAACAGGTAGAAGGCGGCGTTGGCCAGCACCCGGGCCGGGTCCACCTGGGCATCGCCCAGCCAGCGGGTGCGCCCCACCACCCAGCCCAGGCCCGCGACGAGAACGATGGCGAGCAGCTTGAACAGGATGGGCCAGGTCATGAACAGGTGGGACAGGGCTGGATCGGCAGGCGCCGGACGGGCCTGCCCCGGGGTGGGGCACCCAGGGTCCGCCACGATACACAGTCCCGTCACGCGGCGCTGGCACGGGGTCTTGCAAGGCCCCGGACAGCCCGATGCGCCCGGCGCCGGGAGGCTGTCACACCACACTCAGCTTGGCGTTGGCGCCGACCGTCACGCTCTCGACATCTGCGGCTTCTAGATTCGCGGGCTGTCCCACGGCGACGCCGCCGTGGCCAAGCCACAAGCATGGACGAGCATTGACATGAACACGCCCCAGATTTCCCGCCGCCGCCTGATCCAAGCCATGGCCGGCGCCCCGCTGCTGCCCCTGGCCTCCTCGCTGGCCTCCGCCGGTCTGCTGACCGCCTGCGGCAACGGCAGCGACAGCCCCAACTTCGTGAGCGCCTCGTTCTCGAACATGGCTGCGCCCGACCTGAGCGCGCCCGAGAACATGGCCACGACCTACACCGCTTCCACGCTGGTGGCCACCTTCGACGACAAGAGCACCCGCAGCTTCGAGCTGGCCTACCAGCCCTTCTTCATCACCGGCACCGAGGTGCCCGACGGCCAGGGCGGCACCCTGCTGGCCGGCGGCTACTACGACATCCACAACCAGCCGATCATCGACAGCTCGGTGGCCGGTTCGGAGCGCCAGTTCTTCTCGGACTGCCCGGACGGCTCCTCGCTGCTGACCGTGGACGGCGCCAGCGTGGCCGGCGTCAAGGGCAACCCGGTCTTCGCCGTGGTCCAGTTCGAGTACACCACCCGCAACCAGGCCCTGGCCTCGATGTACGGCCAGCTGCCCTCGCCGATCGCGGTGCTGTCGCTGGACCAGGACAAGGACACCGGCAAGCTGAGCCTGGTGAAGTACCACAACGTGGACACCTCGGGCGTCAAGGGCCTGTGGATCACCTGCGGCGCCAGCCTGTCGCCCTGGGGCACCCACCTGTCCTCGGAAGAGTACGAGCCGGACGCCTTCGACCAGGGTGCCAACGGCAGCAGCCTGGCCACCCTGCAGGCCTTCAGCCAGAACCTCTTCGGCAACAGCAGCACCGCCAACCCCTACGACTACGGCCACCTGCCGGAAGTCACCGTCAACAAGGACGGCACGGCCAGCATCGCCAAGCACTACTGCATGGGCCGCATCTCGCACGAGCTGGTCCAGGTCATGGGCGACAACCGCACCGTGCTGATGGGCGACGACGCCACCAACGGCGGCCTGTTCATGTTCGTGGCCGACAAGGAGACGGACCTTTCCTCCGGCACGCTGTACGTGGCCAGGTACACCACCGAGCTGAACGCCACCTCCAGCGCCAGCATCAGCTGGATCAAGCTGGGCTCGGCCACCAGCGCCGAGATCGAGACCCTGGTGCGCGGCGGCATCCAGGCCAGCGACATCATGGAATCGCTGACCACCGACCCGGCCGACAGCAGCTACACCCAGATCGTCATCAGCAAGAAGAAGCTGTGGGTCAAGGTCAAGCCGGACATGGAGAAGGCCGCCGCCTTCCTGGAAACCCACCGCTACGCCGCGATGATGGGTGGCAGCCTGTCCTTCACCAAGATGGAAGGCACGACGGTCAACCTGAAGGACAAGAAGGCCTACTCCGCCATCTCGGCCATCAAGGACTCGATGGTCACCGGCAAGTCCAGCAACGTTCCGGCCCTGAACGTGAACTTCCCGGCCGCGATCAACGCCGGTGGCGTGCTGGAGCACACCATGACCGCCGGCGTGAAGGACAGCACCGGCGCCGCCATCAACAGCGAATGGGTGCCGACCAGCTCGCAGTTCATCCTGCTGGGCGAGGATCTGAGCACGGCCGACGCCCTGGGCAACCTGGCCAACGCCGACAAGATCGCCAACCCCGACAACCTGAAGTTCTCGGAAGAGATGCGCACCCTGTTCATCGGCGAGGACAGCGGCATGCACGTCAACAACTTCCTGTGGGCCTACAACGTGGACACCCAGACGCTCAGCCGCGTGCTGTCCACCCCGTCGGGTGCCGAATCCACCGGCCTGCATGCCGTGGACAAGATCAACGGCTGGACCTACGTGATGAGCAACTTCCAGCACCCGGGTGACTGGGAATCGCCGCTGCACGACATCGTCAAGCCGGTGCTGGATCCGATCATCCGCACCAACTACGACGATCGCTTCGGCGCCGCGGTGGGTTACCTGACCGCCACCAGCTCGCAGATCGAGCTGTCGAAGTAAGTCGGAAGGAAAGACGGGCCGGTCTCGCGACCGGCCCGTGCTTGGGAGTTCTCCGTCTTGGGCCACCCGCCATCCGGCGCGTGGCCATTTTTCATGGCCGCGGCCTCACTCGGCGGTGGAGGTCTTGCGGGCGGCCTTCTTGGCCGGCGCCTTGGCGGCGCGGGGCTCGAACTCGAAGCCCACCTTGCCTTCCTTCTTGTCGTAGGCCAGGAAGGCCTTGAACTTGCGGCGCGTCTTGTTGGAGACGAAGTTCTCCAGCAGGTCGGTCTTGCCGGTGGCCAGCAGCTTGCTGAACTGCCCGCGGTCCACCGGCTGGGTCAGGATGACCTTGCCGCTCTTGAAGTCGCAGGTCACGTGCGCGCCCACCGCGTGCTCGCAGACGTAGTTGGCACCGTGCTCGTAGACGTGGCCCTGGCACTTGGGGCAGGGGCCCAGGCTCTCCTGGCCGGAGAAGTCCACCGGCTCGCCTTCCTCGGCCTGCTGGGCATCCTCGCCGAAGTCGAACTCCAGCTTCCAGTTCTTCACTTCCTCGTCGTGGACCAGCTTGAGTTCCGCCGTGAAGGGCCAGCCCGCCTTGGAGCGGAAGCCTTCCAGCGGACCGATGTGCTTGTCGCGCAGGAATTGCTCCACCTCGGGCAGCTCGAAGCTGCGCCCGGCCGGAATCTTGGTGATCGAGAAGCCGCAGCCCTCGGCATCCCCTGAAGCCCCGGTGCAGGTGAAGCGGCGGTAGTTCTCCTTGACCACGCCGCCGCAGTTCGGGCAGGGCGTCTGGAGCGTCGCGTAGTCGCCCGGGATGGTGTCGCGGTCGTATTCCTTGGCCTTCTTGACGATGCGCTCGGCCATCGCCGCGATGTCCTGCATGAAGCGCTCGCGCGAGAGCTTGCCCTGCTCCATCTCGGCGAGCTGGTACTCCCAGTTGCCGGTCAGCTCGGGCTTGGTCAGGTCCTCCACGCCCAGGCCGCGCAGCAGGGTCATCAGCTGGAAGGCCTTGGCCGTGGGCATCAGCTCGCGGCCTTCGCGCAGCATGTACTTCTCGGTGATCAGGCCTTCGATGATGGCCGCACGGGTGGCTGGCGTGCCCAGGCCCTTCTCGGCCATGGCCTCGCGCAGCTCGTCGTCGTCGATCAGCTTGCCCGCGCCTTCCATGGCCGACAGCAGCGTGGCTTCGGTGTAGCGGGCCGGCGGCTTGGTGCGCAGGGCGGCCAGGGCCACCTCCTCGGTCACCACGCCCTCGCCGGGCTGCACCGGCACCAGATTGGCGTCCTCGTCCTGGGCTTCCTTGCCGTAGACGGCCAGCCAGCCGGGGTTGACCAGCACCTTGCCGTTGGTCTGGAACTGGTGAACGACACCGCCTTGCACCGGCACCTTGGTGATGCGGGTGGTGACCATGTACTCGGCCGAGGGGAAGAAGATGGCGATGAAGCGCTTGACGACCAGATCGTAGAGCTTGGCCTCGGCCTCGGTCAGGCTCTTGGGCGCCTGCAGCGTGGGGATGATGGCGAAGTGGTCCGACACCTTGGCGTTGTCGAAGACGCGCTTGCTGGGCTTGATGTAGCCCTCCTTGAGGCCCTTGCGGGCGTGCTGGGCCAGGTGCTGCAGCGGGCCGGGCAGGTCCTCCTCGGCCAGCATGCCGAAGGTCTGCTTGACCACGCTGAGGTAGTCCTCCGGCAGGTGGCGTGAATCCGTCCGGGGGTAGGTCAGCACCTTGTGCTTTTCATACAGGGCCTGGGCCAGCGACAGCGTGGTCTTGGCCGAGAAGCCGAAGCGGCTGTTGGCCTCGCGCTGCAGCGTGGTCAGGTCGTACAAGCCCGGGCAGGCCTGGCTGCTGGGCTTGGCCTCCTCGGTGACGGTGGCGCTGCGGCCACGCACAGCCTCGACGATGGCCTGGGCATCGGCCTCGTTCCAGAGCCGGTCAGCGCGCTTGTCGGCGTCGTTCGGGTCCTTCTTGAAGGCCGGGTCGAACCACTTGCCCTCGTACACGCCAGCCTGGGCGCCGAACTCGGCCTTGATCTCCCAGTAGTCGCGCGGCACGTGCTTGCGGATCTTCTCCTCGCGCTCGACGACGATGGACAGCGTGGGCGTCTGCACCCGGCCGACGGTGGTCAGGAAGAAGCCGCCGTCGCGCGAATTGAAGGCCGTCATGGCCCGCGTGCCGTTGATGCCCACCAGCCAGTCGGCCTCGGAGCGGCTGCGCGCCGCGTCGGCCAGGCCCAGCATCTGCTCGTTGCTGCGCAGTTTCTCGAAACCGTCACGGATGGCCTGGGGCGTCATGCTCTGCAGCCACAGGCGCCGCACCGGCTTGTCGATCGGCCCCTTGGCGCCGCCGGCGTACTGGACGATCAGGCGGAAGATCAGCTCCCCTTCGCGCCCCGCGTCACAGGCGTTGATCAGCTCGGTCACGTCCTTGCGCTTGACCAGCTTGACCACCGCGGTGAGCCGCGCCTTGGCCTTGTCGATGGGCGCCAGGTCGAAATGCGGCGGCACCACCGGCAGGTTGGCGAAGCTCCACTTGCCGCGCTTGACGTCGTAGTCGTCCGGCGCCTTGATCTCCACCAGGTGGCCCACCGCCGAAGTGACCACATAGCGGTCGTTCTCGAAATGGTCGGCCAGTTTTTCGAACTTGCCGGCCACCGGCGTCAGCGCCCGGACGATGTCCTGCGCCACGCTGGGCTTTTCCGCAATGATCAGTGACTTGCTCATCGGTCTTGTCGTGTCTGTCGGGTCCGCCTCGGGCCATGCCTACAATCGGCCCGTCCCGCGCGTGCACGCGCACGCGCGCTCATGATTTCAATGTACCCAATGAAGCCTGCCATGCAAGCGAAAGCCCCGCGCACCGCCTCCGCCGCCTCCGGGCGGCGCATCCAGGTCCGCCGCAGCGGGGTGCATGGCAAGGGCGTGTTCGCGCTGCAGGCCATCGAGCCGGGCGAGGTGCTGGTCGAATACACCGGCGACCGCATCGACTGGGACGAGGCCCTGCGCCGCCACCCGCACGACCCCTCCAACCCCGAGCACACCTTCTACTTCCAGCTGCGCACCGGCGAGGTGATCGACGCCCTGTACGGCGGCAATGCCTCGCGCTGGATCAACCACTCCTGCGACCCGAACTGCGAGGCCGAGGAAACCGACGACGGCCGGGTGTTCATCAAGGCCCTGCGCCCCATCGCTCCGGGCGAGGAACTCTCCTACGACTACGGCCTGACCATCGACGAGCGCTACACCCCGGCGCTGAAGAAGCGCTACGAATGCCGCTGCGGCGCGCCGGAATGCCGGCACACCATGCTCAGCCCCAAGCGCCGCGCCACGCGCCGGCAGTGAGGTCTTGCGATGGCATCCTCCCCGATGAACCACGGCAGCCCGTCCGATCGCCACAGCATCTGGGGCATCCACGCGCTGTGGGAGCAGCTCCAGGGTGACCTGCCGGACCTGTCGATCGAGGTCGTGGACCGCCTGGACTCGACCAACGGCGCCCTGATGGACCGGCTGCGCCAGCTGACCCAGGCCGCCCAGGGCCGGCCGCTGCGCGCCAGCGACCTGGCCCCCTCGCTGCTGGTGGCCGTGCAGCAGACCCACGGCCGAGGGCGCCTGGGCCGCAGCTGGGAATCCCTGCCCGGCGCCTCGCTCACCTTCTCGCTGAGCCTGGCCATCCAGCGCCCGGACTGGTCCGGCCTGTCGCTGGCCGTGGGCCTGGCGGTGGCCACCGCGCTGGACCCGGCCGGCACCCAGCTGGGCCTGAAATGGCCCAACGACCTCTGGCGCCTGGACGCCCCCGGCCAGGGCCGCAAGCTCGGCGGCATCCTGATCGAGGGCATGCAGGTGACGGACCAGCGCATGGCGGTCATCGGCATCGGTCTGAACATCCTGCCGCTGACCATGCCGGAGCAGGTGGCCTCGCTCAGCGAGTTCCTGCCCGGCCTGGACGCCCCCCAGGTGCTGGCCCGGGTGATGCCGGAGCTGGCCCGGGTGCTGGCGCGCTTCGAACGCGAAGGCTTTGGCGGGCTGGTGCAGGCCTATGCCGCACGCGACCTGCTGCGCGGCCACCTGGTGAGCACCACCGACCCCGCCTGCCCCCAGGGCGAAGCCGAGGGCGTGGCCGAGGACGGCGCCCTGCTGGTGCGGCACGACGGGGCACTGCACCGCATCGTCAGCGGCGAAGTGAGCGTGCGCCCCCTGCCCCCCACCGCCTGAGATGCTGCGTGCGCTGTTGATCGCCCTGGTGCTGGCCAATCTGGCCGTCTGGGCCTGGCGCCAGCCCACCGTGGCCCACGCCCTGGGCCTGCCCGGCCCCGACAGCCAGCGCGACCCCGAGCGCCTGACCCGGCAGATCAACCCGCAGGCGGTGCGGGTGGTGCATGGCGCGGCCTCGGCGCCGGTGGCGGCGGCCAGCGCGGCGGCGCCAGCTTCCGCAGCGGCCGAGACGGGCTGCCTGCAGGCCGGTCCGCTGTCCGATGCCGCCCTGGCGCCGGCCCTGGCACAGCTTCAGGCGCTGGGCCTGAAGGAGGGCCAGTGGCAGGACCGCCGAGCGGAAAGCGGCGGACGCTGGGCGGTGGTGATGGGGCCCTACAAGACGCCCGAGCTGCTGCAGAAGAAGCAGCAGGAGCTCAAGGGACTGAAGATCGCGGCCGACGAGCTGGTCAACCACCCGCGTCTGAGTCCTGGCCTGTCGCTGGGGCAGTTCGGCAGCCCCGCCGAGGCGCAGGCCCGCCTGGCCCAGGTCAACCGCCAGGGCGCGCACAGCGCCCGGGTGGAAGTGCTGGTGCCCGCTCGCGTGGAGCACCTGCTGCGGGCTTCGCCGCTCAGCGCCGAGCAGCTGAGCCGGCTGAGCGGGGCGAACGACGGGCCGCGCTGGCAGGCGTGCGACGCCGCCCCCTGATGCCCAGCCCCGCCGCCAGCAGGACCAGCCCCGCCAGTTCGGCGGCACCAAAGCCGCCACCGCCGCCTCCCCCGCTGTCACTGCCCGTGCTGCTGCCGCCGGTGCTGCCCGCGGCCGCCTCGCGGTCCGGCCCCAGGGCCACGGCCGCCCGCAGCTCGCTGTTGTCGATCATCACCTGCGGCCAGCTGGGCGCCTGGTAGGTCTGGCCCGCTGCGCTCAGCTGCGCCCAGCGCAAGGCCTCGTCCGCGTCCAGGATGCCGGCCCCGCAGGTGCTGGTGGTGCACAGGCAGCGACCCGGGTTGTCGCTGCTGCAGGCGGCCATCAGGGACGAACGCACATGCGGCCGTGCGCTGGCCTGCAGGCCCCGCACCAGGTCCGCCGGCCCCAGGGCCGGGGCCAGGGAGAGCATCTGGGCCGCCACCGCGCTGACCACCGGCGCCGCGAAGCTGGTGCCGGCGTGGCGGTTGTACACCCCCTGCCCGGCGGCGGTGTCGCCGTCGTTGCCCAGGGTCAGCAGGCCGCCGTCGGCCAGCAGGCTGCCCCAGCGGCCGCCGGTGTCGTCGCCGCCCACCGTGGCCAGACCGAGGGCCGCGCCGAAATTGGAGTAGTTGGCCTTGAAGCCATCCCGGTTGAGTGCCGCCACACCCAGCACATGGTTGCAGTTGGCCGGGCGACTGGGGTCGCCGTGGTCGTTGCCGCCGGCGGCCACCACCAGCACACCCTTGGCCCACAGCTCGTCGATGGCGCTCTGGTAGGCCGCGTTGCAGCTGGCCGCCCCGCCGAAGCTGATGTTCACCACCCGGGCCGGCGTGGGGTTGGTGGGCGCCCACTGCGTGCAGGAGCCGCCGGGGTTCTGACTGTTGCTCCAGGTCTGGCAGACCGCCAGGCCCGCCGCCCAGCGCATGCCATCGACGATGTCGCTGACCGAGGCGCCGCACTTGCCGGCCACCCGCACCGGCAGGATGCGCACGCCCCAGTTGGCCCCCGCCACCCCCTGCGCATTTCCGGCGGTGGCGGCGATGATGCCGGTGACGGTGGTGCCGTGCCAGCTGCTGGGCTGCACCGCGCAATCGCCGTAGCGGCCGGCATCCACCGCCTGATCGCTGGTGCTGACCCAGTCGCCCGGGTCACTGGGGTCGGCATCCCGGCCGTCGCCGTCGTTGGCATAGCCACGGCCGGTGCCGCTGTCCCAGTCGGCCACCATGTCGAAGCCCGGCAGCAGCCGACCGGCGGCCAGGTCGGGGTGGGCGGTGATGCCGGTGTCCAGCACCGCCAGCACCGGCGCGGCATCCCCCGTGCCGCGCGACCAGGCGGTCTGCAGGCCCGGCACGCCGCGCAGGCGGCTCTCCAGGGGCAGACTGTCGCTGCCGCCGACGGGCTGGAGCCACCACTGGCCGCTGGTGCCGGCGAACAGCGGGTCATCCGGCGTCACCTGCTGCAGCGAAGGCTCCACCGTGTCGGGCACCACCCAGGCCACCTCGGCGCGGGCCGCCAGCCGGGCGCCCCAGATGCGCTGCTCCTGAGGGGTCAGGGCATGGGACCAGGTCAGACGCTGGGCCGAAGCCCCCACGGCCTGCAGGCGCCAGCCCGGGGCGCGGTTCAGGCCCACTCCCTGGGTCACCTGCTGCCAGCGTTGCTGGTCCAGGGCCAGGGCGCGGCTGCGCTGGGCCTGCGCCTGGGCGGACAGGGCACCGGCACCGGGCAGTCGATGCAAGGGCGCATCCCGCAACTGGACGATGAAGCCGCGCACCGGCCCCTGCGGCGCGGCCACCGCGGCCGTCGCCCCCAGCGTGCCCGCCATCCCCGAGATGCACAGCCAGACTGTGCGGTGTCGCCAAGTGTTCATGCCCATGTCACCGGTCTGATCCTGACACGGTTATCGGCAGGCGGCGCTTCAAGCCAAGCCCCGGGCGTGAAAAAGGGGGCCGAAGCCCCCTTGTCGTGTGCGGTCCTGCGCGCCTGGCTCAGGCGGCCCGGCGACGCAGCAGCAGGCCCAGGGCCAGCAGGCCGCACTGCCACCACAGGGCCAGGGCACCGCCGCCGCCGCCCGAGCCCGAGACGGGACTGGTCACGGTGATCGTGGCGCTGGAACTGGCGCTGTTGCCCAGACTGTCGGTGACAGTCAGCTGCACCGTCACGCTGCCGGATCCGCTGGTGACCAGGGTGGCGGTGCTGCCGCTGGTGCTGCCCGAGAAGCTGGCGATGCCGCCGCCCGAGGTGATGGCCCAGGCGTAGCTGGCGATGGAGGCCCCGCCGGCGGCCGAGGACGCCGAGGCGTCCAGCGTCACGCTGTTGCCCGCCGCCACGCTGCTGGACGACACCGTGAAGCTGGCGGTGGGGAGCGCGGCCGCCGTGACGGTCAGCGTTCTGGACAGACTGGCGGAGACCCCGCGGCTGTCGGTGACGGTCAGCTGCACCGTCACGCTGCCGGATCCGCTGGTGACCAGGGTGGCGGTGCTGCCGCTGGTGCTGCCCGAGAAGCTGGCGATGTCGCTGCCCGAGGTGATGGCCCAGGCGTAGCTGGCGATGGAGGCACCGCTGGCGGCCGAGGACGCCGAGGCATCCAGCGTCACGCTGTTGCCCACCACCACGCTGCTGGACGACACCGTGAAGCTGGCCGTGGGGGGCGTGGAGGCGGTGATGGTCAGCGTCTCGAACGAACTGGCGGACACCCCGCGGCTGTCGGTGACCGTCAGCTTCACCGTCACCGTGCCGATCCCGGTCGTGACCAGGGTGGCGGTGCTGCCGCTGGTGCTGCCCGAGAAGCTGGCCAGGCCCACACCCGACGCGATTTCCCAGGCGTACCCGGCAATGCTGGCACCGCTGGCCGCAGAGGAAGCGGAGGCGTCCAGCGTGACGCTGTTGCCCGCCACCACGCTGCTGGAGGGCGAGAAAGCCAACACAACCTTGGGAGGAACCTTGCCCTGCACGGCCGACAGGGCCGCCGAGGCGTCGAGCATGCCCGCGCCGCAGGTGCTGGTGGTGCAGTAGCACTCGTCCTGGGTGGTGCTGCCCGACGGTGCCTGGCAGGTGGAAATGCCGGCGGTGCCGCCGGTGCTGGGGAAGCTGCGCGCACTGGCCTGCAACAGGCTCTTCACCTGGGCGGGCGTGAGGCTGCTGTTGAGCGAGAACATCAGCGCGGCCGTGCCGGACACCATGGGAGCGGCAAAGCTGGTGCCGACCTCCGCGCTGGCGTAGGTCGCATCCGTGTAGGTGTTGGTGCTGGGCGTGGTGGTGCCGCTGTTGGTGGTGCTCAGGATGGCGTAGGCGCAGGTCGCGCCGCTGCCGCAGTTGCCCCCGGGCGCGCTGATGCTCACCGTCGAGCCCAGGCTGGAATACCCGGCCTTGGTGCCCACATTGCGCAGGGCCGCCACGCCGATGACGCCGCTGCAGTTGGCCGGCGCCCCGGCCGCCACGCTCTCGTTGCCGGCCGCGGCGACCACCACCGCACCCGCGGCGTTCACCTGGTTCACGGCGTCCTGGTAGGCGGTGGAACAGCTGCCGGTGGCGCCCAGGCTCATGTTGAGCACCTTGGCCGGATGGGTGTTGGCAGGCACGCCCGACACGCTCAGGCCGGCGGCCCACAGCATGCCCGCGATGATGTCGGAGTCGTAGCCACCGCACTTGCCCAGCACCCGCACCGGCAGGATGGACACATGGGGCGCCACCCCGGCGATACCCACGCCGTTGTCGGCCGTGGCGCCGATGATGCCGGTCACCACGGTGCCGTGCCAGGAGCTGTCGCCCACCGTGCAGCCCGAGAAGGTCGCGTTCGACAGATCGCTCTGGGAGATCCAGTCGCCGGGGTCGGTCGGATCGCCGTCGCGCCCATCCCCGTCGTTGGCGATGGCCGCGTCCGAGATGAAGTCGTAACCCGAGGACAGGATGTTGCCCGCCAGGTCGGGGTGGTCCGGCCGGATGCCGGTGTCCAGCACGGCCACCACCACATTGCTGCCGGTGGCGCTGGCCCAGGCGCCCGGGCCATTGATGGCCGAGGCGTAGGTGGGCGTGGGGGCACGCAGGTACCACTGGCCGGCCGTCAGGTTGCTCAGCGAGGCACTGAGGTTGTCCGGATACAGGGGATCGTTGGGTGCGGTCGCGGAGGTGATGAAGCGGCGCTGATCCACCACGGCCCACTCGACATTGCTGTCCTGGGCCAGTCGCTTGGCCAGGGCCGCGCTGCCCAGGGCGCTGGACTTGAGCACCTGGGTGCGGGCGTCCAGGGCGCGGCCGTCAGTCAGCGCCAGCCCCAGGCGGGCGCTCATGCGGCTGGCGGCCTGCACCCCTTGCACGCCGGCACGGGCCGACTGGGCGGTGGCGGTACCCGTCGTGGCAGCCAACACCGCGGCATTGGCACGGTACTTCACGATCACCCGCCCGGTCTCGGCGACCGCGCTCGGTTGCCGGTGGACATGGGCCGCCTCGCTCGCCTGGACCGGCGCGGCAGCCAGACCCGCGATCAGCGACAGCGCCGCCAGCAGCATGTTTCTCTTCACCATGGGTTCCTCGATGGAAGGTTTCGGTCCCGGCCTGTGACGACGGCCTGCACCAGTCTAGACCGGGAAAGTTTGCCGCAGCGTGTCCAACAGCGACCATCCGCACCCGGATATGCTCGCTTTGACGCCAAACAAGAACGCCCCGGGACCTGGCGGCACCGGGGCGTGGTTCAGACGGTCAGACCGTCGGCCGGGATCACTTGGCGATCACGCGGGCCATCTCCAGGCACTTGTTCGAGTAGCCCCACTCGTTGTCGTACCAGGCCACGACCTTGACAAAGGTCTTGTCCAGGGCGATGCCGGCCTCGGCATCGAACACCGAGGTGCAGGACTCGCCACGGAAGTCGGTGGCCACCACCTTGTCTTCCGTGTAACCCAGCACGCCCTTCATGGCACCTTGCGAAGCAGCCTTCATCGCCGCGCAGATGTCCTCGTACGAAGCTTCCTTGTTCAGCTCGACCGTCAGGTCCACCACCGACACGTCGGAGGTCGGCACGCGGAAGGACATGCCGGTCAGCTTCTTGTTCAGCTCGGGGATCACCACGCCCACGGCCTTGGCGGCACCGGTGCTGCTGGGGATGATGTTCTCCAAGATGCCGCGGCCACCGCGCCAGTCCTTGTTGGACGGGCCGTCCACGGTCTTCTGGGTGGCGGTGGCGGCGTGCACGGTGGTCATCAGGCCACGCTTGATGCCGAAGGTGTCGTTGAGCACCTTGGCCACCGGGGCCAGGCAGTTGGTGGTGCAGCTGGCGTTGGAGATGATGGCCTGGCCGGCGTAGGTGGTGTCGTTCACGCCATAGACGAACATCGGGGTGTCGTCCTTGGACGGGGCCGACATGATGACCTTCTTGGCGCCGGCCTTCAGGTGCTTCTCGGCGGTTTCCTTGGTCAGGAACAGGCCGGTCGATTCGATGACCACCTCGGCACCGACTTCATCCCACTTCAGCTCGGCCGGGTCCTTGACGGCCGACAGGCGGATCTTCTTGCCGTTGACGATCAGGTTCGAGCCCTCGACCGAGACCTCGCCCTTGAAGCGGCCGTGCACGCTGTCGTACTTCAGCATGTAGGCCAGGTAGTCGGGCTCCAGCAGGTCGTTGATGCCGACGATCTCGATGTCGTTGGCGAAGTTCTGCACCGCAGCGCGGAACACCATGCGGCCGATGCGGCCGAAGCCGTTGATACCGATCTTGATGGTCATGGGATCTCTCCGAGTCAGTAAGGTTGGAATAACAGCGGAATCGATCGGCGGTGGCTTACTTGGCCAGCACCTTGCGCACGGTCAGCGCGATGTTCTCGGCGGTGAAGCCGAAGAGCTTGAACAGCTCGCCGGCGGGAGCGGATTCGCCGAAGCGGTCCAGGCCCACCACGGCGGCGCAGCCGTACTTCCACCAGAAGTCGGTCACGCCGGCCTCGACGGCGATGCGCGGCAGCTTGGGCGGCAGCACGGCCTTCTTGTAGTCCAGGTCCTGGCGGTCGAACACGGTGGTCGAAGGCATGGAGACCACGCGCACCGGGATCTTCTTCTTGGCCAGTTCTTCCTGGGCGCGCAGCGCCAGCTGCACCTCGGAGCCGGTGGCGATGATGACCGCCTTGGCCGCCTTCTTCAGGCCGACCTCGCTGGGCTCGGACAGGATGTAGGCGCCGCGGGTGATCACGTCGGCGTCGGTCTTGGGCAGGTAGGGCAGGTTCTGGCGCGAGAGCAGCAGCGCGCTGGGGCGGTGCTTGTTGGCCAGGGCGATCGTCCAGGCCACCGCGGTCTCGGTCGTGTCGGCCGGGCGCCAGACGTCCAGGCCGGGGATCAGGCGCAGGCTGGCGGCGTGCTCCACCGACTGGTGGGTGGGGCCGTCCTCGCCCAGGCCGATGGAGTCGTGGGTGAAGACGTGGATGACGCGCTTCTTCATCAGCGCGGCCATGCGGATGGCGTTGCGGCTGTAGTCGCTGAAGGTCAGGAAGGTGCCGCCGTAGGGGATGTAGCCACCGTGCAGGGCCACGCCGTTCATGATGGCGGCCATGCCGAACTCGCGCACGCCGTAGTTGATGTGGCGGCCGATCTTGCCGTCTTCGGTCTTGACCACGGCGCCGACCTCGTCCACGCGGAAAGCGGGGGTGCTGGGCGTGTTGGTCAGGTTGGAGCCGGTCAGGTCGGCCGAGCCGCCCAGCAGTTCGGGCAGGCGGGCGGTGAAGTGGCCCAGGGCGATCTGGCTGGCCTTGCGGCTGGCCACGGTCTCGGCCTTGTCATGGGCGTCGCCCACGGCATCCACCGCGATCTCGGCGAAGTCGGCCGGCAGTTCGCCCGCCATGCGGCGCACGAACTCGGCGGCCAGTTCCGGGAAGGCGGTTTCGTAGGCGGCAAAGCGCTCGTCCCAGGCGGCCTGCGCGGCGGCACCGGCGGCGGTGGCATCCCAGCCGGCCTTGACCTCGGCCGGCACGGTGAAGGGCTCGGCCGACCAGCCCAGGGCGGCGCGGGTCAGGCCGATTTCCTCGGCCCCCAGGGGTTCGCCATGGGCCTTGGCGGTGCCGGCACGGTTGGGCGAACCGTGGCCGATGGCGGTCTTGCAGACGATCAGCGTGGGCTTGTCGGCACTCAGCTTGGCCTGGGCAATGGCAGCATCCACCGCGTCGACGTCATGGCCGTCCACCGGGCCGACGACGTTCCAGCCATAGGCCTGGAAGCGCTGGGCGGTGTTGTCCACGAACCAGGGAGCCACCTTGCCGTCGATCGAGATGCCGTTGTCGTCGTACAGCGCGATCAGCTTGTTGAGCTTCCAGGCACCGGCCAGGGCGCAGGCCTCGTGGCTGATGCCCTCCATCATGCAGCCGTCGCCCAGGAAGACGTAGGTGTGGTGGTCGACGATGGTGTGGCCGTCGCGGTTGAACTCGGCGGCCAGCAGCTTCTCGGCCAGCGCCATGCCCACGGCATTGGTCACGCCCTGGCCCAGCGGGCCGGTGGTGGTTTCCACGCCCGGGGTCACGTCCACTTCGGGGTGGCCCGGGGTCTGGCTGTGCAGCTGGCGGAAGGCCTTGAGCTGATCCATCGGCAGGTCGTAGCCGGTCAGGTGCAGCAGGGCGTAGATCAGCATCGACGCATGGCCGTTGGACAGCACGAAGCGGTCACGGTCGGCCCAGTGCGGCGCGGCAGGGTTGTGCTTGAGGTGGCGGGTCCACAGGGCCTGGGCCATCTCGGCCATGCCCATGGGCGCGCCCGGGTGCCCGGAATTGGCCTTCTGGACGGCATCCATGGCCAGGGCGCGGATCGCGTTGGCCAGGGCGGAAGAAGTCAGGGCGGTGCTGCTGGGAGTGTCGGAAGGCATGGGAAGGATCTTCGGATCTTCTGTGATGAGGGAGCCCGTGGGCAGCGGGAATGCCGCAGACGAGCCGGCCTGGCGGGGAGCTGGGTATTTTAGCGACCGGCCGATAATGCGCGCCCATGCAGGGCCTGCACCTCACCGCCGACCTGGTCGGCTGCCCCTCCACGCTGCCTCGGATGACCGATGCGGACGCGCTGCGCCAGACCTGTCTGGCGGCCGTTGCGACAGCAGGGCTGCAGGCGGTGGGCGAGCTGTTCCACCGCTTCGCCCCGCACCCGGCGGTGGCCGGCCCCGCGGGTGTCACCGGCGTCGTGCTGCTGGCCGAATCCCACCTGGCGGTGCACACCTGGCCCGAGCGCGGCGCGGTGACGCTGGATGTCTATGTCTGCAATCTGGGCGAGGACAACTCGGCCCGGGCCGAAGCCCTGCTCGGCGCCCTGCTGGACGCCTTCCAACCCACCCGGCAGGCCGTCCAGCGTCTGCACCGGGGTGTCGAGACCGAACGATGAGCCTGCCCCCCGCGCCGCCCCGCGCCCTGATCCTGGCCGCCGGCCGCGGCGAACGCATGCGGCCGCTGACCGACGCCACGCCCAAACCGCTGCTGGCGGTGCGCGGCCAGCCGCTGATCGTCCACCACCTGGCGGCGCTGGCGGCCGCCGGCGTGCGCGAGGTGGTGATCAACACCGCCTGGCTGGAAGATCAGTTCCCCGCCGCGCTGGGTGACGGCGCGCGCTGGGGCCTGAAGATCCACTACTCGATGGAGGGCCGCGACCACGGCGGCGCGCTGGAGACGGCCGGCGGCATCGCCAAGGCCCTGCCCTGGCTGGCGCCGCGGGGCGAGGAGGCCTTCTGGGTCGTGTCGGGCGATGTGTTCCTGCCCGGCTTTCCCTTCGCGGCCGCCGACGCGGCCGCCTTCGCCGCCAGCCCGCACTGGGCCCGGCTGTGGCTGGTGCCCAATGCCCCGCACCACCCGGGCGGAGATTTCGGCATCGATGCCCAGGGGCTGGCCACGCGGGCGGCGGCCGACAAGCTCACCTGGGCCAGCGTGGGCCTGTTCAAGCCGGGCTTGTTCACCGACGTCGCGCCCGGCACCCGGCTGGCCCTGCGGCCCAAGCTGGAAGCGGCGCTGGACGCCGGCCGGCTGGCGGCCTGCCGCTGGGACGGCCCCTGGACCGACGTGGGCACGGTGGAGCGCCTGAACGCGCTCAACGCGCCAGCCTGAGCCCGACGCGATCCTGTCCTCGGGTCTGAGCCCGGCGCCTCGATGCGCCCCGCGGCGGCCCGCACCCGCTTGCGCACGCCGGCGCGCACCTCGACCACATGGCCGTGGAACACCCGGGGGCGTTGCTTGCCGATCTCCGGCAGCTCATGGAAGACGGCGCGCTCGATCTTCTCCTTCTGCAGCAGCGCGTCGCTCATCTGCCGGAACGAACAGCTCACGCGGGTGCTCTTGGCCCGCTGCGGCACGGAAAGGTCGTGCGTCGTCAGAAAGTCGCCGGCCGGCCGGGTGACGTCGGCGCAGCCCGTGCGCCCGGCCTCCTCCGGGTCCAGCTCCTCGGCGACCGCCTTCCGGTCCTGCTTCGGGTCGATGATGGCCAGGCTCAGCCGGCGGGCACGGAGCGGATGCCCCCGGAGGCATCGCCTGGCATCACCTGGCCGATGAAGCCCACGCCACCCGCGCCCAGCGCCTTGATCGCGTACATGGCCCGGTCGGCATGGGCCAGCAGCTCGCTGGCACTCTGCCCGTCCTCGGGGAAGTTGCTCACGCCGATGCTGGCGTCGATGTCCAGCGCCAGGCCGGCCACCGACACCGGCTCCCGCAGGGCGCCCAGCAGCTTGTGGGCGACCACGCTGGCCTGCGCACCGTCCACCGCGTCGCCCAGCAGGACCACGAACTCGTCGCCGCCCAGGCGGGCCACGGTGTCCAGTTCGCGCACCTGGCTCTGCAGACGCTGGGCCAGCACGCGCAGCACCTCGTCGCCGGCCGAGTGGCCATGCCGGTCGTTGATGATCTTGAAATCGTCCAGGTCGATGAACAGCAGGAAGACCCGGCGGCCGTGGCGACGCGCCAGGGCCAGGGCCTGCTCCAGCCGGTCCATGAACAGGCGGCGGTTGGCCAGGCCGGTCAGGCTGTCGTGCTGGGACAGGTGGGCCAGCTCGTCCTGCTTGTGGCGCAGCTCGCCCAGCTGACGCCGCACCTGGGCCTGCAACTCGTAGAGGCTGCGTGCCAGCGAGCCCAGCTCGTCGGCCCGGCGCAGCGGCAGATCCTTCATCTCGTGGCCATCGGCAAAGCCGCGCGCGGACGCCGCCATGGCATTGAGCGGCCGGGTCAGCGCCCGGCCGAGCAGCAGGGCGCCCAGCAACGCCACCAGGCTGGTGCCGCCGACGATGCGCAGCAGCGCCCAGCCCATGGCGGTGGACTGCGCCAGGGCCACCGACTCCGCTTCGGACAAGCCCAGCACCAGGCGGTCGCCATTGGCCGGGGAATCGATGTTCTGCGCCACGAAGGCCGCGATCTGCGCCGGCCGTTCACCTTCCGGTGCGTCGATCACGGCGTTCGCCCGGTCCCCGCTGAGCAGCGGTGCCACCGGGGCGAACTCGTCCTGCAGCAGGGCCCGCTGGCCGCGGTCGAAGGCGAAGGCCCGGTTGGCATCGGGATGGATGAGGATGTCGCCGGCCCCGTTGGCCAGGTAGAGCTGGTAGTCCTCCGGCAGATCGGCCGCCAGCAGGCGGAACAGGCCGTTGAGGTCCACATTGACCACCACCACGCCCAGGGCCGGTCCCACATGCTCGCGCACCGGAATGGCCATCTGCAGCATGGGCAGGCCCGGACCGGCGCCGGCACTGGTCTCGTGGTTGATCGAGATGCGCGACAGATAGAAGGCCCCATCCTGCAGCGGCAGGGCGTCGGCCACATAGGGGAAGTGGCCCTTCTCCTCCAGATCGGCCCCGCTGACCCGCTGGGGCACGCTGCCCACCCGGTCCACCCGCACCCGCTCCAGGCCGTGACGGTCGGCAGCGATCACCCGCAGCTGCAGGTAGGAGGGGTTGGCGTCCAGCATCCCGGCGAACAGCACGGCCAGGCGGTCGGCATCGTCGGGGCGGTCGTGTTCCAGCACCTGTCGGGTGACCGGCAGGCGGGCGATGACCTGCAGGTTGCGCTCGATCGACTCCAGGTTGAGCGTGATGCGCCGCGCCAGCACCTGGGTCGAGGTCAGCAGCTCGCTGTGGGCCGACTGGCGCTCCAGCCGGCAGCTCGCATCCCAGGCGTAATAGCCGGTGAGGCCCGCGGCGCCGCAACCCAGCACGGCCATCCACAGGGTCAGACGGGTGGCGATGCCCAGTTTCATGAGCGCAGCACCTTGGCCACCGAATCACCCGAGACGATTCGCCGCCACAGGCGGTTGCGACGGTCGTCGTCCTCCACCGGCTCCAGCCACACCAGGCGCCCTGTGAGCGCCGGGGCATCGCCATCGTTGGTGGTGGCGCCCAGGCCCTGGCGCTGGCGCAGGGCTTCGGAGGCCGCCGGCGACAGCATGTGGTTGATCCAGGCATGGGCCAGGTCGGGATCCCGGGCCTGGCGAGTCACGGCCCAGCAATCCAGCCAGGCCAGGGCCCCTTCCCGGGGCAGGGTGTAGCGCACATCCAGGCCGGCCTGGCGCAGCAGCTGGAACTGCTGGCGCCCCTAGTTCGCCAGCATCAGCCAGGCGCCGCGGCGCCGGTAGAGGTCCAGCGATTCCTCCGGCAGTGTGTAGAAGCCGCTGACGTTGCGGCGCAGCGCCACCAGGCTCTCCACCAGCATCGGCCATTGGGACGCCGGAATGCGGAAGGGCGAGGGCAGGCCCAGCTTCTGCGCCGCCAGCGAGAAGGCGTGGGTGCCGCCGTCATAGGCCAGCACCCGCCCCTGCAGACGCGGATCCCACAGCGCCGCAATGGACGCCGGCGGCGTGGCGAAATGGTCCGGGTGGTAGATCAGCCCCATCTCGCTCCAGGCGTAGGGGATGGCGTAGCTGCGGCCGTCATGCACCAGCCCGGGAATGCTTTCCAGGGCCTGGAAGCGCGCCAACTGCCGTTGCCGCCCCGGCAGGCTCTTGAGCTGCAGGGGCTGCACGGCGTTCAGCTGGATGTAGCGCTGCAGCTCGGCCGTGTTGACGGCCACGACGTCGAAGTTGGCCCCGGGCCCGGGCTGCATGTGGTGCCACAGGGCCTGGTCGGTGTCGACGATGGTGAGTTCGACCCGCGCGGCCAGGTTCTGCTCGAAGCGGTGCACCAGGTCCGGATCGGCATAGCCGGGCCAGGCGAGAACCCGCAGCGTGCGGCTTTCGGCGGCGCAGGCGGGCCCGACACTCAGCCCCAGACAGGACAGCACGACGCGGCCCAGATGGCGCCGACGCCACCCCCCTGCCGACGCAGCCTCCTGCTCGTCACGAACCACGGTCGAATCCGACATCACATCCCGTCGCGCGTTGTCCCCTGGCCTGGGCTCGGGCCAGGTTCCGCATCCTAACGGCAGACCCGTGCCGGCCGTCGCGTGAATTGTTCCCTGACTCTGTGGCTCAGTCGCCACCTGAGAGACTCGATTGTCCGGCCACCTGTCCCAGGGTAAAAGCCTCTTCGAACACCGAGTAACCGGCCAATTCCGCGTGAGCGAAGCGCAGCCGGCCCCGCATGGCGCGCAGGGCGGCCAGGGCGGCCGAGCCCCGCGTGCCCGGCGCGGGAATGCGCATGGCGTGGCCGTGGCGCATCAGATCGGCCGCTTGCAGGCGGCGCGGCAGGTCCGGATGCAGCGGCGCCAGGTCGGCCAGCACCCGCCGCAGCCAGAACGCCGCCGGCTGGTCGCGCAAGGCGGGACGGTCGGCCTCGGCCAGCGCGTGGTAGACCGTCCACACCGGTGGCACCGGCCGCGGGTCCAGGCGCTGGTGGGTGGTGTCCACATAGCCCAGGCAGCGGGTGCTGCCGGCCGGGGCGTAGCCCACGTTGTCCCAGGCCGGCGGAAAGCCCGGGCGTGCCAACGGCGCTTCGTCCAGTGCCAGGTTGCTGACCAGCCAGGGCGCGTAGCGGGCCCCGGCCACCGCGGCCCCCAGGGCCGGCGGCGGGTTCACCAGCACCCGGGCGGCGATGAAAAGCGGCAGGGCCAGCACCGCCTGCGGTGCTTGCCAGGCCTCGACCCGGCCGGCCGCCTCGTTCCAGACAGTGGCCGTGACGCCCTGCCGCCCCGCCTCCACCGCCAGCACGGTCTGGCCTGTGTGCAGGCGCTCACTCAGCGGATGGGCCAGGCGTTGCGTGAGCCAGCCATTGCCCTCGGGCCAGGTGAACAGGCCCGGATCGGCCTCGGCCGGCTCGCCCGGTGCGTCGAAGCCATGCCGGCTGGCGAAGTAGTGCAATCCGGCCCAGGCCGAGACCGTGTCCAGCCCGGCGCCGTAGTCGTCGCGGCAGGCATAGTCCAGGTAGGCCCGCAGGCGGGCGTCGTCCAGGCCCTCGGCGGCCAGCCAGACGGCGAAGGTCTGGCCGTCCAGCGCGGCGTGGGCCGGCGTCCAGGGCGCGCGCCAGGTCGGCAGGGCAAAGCCCAGGCGGCGGACCTCGGCCACCCGCCGGGCAAAACGGCGGTACTGGTCCAGCGTCTGCGGCCGGCCGGCCGCCGAAGGCAGTTGCCCTTCCTGCCAGGCGCCGTCGATGAACAGGCGCTCCTGCGGCGCGTGGCAGAGAAAGCGCTCGTCGGGCCGGCTGGCACCGCGCAGGCCGTCCCATTGCAGCAGGCCGATCTCGTGCAGCCATTCGCCCACCTTATGGGCCGTGGGGCCGGGCACCGGCAGGTAGTGCGCGCCCAGCGGGCAGCCCTGCCCGGCCAGTTGGTGGCCGCGGGCGTTGCCGCCCACCGTGTCTTCCAGCTCCAGCAACTGGGCATCGTCCACCCCGGCCCGCACCAGGGCCCGCAGGGCCGACAGGCCCGCCACGCCACCGCCCAGCACCAGGGCGCCGGCGCGGCGGGTGAGGGCGGGCGCGGGCCAACCGCCGGCCTTGCGCTCGCGCAGGCGGTGGCCGCGCTCCAGCCGGGCGCCCACCCAGCGCACCGGAAGATCGGCTGGCAGGGCGTCCGAGGCGTGTGGCGCGCAGCCCGTCAGGGCCCCGCCGGCGGCCAGCGCCAGGCTGCCGCCCAGCCAGCGGCGGCGGGTCGGGCCGTTCATCGCGGCGCCACCCTCACGGCTGGTGCACCTGGCCCCACTCCTCCTCGAAGGTGTGGACCAGGCCCTGGGTGGACAGGCGGTTGGGCTCGGCCGGCACCCGGGCCATGTCGGGCGGGAAGTCGAACAGCGCCGGCAGGCCCGACAGGGTCAGGAAGCGCAGGCCCGGCGGCAGCGCGGCCGGCGGGTGCCAGGGTCGGTGGCTGGCCAGGATGAAGCCCCACTCGCCGAAGCTGGGCACGTCGGCGTGGTAGGGGGTGGTGGTGAGGCCCACCGCCTCCAGCGTGGCGGCCACCGTCCAGAAACTCTTGCGCGCCACCAGCGGCGAGGTGGTCTGCACCACCGCGTAGCCATCGGCCGCCAGGTGCTGGTCCACCAGGGTGTAGAAGGTGGTGGTGTAGAGCTTGCCCAGCGCGAAGTTGGTCGGGTCGGGGAAGTCGATGACGATGACGTCGTACACGTCCTCGGGCCGGTCGTGCGCGGCCAGCCAGCCGAAGGCGTCCTCGTTCACCACCTTCAAGCGCGGGTCGGTGAGCGCGCCATGGTTGAGCACCGTGAGCAACGGCTGGGTCGAGAACAACCGCGTCATCTGCGGGTCCAGCTCCACCAGGGTCACCTGCTGCACCGAGGGGTACTTCAGGATCTCGCGCGCGGCCATGCCGTCGCCCCCGCCCAGCACCAGCACCCTCCTGGGCGCGCCCTGGGCCGCCATGGCCGGGTGCACCAGGGCCTCGTGGTAGCGGTACTCGTCGCGCGAGTGGAACTGCAGGTTGCCGTTGAGGAACAGGCGGATGCCCGCCCGGCTGCGGGTGACGACCACACGCTGGTAGGCGCTGGTCTCGCGCAGCAGGATGGTCTCGCCGTAGAAGCGGTCCTCGGCCCAGGTGGTCAGGCGCTCGGCCCCGGCCAGGCCGGCCAGCAGGGCCACGACCACCGCGGCGCAGGCCAGCGCATGGGCGCGCCAGTGGCGCAGGCTGCGGCGAAACAGCCACAGCGCCCAGACCGCCACGCCCGCGTTGAGCAGGCCGAAGAAGAAGCCGGTGCGGATCAGCCCCAGGTGCGGCACCAGCAGCAGCGGGAAGGCCAGCGCCACCACCAGCGCGCCCAGGTAGTCGAAGGTGAGCACCTGCGAGACCAGGTCCTTCAGGCCGTAGCGGGCCTGGAAGTGGCGCTTGAGGATGCGCATGACCAGCGGGATCTCCAGCCCCACCAGCACGCCCACCAAGACCACCAGCGCGTAAAGCAGCACCAGGAAGGGGGCCTGTGCCGCCACCGGCAGGCTGGAGTGGGCGGTGAACAGGGCCGCCGGCAGCGTGCCGCCCACCACGCCCACCAGCAACTCGATGCGCAGGAACTGCGCCACCAGCTGGCGGTCGATGAAACGCGAGAGCCAGGAGCCCACCCCCATGGCCGCCAGGTAGGCGCCGATGATGGTGGAGAACTGCAGCACCGAGTCGCCCAGCAGGTAGCTGGCCAGCGCGCCGGCGCTCAGCTCATAGACCAGGCCGCAGGCGGCGATGACGAAGACCGAGGCCAGCAGCAGCACCTCGGCGGCCGAGGCGGTGCTCGGCGCCTCGTCGGGCGCGGGGGCACCGGACGACCCCGGGGACACAGAAACGGTCATCCGTGGATGGCGGCGGCCACGATCTGGCCGATGGCGATGAACATGCCGGCCACCACGATGCCCAGCGCCACGTTCTTGTGCTCGACGATCTCCTCCCACAGCTTGTAGGGGGTGATCTTGTCGATCACCGCGAAGCTCACCCACAGCAGCGCCACGCCCAGGAGCGCGTACAGCACCGAGCCCAGCACCACGTCGGGGTGCAGCCAGTCCCAGCCCATGATCATCGTTGCATCCTCCGCGAAAGCCGGTGCGCGGCACTCACTTGTGCCCGCCCCCGCCGGTTGAAAAGCCGCCGAACGAGCCGCCGCCCGTGCCGACATGGAAGCCCCCCGAGCGCTGCTGGCGCGCCAGGCACTGCTGGTATTCGGTGCTGGCCTCGCCGAAGGTGGCCCGCTCGTCGCTGCAGGCGTCCTCGCTGCCGCAGCGGCTCATCAGCAGCATCACCACGACCACCACCACCAGGATGACCACCCCTTGGCTGAGCCCGCCCCCCTTGCCGGCCAGCGGGGTGGCGTCGCGGCGCAGCGCCGCGGCGGCCGGACCGCTCAGGCCGAAGGCGGTCTGCACGGTGGCGGCATCCAAGGTGCGGCCCAGGGACCAGACCACCTCGCGCCCCGTCTCCTCCCGCGAGAGGACCGCCCCGCCCGGGCCGTCGTAATCGGTGACGCTGGCGCGCTCGTCGCGCTGCACCCGCCAGTAGAACTCGCCCTGCACCCAGGTGACCTTGGCATCGTAGCGCCAGCGCTGGCGGAACACCCGTCCCTCCAGCATCGCCTGCTCGCCGCGCACCGTCGGCACGCCCGTCATCGGCCGCACCCAGCTCCAGCCGTCCTCGGCATCGACCAGGAAGGCGAATCCCGCGGTGCGGTGGTAGAGCAGGTACTCGCGCCAGAAGGTCTGCTCGTCGTCGCTGCCCGGTGCCGGCAGGTCGCAGCGCTCCTGGTAGCCCACCACCTGCCAGTCCAACGGCCCTTCCGCACCCAGCGCCAGCCGGCCGGTGCGGCCCAGCGGGATCTGCGGCTCCAGCCCGCCCACGCCGCTGTTGGCCTGGGCATAGCAGGCCAGGTCGGCGCCCAAGCCCTGGGAGATGTCCACCACCGCATGGCACTGCCCGCAGGTCAGGCTTTGCGTGCTGGACAGCGCGGGCGCCATGGCGGCGCCGCAGCTGGGGCAGGCGAAGCTGCGGCCAGCCACCGTCTTCTCGCTGCTCTCCTTCAAGCCCTGCAGCGCCAGCTCGGCCAGCGCCACGCTGCGGCCGATGGCCCATTGCAGCGGCGTGCCATCGGCATCGTCCAGCGTGCCCACCTCGCCGCGCTCGTTGCGCAGGTCCACCACGGTGAAGCTGCCCTGCAGCTTCGGCGGCCGGGGCAGCTCGCCCTGGGCGGCGATCAGCGAGGCCGTCTGCACCGAGGCCACGCTCCAGGCCCGGCCATCCACCAGCACCCGCTGGCCGGCGAACCAGCCGTCCAGCGCCGGCGGCTCGGCCAGCGGCGGCTGGTC
Source organism: Ideonella dechloratans (assembly GCF_021049305.1). Lineage (GTDB taxonomy): Bacteria > Pseudomonadota > Gammaproteobacteria > Burkholderiales > Burkholderiaceae_C > Ideonella > Ideonella dechloratans. Next base: position 3,467,171 of record NZ_CP088081.1, read on the forward strand.
GAAGCTCAGCACATAGGCGCCGTTGTCCTCGCTCAGCCAGGCCGGGCGTGGCGGGGCGTCGGCCCCGGCATCGAACAGCAGGTGCCATTCGTTCCAGGTGCCCTCGGGGTAGCGGTACTGCAGCCGGCCCACCAGCGTGAAACCCACGCCCTGGTGGCGACCCGTCACCCCCAGCTGCAGCGGGCTGTGGTCGTCGAAGAGCTCGGCGCTGACCCCGATGCGGCGCAGGGCCTCGCCCTCGCGCACCAGGGTGCTGCGGCAGAAGCTGCAGACGGCGCTGGCCGAGGCCGCCGAAGCGAACTCGACCGGCGCCCCGCAGTTGGGGCACAGCGCGCGCCAAGCCCGCTGGGGCCGCGGCGTGGAAGACGGCTCGGTCACGCGAACAACAGCGGCGTGCTCAGACCAGCTTCTTCAGCAGCTCGGCCTTCTTGGCCGCGAATTCCTCGTCGGTCAGGATGCCCTTGGCCTTCAACTCGCCCAGCTTCTCCAGCGTGGCCATGATCTCGTCGGGCTTGATCCCAACGGACCCGGCAGCGGAGGTCGCCGCGCCGCCCAGGCCCTGCCCCAGCTGCTGCGCCAGCACCTGGCCCAGCGCCACACCGGCGCCCAGGCCCATGGCGTCGCCCGCCACGCCGCCGCCCTGGCCCACGCCCTCGGCCAGCTTGGGGATGGCCTGGGCCGTCTGGTACTGCATGAACTGGCCCATGTTCTGGCCCACCATGCCCATGCCGATCTTCTGGTCCAGGATCTTCTGCAACTCCTCAGGCAGCGAGACGTTCTGCACCGTCACGCCCTCGAGCTTCAGGCCCAGGGCCTCGAACGAGGGTGCGGTGGCCTGCTGCAGCTGCTGGGCGAACTCGACCTGGTTGGCCGCCAGGTCCAGGAAGGGCACACCGCTCTGCGCCACCGCGTCGCTGATGTGCTGCAGCATCAGGCCGCGCAGCTGACCGTCCAGGTCGGCCGCGGTGTAGCGCTCGCGCGTGCCGGAGATCTCGGTGTGGAAGCGCTTGGGGTCGGTGATGCGGTAGCTGTAGTTGCCGAAGGCGCGCAGCCGCACCGCACCGAAGTCCTTGTCGCGCAGGGTGACCGGCTGGCTGGTGCCCCAGCGCTGGTCGATCTGCTGGCGGGTGCTGAAGAAGTAGACGTCGCTCTTGAACGGCGACTGGAACAGCTTGTCCCAGTTCTTCAGGTTGGTCAGCAGCGGCAGGGTCTGGGTGTTCAGCGTGTGGCGGCCCGGGCCGAACACATCGGCCACCTGGCCTTCGTTGACGAACACGGCCATCTGGCTCTCGCGCACCGTCAGCGAGCCGCCATATTGGATTTCATGGTCGGCCATGGGGTAGCGCCAGGCCAGGGTGCCATCGCCCTCCTCGGTCCACTCGATGACGTCGATGAACTGTTTCTTGATGAAATCCATCAGGCCCATGCTCGGCTCCCTGGCATCCGCCGGCCCCTCGCCGGCGCGGCGAATAATACGCGCCGGGGCCGGAGCGTCCAGCCCCCCGTTTTGACGAAGCTGCCCATGGACACCCCCACCTCTGCCACCCCGGCCCTGCGCCCGCTGCGCCTGGCCGTCATCGGTGCCGGCCCGGCCGGCCTGGCCCTGGCCCTGCTGGCCGCGCGCGAATGGCCCGAGGCCGCCGTCACCGTCTTCGATGCCCGCCCGGCCGACAAGGATGTCTCGGGCGACCCGCGCACCCTGGCGCTTTCACTGGGCAGCGTGCAGCTGCTGCAGCGCCTGAAGGCCTGGCCCGAGGGTGTGGCCCAGCCCATCACCCAGGTGCATGTGTCGCAGGTGCCCCCCACCTTCAACGGGGTCTTCGGCCGCCCGCTGCCGCAGGCCGAGGTGCGCATCACGGCCCAGGAGCAGGCCGTGCCCATGCTGGGTGCGGTGCTGTCCTACGGCCAGGTGGTGGCGCCGCTGCAGGCCGCCTGGGTGGCGGCCTGCGCCGCCCAGCCAGGCCGCTGCGCGATGCGCTTCGGCACGCCGGTGGCCGGCCTGAAGAACCTGCCGGCGCAGGGCGGGGTCGAGGTGGACGCCGGCATCGTCGAGACCTTCGACCTGGCGGTGGTGGCCGAAGGCGGCGTCTTCGCCGACCAGGCCCGCAAGGCCGTGGTGCGCGACTACCACCAGAACGCCTGGGTGGGCCCGGTGACGCTGGACCACGACATGCCGCCGGGCCTGGCCATGGAGCGCTTCACCCGCCACGGGCCGCTGGCCCTGCTGCCGCTCAAGCCCGCGGCCGATGGCCGCCGACGGGCCTCGCTGGTGTGGTGCGTGCCCAGCCAGGGCGACCCGGTGGCCGCGCTGGACGACGCCCAGCGCCTGACGGTGATCAACAGCCTGCTGCCCGACGCCGTGGGCCGGCTGACCGGCCTGGGCCCGCTCAAGTGCTTCGCCCTGGGCCTGAATGCCGAGCGCACCCTGGTGCAAGGCCGGCAGGTGCGCATCGGCAACGCGGCCCAGACCCTGCACCCGGTGGCCGGCCAGGGTCTGAACCTGGGCCTGCGCGACGCCTTCGCGCTGGTGCAGGCGCTGCGCCATGCGAAGGATGTGGACGCCGCGCTGCGCCGCATCGAATGGCAGCGCGCGCCGGACCGCTGGAGCATGATCGCCGCAACCGACTTCCTGGCGCGCAGCTTCACCTGGCACTGGCCCGGCCTGGGGGCCCTGCGCGGCCTGGGCCTGGCCGCGCTGCAGGCCCTGCCGCCCGCCCGCCACGCGCTGGCGCGGCAGATGATGTACGGGCGGCGCTGAAGCCGCCCGGTCCTCAAGAGAGGGTCAATCCAGCCGGAACATCAGGCGCAGCCAGCTCGTGGTGCCCTCGGGCCGGTTGCGGGCGTGGAATTCCGGCAGCACCTTGAGTTCGGCGGCGAACTCGCCGTCCTCGGACTGGTAGCCCACCGAGGGGCCCAGGGCGTAGGTCTGGGCCTTGTTGCCGTCGGCGGCCACGCCGGGGCCGGTGTCCTTGGTGAACTGCTTGACCGCATAGCCCTGCAGGCCAAAGCGCCACAGGTCGCTGTAGCGGTACATCAGCGAATAGTCGGCGTGCACGTACTGGCCCGAGCGCACATGGGTGGCGCTGTTGACCCCGTTGAAGGAGTAGGTCACCCGGGTGCCGAACTCCAGCCCGTTGTCCCAGGCGCGGCCGTAGACGAAGCCCGGACGCCATGTCCAGAAGCGGCCCGCACCGGCGTTGACGACGTTGTCCTTGTTGTAGTCGCCGGTGGGCACCACGAAGGCCGTCATCAGGATGACGCGCGAGGTGTCGTCCTGGAAGTCGATGAAGGGAGCGATCTCCATGTCGCCCTGGGCGGTCGTGCTGTCCGAAGCCCCGGCCGCCGCGGCGTTGAGCTGGGCCTGCACATAGGGCTTCATCGCATCCGGGAAACCGGTGGGGAAGCGGCCGGTGAGGGTGGTGTGGGCCGTCAGGTCGATCATCGGGATGGTGGCCGACACGCCCAGGCGGCCCTCGCCCCAGTAGGTCTCGCTCAGGTAGGTCAGACGCGGCACCACCACGTTGGCGACGATGGCGCCGCCCCGCTCGGCCTCGACGCCATTGCCCACGTCGATGGCCTGCCGGTGGCCCCCGCCATCCAGGAAGCGGGTGGCCTCGTAGTGCTGGTACCAGAGTTGCCCGTACAAGCCGGGGTTCTGCGGCACGGTCATCTCCTGACCGGGCGCCCCCAGCAGGGCTCGCAATTGCTGGCCTTCCGTGGCATGTGCCACACCAACACCGGCCACGGTCAACGCCAGGCCACACACACGGGAAAACAGGGACAACGACATGTGGGAGTTTTAATACAGTTCACGGCAAGTTACTGACATTACCGTGATCGGCGCCGGCATGTCTTCGAGAGATGCCCTGTTTTGTCGGTAACTTGCCACAAAATTGTGTCAGTTGCTTACACCCTCACCACCATGCCCTCTTCCCGTCGTGATGCCCTGCTGTGGATGCTGACCGCTTCGGCCGGCGGTTCGTCCTGGGCCCAGACCGCCACCCCGGCGCCCGCCGCCGCCGGGTCCCAGCCTGCAGCAGCCCCGCTGGAGGTGGCGGGCTTCCGCTTCGACCCCACTTTCTCGCTGGGCGGCAAGTCGCTGTCTCTGAACGGTGCCGCGGTCTCCTACATCCTGTCGGTGCGCACCACGGTGGTGGCGCTGTACCTGCAGCGCAAGCACACCACGGTGGAAGGCGCGCTGGCCGAGCCCGGCCCCAAGCGTCTGTGCTTCTACAGCCTGCGCGACGTCTCGGCCAAGGACCTCTCCAACACCTTCATCGACCGGCTGCGCAAGAACGCCACCTCGGAGGAGATCGCGGGCAACTTCATCCAGATCGCCCAGTTCGGCTCGGCCTTCAGCAACCGCAGCAAGCTGATGAGGGGCGACTTCGTGACGCTGGACTATGTCCCCTCCACCAACCACATCGACATGACGCTCAACGGCCAGCACATCGGCGAGACGATGACCGGCGAGCCCTTCTTCCGCATGCTGATGAAGATCTGGATGGGCGCACGGGTGCGCGAATCCACCCGCGAGGGTCTGGTCGGACAGTCGACCAGCTGAGCGGCCCCGCGCGGGCCGACCGCGGCGCGACAGATGTCACGGTGGTGGCCCCGGCGCGGAAAACAGGGGCGATGGCCGCGGTTTTCGGCGCTCACGGGCGGGCTTGCGAGGACGATGATGCGTCATCGCCGCCCCCCACCGCCGGAGTCCCCGTGTCGCTCACCGATCCCTACGTCAAGAAGGCCGCCACCCTGCCGGCGATGCCCGAGGTGGCCTGCCAGCTGATGGACACCTTCGGCCGGGAGGACCTCTCATTGGGCGAGCTCTCCGGCCTGATCGGCCGTGACCAGGCCCTGGCCGCCCGGGTACTGCGCTATGCCAACTCGGCCCACACCGCCCCGCGCCGCGAGGTGGACAACCTGCACGACGCCGCCGCCCTGCTGGGCCTGCGGGCCCTGCGCGAACTGACGCTGTCGGTCAGCGTGATGGGAGCCTTTCCCCATCTGGAGGGTTTCGACCGCCTGGCCTTCTGGCGCGGCACCCTGGCCGTGGCCAGCTACGCCCAGGCCATCGCCCCGCGGCTGGACGTGGACCCGGCCGTGGCCTACCTGGGCGGCCTGATGCTGCGCACCGGCCAGATCCTGATGGCCATGGTGGACCCGGCGGGTGCCGCCGAGGTCAGCCGCCACGCCCTGGCGCCGGACAGCCGCATCGACTTCGAGTCCGGCATCCTGGGCTGCGCCCACCCGGAGATCACCGCCGAGCTGGCCCGCCACTGGCGCTTCCCGACGGTGCTGGTCACCGCCTTCGGCGCCGCGGTCGACCCGTTGGGCTCGCGGCCCTTCTCGCGCCTGGGCGCGGTGCTGCGCCTGGCCAGCGTGATCGCCGATCACCGCGACCTGGACGCCGACCCCGCCGAGGGCCTGCGTCAGACACAGGAAGCCCTGATCACCCACCTGAACCTGGACCCGGACGATCTGGCCGCCGGGCTGCCCGACCACCGACTGGCCATGGCCGGCGCCGACGCGCTGATGCACTGACGCTGACCCCGGAGATGGGGACAGCTTGCCGCAAGCTTGCCCGATGAGTTGGACCGACGCTGCCGCTATGCTGGCGCCCATGCGAATTCTCCTGGTCGAAGACGACGAATGGCTGGCCGAGTCCACCGCCCGGGCCCTGCGCACGCAGGGCTGGGAAGTGGACTGCTCCGCTCGCGGCGAGCCCGTGGCCTTGTCCATCGCCCAGGACCCGTACGACCTGCTGATCCTGGACATCGGCCTGGCGGGCATCGATGGCTTCGAGACCCTGCGCCGGGTGCGCGCCCAGGGCAGCCAGCTGCCGGTGCTGTTCCTGACCGCCCGCGACGCCATCGAGGACCGGGTGCGCGGCCTGGAAAGCGGCGGCGACGACTACCTGGTCAAGCCCTTCTCGCTCAACGAGCTGATCGCCCGCGCGCGCGCACTGGTGCGGCGCAGCCGCACCCGCCTGGGCAACGGCCTGCAGCTGGGCACCCTGCGCATGGACCTGGAAGCCCGGCGCGCCTTCATCGGTGATGCGCCGCTGGCCCTGTCGGCCCGTGAATGGGAGGTGCTGGGCTTTCTGCTCGCCCGGGCCGACAAGGTGGTGGCCAAGGACCAGCTGGCCCAGGCCAGCACCGGTTGGGAGCAGGGCGTGTCCGACAACGCCATCGAGGTCTGCATCTCGCGCCTGCGGGCCAAGATCGAACCGGCCGGGCTGCGCCTGCGCACGCTGCGCGGCCTGGGTTACCTGCTGGAAGAGGCCTTGCCGTGACGTCGGCGGCCCGGCCGCCGCGCAGCCTGAAGTGGCGACTGGCGTTGTGGCTGGTGGTGCCGGTGCTGGCCATCACCCCGCTGCTGGGACTGGGCCTGTACCGCCTGCTGCACGGCACGGCCATGGACTGGCTGGACGAATCCCTGGGCGACACCGCCCTGTCGCTGGTGTCCCTGGTCCATGCACAGGACGGCCAGCTGTCGATGGACGTCTCCCCGGCCACCGACCAGGCCCTGCGCTTCGACCGCCAGGACCGCGTCTTCTACCTGGCCCTGGCGCCCGGTGGCCAGGCGCTGCAGGGCGACACCTCGCTGCACATCCTGGCCCAGGCCGACGCGCCGCTGGCGGCCGGGCACTGGCGCTTCTCGACCCGCACGCTCGAAGGTGAGCCGGTGCGTCTAGCCCAGCTGGGCGCGCGTTGCGGGCCCGGCAACGCCGTCTGCCAGATGTTCGTGGCGGAGACCCTGCACAAGCGCGACAGCCTGCAGCGCCAGCTGTTGATGGCCACCGGCCTGGTGCTGCTGATGCTGTGCGCCCTGCTGATGCTGGCGGGCTGGGGCGTCATCTGGCAGGGCCTGCAGCCGGTGCAGCGCCTGGGCCAGGAGGTGGAGCGGCGCGACCTGGACCGGCTGGACCCCCTGGACACGGCCGTGCCCGCGGAGCTCAGCCCGCTGATCGCCGCCTTCAACCGCCTGTTCACCCGTCTGAGCCAGGCCGCAGCGCACCAGCGGGAGTTCCTGGCCAATGCCGCCCACCAACTGCGCACCCCCCTGACGGCGCTGCGCACCGAGATCGACCTGGCCCTGCTGGAGCCCCATGACCCGCAGCTGACCCCGCTGCTGCAGCGCCTGCAGCGTGCGGTGGACCGCAGCGCCCGCCTGGCCCACCAGATGCTGGCTCTGGCCCGCGCCGAGGCCGAAACCCCCCAGTCGCCCCAGGCCCTGGACCTGCGGGCGGTGGTGACCCAGGTGGCCCAGGACTGGGTGACCCGCCTGCCGGGGGGACCGTCGGAACCCGAGCTGGACTTCGAGCTGCAGCCCGCGCCGGTGCGCGGCCAGGCCTTTCTGCTGCGCGAGCTGCTGGAGAACCTGCTGCACAACTGCGCCTGCTATGCCGGCGAGCACCCGCAGGTCACCGTGCGCACCGGCAGCGAGGGCGACCTGGCCTGGCTGGAGGTGGAAGACAACGGGCCGGGCATCCCCGAGGCCGAACGGGATGCCGCCCTGCAACGCTTCCAGCGCGGCACCGGGGCCCGCGGCACCGGCAGCGGCCTGGGCCTGGCCATCGCCCACGACATCGCCCGCCGCCACGGCGGCCAGCTCACCCTGCTGGACGCGCGCCAGGGTCCCGGCCTGCGCGTGCGCGTGACCCTGCCCCTGCTGCCCCAGGGGACCGGCACCGGCCCCGCACGCCCGGGGGGCAACCACGGCGGGTGATACTGGGGCGTTCAGCCCCCACCGCAGCCGTGAGCGCCATCCTCTCCGTCACCACCCCCTTCTTCGCCCTGATCCTGCTGGGCTGGTGGGCCGCCCGCCGCCAGCTGCTGCCGGCCAACGCCGTGCCGGGGCTCAACAGCTTCGTGCTGTACTTCGCCCTGCCGGCCCTGCTGCTGCGCTTTGGCTGGCGCACCCCGGTGGCCACGCTGTTCGACCCGCTGCTGCTGGGCCTGTACCTGGGGGTGGGCCTGGCCGTGGTCGGCCTGAGCGTGGCCTGGGCCCGGGCGCGCGGCGTGCCCGGGGCGGACGCCGCCTTCGGCGCCCTGGTGGCCGCCTTTCCCAACAGCGGCTTCATGGGCGTGCCCCTGCTGGTGGCCCTGCTGGGGCAGGCCGCCGCCGGCCCGGTCATCTGCACCGTGCTGGCCGACATGATCGTCACCAGTTCGGTCTGCGTGGCGCTGTCCCAGGCCCTGGGCGGCCATGGCGACCACGCCCGCGCCGCGGTGCTGCGCTCGCTGCGCGGCGCCCTGTCCAACCCCCTGCCCTGGGCCATCGGCCTCGGGGCACTGATCGGCGCACTGGGCCTGCAGCTGCCCGCGCCGGTGACCGGCATCGTCAACCTGCTGGCCGACGCCGCCAGCCCGGTGGCGCTGTTCACCATCGGCGCAGTGCTGTGGCGCGCCACCCCGCACACCGGCGCCCATGGCGAACCCCTGGGCCCGCACCGCCTGGCCCGGGTGGTGGCCCCCTTCCGCCCGGTGCTGCCGGAGGTGCTGCTCAAGCTCGCGCTGCACCCCGCGCTGGTCTGGGCCGGCGGCCGGGCCCTGCAGGCCGCCGGCCTGCCGCTGGGTGACGCCGCCCTGCTGGCCCTGACCCTGACCGCCGCCCTGCCCAGCGCCAGCAACGTGGCCCTGCTGACCGAGCGCTACGGCGCCGACACCGCGCGCGTGGCCCGCATCATCCTGGCCAGCACGCTGCTGGCCTTTGCCAGCTTCAGCGGCCTGGCCCGCTGGCTGGTCACAGCGGCACCGTCCGGGGGGTGAAGGCCGGCGCCTGACGGGCCTGGCTCACCTGCTCGAAGTGCAGGCCCAGGCTGAGCAGCTTCCATTCGCTCCAGGCCGGCCCGACGAAGGACAGGCCCAGCGGCAGGCCGCGCACCAGGCCGGCCGGCACGGTCAGGTGCGGGTAGCCCGCCACCGCCGGCAGGGTCGAGAAGCTGGATCCGTAATGGTCGCTGGCGATCGGGTCGATCAGCCAGGCCAGCCCCCCTGTGGGCGCCACCAGAGCGTCCAGCCGGTGGGCCTGGAACACCTTGTCCAGCCCTTCGTCGCGCGACTGGCGGCGGCACAGGGCCAGGGCCTCGCGGTAGGCCGGTGTGTCCAGTCCGCCCAGGGCCTGGGCCTGGGTGAACAGCTCCTGGCCGAACCAGGCCATCTCGCGGTCGCGGTGGGCCGCGTTGAAGGCGATCACGTCGGCCAGGTTCTTCACCGGCGCCTGCGGCGCGAAGGTGGCCAGCCACTGCGCCAGGTCGTGCTTGAGCTCGTAGAGCATCACGGCCAGCTCGGCGTCGTTGAAGGCCGGCGAGGGCTGCGGCAGGTCCACCGGGTCGATCACTTCGGCCCCCTGGGCCTTGAGCAGGGCGATCATCTTGTCCACCAGCGCGTCGGCCTCGTCGAAGCCGGTGAAGAAGGCCCGCGCCACGCCCAGGCGGGCCCCACGCAGGGCCTGGCGCTGGAACATGCCGTCGCCCGGCCGGGGCGGGGGGACCTGGGTGGTGGCCGCGTCCTGCGCGTCGGGGCCGGACAGGGCCAGGTAGAGCAGGGCCGCATCGGCCACGCTGCGGGTCATCGGCCCGGCGGTGTCCTGGCTGTGGGAGATGGGGATGATGCCGTCGCGGCTGATGCGTCCGACCGTGGGCTTGAGCCCCACCAGGCCGCAGATGGAGGCCGGCGAGACGATGGAGCCGTCCGTCTCGGTGCCCACGCCCAGCGGTGCCAGCCCGGCGGCGATGGCCGCGCCGGTGCCCGAACTGGAGCCGCTGGTGCTGCGGTCCAGGGCATAGGGGTTGCGGGTGAGGCCGCCCCGGCCGCTCCAGCCGCTGGTGGAGCGGGTGGAGCGGATATTGGCCCACTCGCTGAGGTTGGTCTTGCCCAGGATGACGGCACCGGCCTCGCGCAGACGCTGGACCAGGTGGGCATCGCGCGCGGCCCGCACGCCGTCCAGGGCCAGCGAGCCGGCACTGGTACTCATGCGGTCGCCGGTGGCGATGTTGTCCTTGAGCAGCACCGGCAGGCCGTGCAGCGGGCCGTGCAGGGTGTTGCGGGCCCGCTCGGCATCCAGCGCGCGGGCGATGTCCAGTGCCTCGGGGTTGAGCTCGATGATGCTGTTGAGGCGGGGGCCCTGGCGGTCGATGGCCTCGATGCGCTGCAGGCAGTCCTGCACCAGATCCTCGCTGCGCAAGCGGCCCGCGACCAGCTGGGCGGCGAGCGCGGTGGCGGAGGTCTGGCCCTCGGCCGCGGGCGGCAGGGCCGCGGTGGCGGCTTGGGTGCCGGCCGCGGCCAGGCCCAGGGTGGAAGCGGTAGACAGCAGCAGGGTGCGGCGTTGCATGGTCGGTTCCAGAGAGGGAAAAGCGGGGGTGGCGCTCTTATACCTGCCCACCGGCGCCCTCACAGCTTGTGGGTGGACAGCAGCAGGCTGGTTTCGGAGTGGGCGATGCCCTCGATCTGGCGGATGCGGCCCAGCACCCGGTCGAAGGCCTCCAGGCTGTCGGCGCGCAGCTCGGCCGCGATGTCCCAGCGGCCATTGGTCGTGTGCAGCGTGGCCACGGCCGGGTCGCCGCGCAGCGCGCGCAGCACCGCGTCGGCCCGGTTGCCCTCCACCGCGATGGTCATCCAGGCGGCGATGCGCTGACTGTCGGTCTGGGGCTTCAGGCGCACCGTGTAGCCGGTGATGGTGCCGGCCGCCTCCAGCCGGGCCAGGCGGTTCTGCACCGTGCCGCGCGCCACGCCCAGGGCCTTGGCCAGCGCCGCCACCGGCGTGCGGGCGTTGGCCCGCAGCAGCGCGATCAGCTCCCGGTCGATGTCGTCCATGGCGCCCCCTGTCGATTGAACACATCGCCAATTTAGCCTGGCAATGTGCTCAAAACCATCGGGCAATCCGCCAGTGTGCTGGCTTCACTCTGGCGCCGGCCCTCCGCAGAATCGGTGGGAGGAGACAACACACATGGTGAACTACATCGGCGTATCGGACATCCAGCAACTGGTCCGCGAGATCGGCGCTGCCGACTTCCTGGCCCGGCTGGCCGACACCATCGAGGACGACTACCGGCGCTGGGACCAGTTCGAGAAGTCGGCCCGCGTGGCCAGCCACTCGGCCCAGGGCGTGATCGAGCTGATGCCCGCCAGCGATGGCGCGCTCTACGGCTTCAAGTACGTCAACGGCCACCCCAAGAACACGGCCGCCGGCCTGCTGACCGTCACCGCCTTCGGCGTGCTGGCCGAGGTGTCCACCGGCTACCCGTTGCTGCTGTCGGAGCTGACGGTGACCACCGCGCTGCGCACCGCGGCCATGTCGGCCCTGGCCGCCCGCCACCTGGCCCGGCCCGACAGCCGGGTGATGGCCCTGATCGGCAACGGGGCGCAGAGCGAGTTCCAGGCCCTGGCCTTCCACCGCCTGACCGGGGTGCGCACGCTGCGCCTGTTCGACACCGACCCGCGCGCCACCGCCAAGCTGGTGCAGAACCTGCGCGTCCTGCCCGGTCTGGCCGACCTGCAGCTGCAGGTCTGCGGCAGCACGGCCGAGGCGGTGCAAGGCGCCGACATCGTGACCACGGTGACGGCCGACAAGCGCCAGGCCGTGGTGCTGACGCCCGAGATGATCCGCCCCGGCATGCACCTGAACGCGGTGGGCGGCGACTGCCCGGGCAAGACCGAACTGGCCCGCGACATCCTGCTGCGGCCGGACCTGAGGATCGTCGTCGAGTACGAACCGCAGACCCGGCTGGAGGGCGAGATCCAGCAGCTGCCGGCCGACCACCCGGTGACCGCCTTCGCAGACGTGGTGCGCCACCGCGCGTCCGGGCGGGAACGGCCCGATCAGGTCACGCTGTTCGACTCGGTGGGCTTCGCGCTGGAGGACTTCTCCGCCCTGCGCTTGCTGCACACCCTGCTGCAGGCCCAGCGCAACGGCGTGCGCCAGATCGACCTGGTGCCCACGCTGGACGACCCCAAGGACCTGTTCGGCGGCACGCTGGGCCGCGCCGCGGCCGGCCCGACGCGGCTGCGCCGGGTGGCCTGAGCGCCGGGGTTCAGCAATCCAGCGTGCGGTGGCGCAAGGCCGGCAGCTGGGTGCGCACCGCGTCGCGCAGGGGGGCCGAGAGCTCGCCCGCCACCACCCCTTCGCCCTCGGCCTGCAGGGCCATCACCTCGCCCCAGGGGTCGATGACCATGCTGTGGCCCCAGGTGCGGCGGCCGTTCTCGTGCAGCCCGCCCTGGCCGATGGCCAGCACATGGCACTGGTTCTCCACCGCGCGGGCGCGCAGCAGCAGCTCCCAGTGGGCCTGACCGGTGGTGTAGGTGAAGGCAGCGGGCACCACCAGCAGGTCGCAGGGCGGCGTCATCAGGGCCCGGTACAGCTCCGGGAAACGCAGGTCGTAGCAGACCGACAGGCCCACGCGGTGGCCCTCGGCCTCGAAGGCCACCGGGGTGTCGCCGGCCTCCAGCACCCGCGCCTCGTCATAGGCCTCGCGGCCGTTGTCGAAGGAGAACAGGTGGATCTTGTCGTAGCGGGCCACGCGGGCGCCGTCCGGGCCCCAGACGCAGCAGGCATTGCGCACCCGGCCCGGCGTGGCCGCGCGGATGGGCAGGGTGCCGCCGATCAGCCACAGGCCGTGCCGGCGGGCCAGGGCGGACAGGGCGTCCTGGATCGGACCCTGGCCATCGGCCTCGGCGATGGCGAGCTTGTCCTCGTCGCGCCGGCCCATCAGGCAGAAATATTCGGGCAGGGCCACCAGGCGGGCGCCCGCGTGGGCGGCCTCGCCCACCAGGCGGGCGGCGGTGGCCAGGTTGCGCGCCACGTCGGGCGTGGACACCATTTGCAAGGCAGCGATCTTCATGCCGAGAGCATAGCCCGCGACCGGCGCGGGCGCATCGGCCCGGCCCTCAGCCCCCGCGCGTGCGGGGCGAGGACGCGGCGCCGGAGGCCGGCGTGGCCGGCTCGGGCAGCGGTGCGGCATCCGCCTGGCGCGGCACCGGCACCACCGTGGGGGCGTCCCAGCTGCCGCCGACGCGGAACTCGCGGGTGCCCGCCTCGGCCAGCGGCTTGCTCAGCACGTACTGGGCGAGGAAGGCGCCCAGGCCGATGACCGGGTTGATGGCCGCATAGGCCAGCGAGGCGGTGCCGGCGCTGATCTCGGGCACCACCACCATGCGCAGGTCCTGGGTCTCGTGGCGCAGGTCGGTCTGTCCGTCCATCAGCACCACCGCCTGCACGCCGCGGATGCGCAGGTTGTTGGTGCTGGCGATGCCGTCGGACAGCAGCACGTCGGCGCTGACGTTGTCGAAGGCGAAGCCGGCATCGAAGACATCGCGGAAATCCAGCAGGAAGCGGCGCGGCAGGGCCTGCAGGCTCAGCACGCCGAGCAGGCGGCCGGCCCCGGGGTTGACCTTGAGGAACTGGCCGGACTCCAGCGCCAGCTGCATGTGGCCGGTCATGCCGGCCCAGTCGGGCGAGAGGGGTGAGCCGTTCCAGGCCAGCTCGCCGGTCACCTGGCCCTTGGCCCCCTTGACCACCCGGCCCATGCCCAGGTGCTCCAGCAGGTTGCCGCCGTCCTGCACGTCCAGCTTGAAGTTCAGCGCCATGCGCCGGCGCGGGCCGGGCGCCCACTGCCCGCTGCCGGTGAGCCGGGCGTCCGGCCCCGTCATGGCCAGGCGCGACAGGCGCCAGTCCTGGCCCCCTTCGCCGCGGTAGCTGGCCTGCACCTCCAGCTTGCCCAGCTGACGCCCCTTCAGCTCGAAGTTGTCGACCACGATGTCCAGCGCGGGCACACCGTCGCTGGCCTGGTCCAGCAGGCTGTCGACCTGGTCCACCTCGGCCTCCGGCACCACCAGCCGCCCCAGCCGGGCCATCAGACGGCCCGAGGCCGGGTCGCCGGCCGCGGCGGGGCGGTAGTCGATCCTGCCCTGGATCTGGCGTGCGTTCAGTTCAGCCAGCCAGTGCGCGCCATCGCCCTGGACGCGGCGCTGCACCTGGGCCTGCACCGCGTCCAGCCGACGCCCGTCCAGGCTCAGGGAATGGGCCTTGAGGCTCAGGTCGGTGGGCAGGTAGCCCTGGCGGTTGCCGGCCCCAGCGCCCGCCCCGCCCAGGCCCAGGCCGGCCCCCAGGGCGTGCCAGGCATCCACGTCCACATCGCCCAGCTGCAGCGCGGCCTGCACCGTGCCCGCTGGGGCCGCGGGCAGCGGCGCCCCGATGGCCAGCGCCCCCTTGAGCACCTGGGCCTGCGCGCCCGAGAGATCGCGCTGGTACTCGGCCACCGCCAGGCTGCCCAGCTCCACGCGCAGGGTGTCGCGCTCGGGCTGGCCGGCCACCGGCTCGGCGAGCCGCGTCTGGTAGCGCAGCGGCAGGGCGGCATCGGCGGTCTTGCCCAGCGGCGCCGGCAGGTCGCTGGCCAGGCCGGTGAGCGGGCTGGTCAGCAGCATCTCGGTCTGGCCGCGACGCACCGTCAGGTCCAGCTTGTAGGGGGCCTGCCCGCTCAGGCGCTGGGCCAGGCGGGACACCGCGCCCAGCTCGACGGCCTGGCGCAGGCCGTCGGCCGTGGCCACCCCCTGGCTCTGGAAGCGCAGGCTGCCGTCGGGCTGCAGGCTGCCCGAGAGGCTGGCTTCACCGCCCAGCACGCGGGCGCTGCCGCTGCTCAGGCTGAAGCTGCGGTCGCTGAACTGGATCTGGGCCCGGGTGGCGGCCAGCAGCGGCATGTCGGGGGCCATGCGCACATCGTTGCCGCTCAGGGCCAGCTGGCCCTTGACGGTGGTCTTGTCGGTGTCTTCGAGCGGGATGGCGAGGGCCAGCTTCAGGTCCATGGCGCCGGTGCCGCTGGCCTGGCGCAGGGCGCCGTCGATCAGGCGGTCCACCGGCGAGCTGGCCACGTAGCGCAGCCCGTCGGCCAGGGGGCCGCGCACATTGCCGGCGATGGTCAGCACGGGGTGGGAGATGAGGTCGGCGATTTCGCCGTTGACGCCCTGCAGCGTGAGCCCGTAGAGCCGCGCCTGGGCGTTGCGGATGCGCATGCGGGCGCGGTCGAACAGCAGTTCGCCGCGCAGCTGCTCGAAGGCCGGCCATTCGGGCGCGGCGCCGGCCTGCGCCGGCGGCACATAGGCCAGGGTCACCCCCTGGAGCTGGGCCGCGATGCGGAATTCGCCGGTGCCGGCCTGCGGATAGGGGAAGTCCCAGAGGTCACCCCGGGTGCGGAACTGCAGCTGCCGGACTTCGCCGGCCAGCACCGCCTGACGCACGTAGTCGCGCGCATCGTGGCCGATGCCCAGGGGCAGGTAGCGCACCACCTGGGGCGCGGCCACCTGGCCGATGCGGCCCGTCATCTCCAGCCAACCCGGAAAGCGCCGGCCGCTGCCCTGCCCCGGCCGGGCCCCGGTGTGCCAGCGGGCCTGCAGCTCGCCCTGCAGATCGGGGTTGGCGTAGCGGGCTTCGCGCACCAGCAACTCGATGTCGGGCTCCTGGCCCGGATGGGGCCGCACCTGCCAGACCAGCTTGGCCGAAAGCCGGTCCATCGGCACCTCGGGCTGCTCGAAGACGCCCGGGAAGCTCAGCGCCCCGTCACGCACCGACAGCTGGCCCTCGCCGCCGGATTCGTTGGCGTCCAGCGTGAGCTCGGCGCCGCGCCAGCCCGGCCGGGCCGGCTCGTCCGGGTGGGCCGGGTCCACTTCGCCGGGCTGCAGCGACAGGCCGGTGGCCTTGGCTTGCACCCGGTAATGCTCGGGCCGCGCCAGCGGCCCGCTCCAGCTGGCGACCAGGTCCTGCACCTGGCCTTCGGGCCGGGTGCGCTCCAGGCCGCGCCGCAGCCCGTCGGGCAGGGGCAGGCGCTCGGCGATGTGGGCCATCAGGGCCAGGTCCAGCCGGTCGGCGCGGAATTCACCCCCGGTCACCGGGGCCTCGGGCGCCGAGGGGCCTCCGGTGGCACCGATCACCTGGGCCTGGCGCCAGCCCAGGGTGAACTGGCTGGCCGGCCAGCGCTGGCCATCCTCGGTGACAAAATCCAGGCCCTGGGCGCTCACGCGCACGCCGTCGCGCTGGCGCTGCACCTGCAGCCGCCCCTGCAGCCGGCTGAGCGACAGCGGCTCGAGCGTGCGCCCCAGGCGCAGCTGCACCGCATCCAGCGCCAGGTCCGCCGCACCGCCGCGCCAGTCCCCGCGTTCCACGTCCAGCCAGGCCCGCAGCGCCCCGCGGCCGGCCTTCAGATCGAAGGGCAGGCTGGCATAGCGCTGCAGGGTGTCCACATCGGTGTGCGGCAAATCGGCATAGAGCGTGCCCGACCAGCGCGGCCAGTCGCCCGCGCGGGCCAGCAGCGGCTGGGTGAAGCGCCCGCGCAGGCTGAAACGCTCACCCCATTCGGCCGGCGGCGTGGCATCCAGGCGCAGGTCGTGGTGGCGCAGGCCGTTGCGCACCACCAGGTCCACCGCGTCCAGGCTCAGCGGCGGGGCACCGCGCAGCTCGTCCAGCCAGCGCAGCTGGCCGCCGCGGATCACGAACTCGGGCTGGGCGAAGAACCAGTCGGCGGCGCGGTGGTCATCGGCCCCGCCCGGCTGGCTGAGGTCCAGCCCGCCGACGAAGACATGGCCCCGGGCATCGCGGCGGATGTCCAGCCGCGCGCCTTCGACATAGACCTGCGACAGACGCAACGACCAGCTGAACAAGGAACGCAAGGACAGCGCGGCATCCACCCGCGGCAGGCGCAAGGCCTCGCGGCCTTGCGGGTCCAGCAGCACCACGTCGCGCGCCTGCACGGTGGGCACCCAGCGCGAGGAGCCGGCCTGCAGCTGCCCCATCCGCACCGTCAGGCCCAGGCTGCGCGACAGGCGCTGCTCGATGTCGGGGCGCCAGTCGGACAGGTGGGGCAGAATCCCCCAGTGCAGGATCAGCCATCCCAAAAGCAATAAGCTCCACGCGCTGATCAGCAGCAGCGACACCGCACGGAAGGCACCGCGTGAGAGGGATACGAGCACAGGACGGCGAGGCTGGGGCACTCGCCCGGTTTCGGGGGACATCAAGGGCATGGATCGACGGTCCGGCGTGCGCCGCACCGATCCTGCTGGACAAGGTGCTCCGCAACATGGTCGCACGCCTGTCGCGACAGCAATCTAGCACACCGATCCTGGCGGTCTGATGAGTGTCTTACAACCTGTGACGCCCCCTTGCCGCGCCGAAGCGGCCCACAGCCGATTCGTGCAGCGCATCCGCCGGCGCTACGCCGAAGACCTGCCGCTGCTGCCCGCGGGCGTGCCGGACCGGGCCACCATCCTGGCGCTGATCGACACGCTGATGGCGCGCGGGCGCGCCCTGCCCAGCGCGCTGCGGGTGGCCCGCCAGTTGGTGGTCGAACGCCTGGTGGTGCTGGACGTGGAGCAGCGCGCGCCGCTGGAGCACGTCACCGGGACCATGACCGCCCTGGCCGAGGCCACCTTGGAGCGCGCCCTGGCAGCCGCCCGCCGCGAGTCGGACGAGCGCCATGGCCTGCCGCGCAACGAGGCCGGCGAGGCCATCGACTTCTGGATCGTGGGCATGGGCAAGCTCGGCGCCCGCGAGCTCAATGTCTCCTCGGACATCGACCTGATCTACGTCTACGAGGACGACGGCGAGACCGACGGCGCGGTGCCCATCTCGGCCCACGAGTACTTCGCCCTCGTGGCCAAGAAGCTCTACACCCTGATCGGCGACGTGACCGACGACGGCTTCGTGTTCCGGGTGGACCTGGCCCTGCGCCCGAATGGCAACTCCGGTCCTTCGGTCGTCAGCCTGTCCATGCTGGAAGAGTACTTCTTCGTCCAGGGCCGCGAATGGGAGCGCTTCGCCTGGCTCAAGAGCCGGGTGGTGGCGCCGCTGGACAGCGTGGCCAGCGGCCGACCGCTGGCCCTGCGCGCCCTGGTCACCCCCTTCGTCTACCGCAAGTACCTGGATTACGGCGTCTTCGAAGGCCTGCGCCAGCTGCACCGCAAGATCCGCGAGGAGGCCCAGCGCCGCGCCGCCGGCCGGCCCGAGCGCGCCAATGACGTCAAGCTCTCGCGCGGCGGCATCCGCGAGATCGAGTTCATCGTCCAGCTGCTGCAGGTGGTGCGCGGCGGCCAGTACCCCGAGATCCGCACCCGCGCCACGCTCAAGGGCCTGCAAAAGCTGGCCGCCGGCGGGCTGATGAAGCCCGAGACGGCCCAGGCCCTGGCCGGCGCCTACGTCTTCCTGCGCCAGGTGGAGCACCGCATCCAGTACCTGGACGACCAGCAGACCCATCTGCTGCCCACCACCGACGCCGACCTGGGCTGGATCGCCGGCAGCCTGTGCCTGGTCTGCACGGCCGACGCCTGCGAGCTGCTGGACCGGCTGTGCGAGGTGCGCGAGCTGGTGGCCACCGAGTTCGACGCCCTGCTGCAGAACAGCCAGGGCGGCGGTGGCGGCACCTGCCGCGGCAAGGGCTGCGGCGCCCCGCTGCCCATCGACAGCGAGCGGCTGTGGGAAAAGCTGCCACCCGCGCTGCTGCCGCGGGTCCAGGCCCTGGCCAGCCACCCGCGGGTGCAGTCACTGCGCGAGGAGGGCCGGCTGCGCCTGGGCAAGCTGGTGCTGCGGGCCGCCCATGGCGCCGCCGAGGGCCTGTGCACCCTGCAGGCCGTCGAGCATTTCATCGACTGGCTGGAGCCGCTGCTGCGCCGCGAAAGCTACCTGGCCCTGCTGGTGGAGCGGCCCAATGTGCAGCAGCGCCTGCTGCGCCTGCTGGGCCTGGCCCGCTGGCCGATGCGCTACCTGATGCAGCACCCCGCGGTGATCGATGAACTGGCCGACGATCGCCAGATCGCCGAGCGCTTCGACCGTGCGGCCTTCACCAGCGATCTGGACGAACGGCACACCGCCTGGGTGCGGGCCGGCGAGGCCGACGAGGGCGAGTTGCTGGACACCCTGCGCCGCGCCCACCATGCCGAGACCTTCCGCACCCTGGTGCGCGACGTGGAGCAGCGCATCACCATCGAGCAGGCGGCCGACGACCTCTCGGCCCTGGCCGACGCCATCGTGGACTGCTGCATCCGCTGGGCCTGGGCCCACCTGAAGCAGCGCCACCGCGACGAGCCGCAGTTCGCGGTGATCGCCTACGGCAAGCTGGGCGGGCTGGAGCTGGGCTACGGCAGCGACCTGGACGTGGTCTTCCTCTACGACGATGACGCCGAACCCGATGCCGACCGCGCGCAGGAGGTCTACGCCGCCTTCGTGCGCAAGCTGATCGCCTGGCTGACGCTGCGCACCGCGGCGGGCGAACTGTTCGAGATCGACACCGCGCTGCGCCCCAACGGCGGCGCCGGCCTGCTGGTGACCTCCGCCGCCGCCTTTGACAAATACCAGCGCGGGCGCGGCAGCAACACTGCCTGGACCTGGGAACACCAGGCCATCACCCGGGCCCGCTGGTGCGCCGGCAGCCGCCACCTGGCCGAGCGCTTCGAAGCGACACGGCGGGCGGTCATCAGCGCCGAGCGCGACCCGCAGGCCCTGCAGGGCGAGGTGACGGCCATGCGCGAGAAGGTGCGCGCAGCCCACCCCGAGCGGGGCGGGCTGTTCGACGTCAAGCACAGCACCGGCGGCATGATGGACGTGGAGTTCTGCGTGCAGTATCTGGTGCTGGCCCACAGCGGCCGCCACCCCGAGCTGCAGGACAACGCCGGCAACATCGCGCTGCTGCAACGGGCCGAGGCCGCGGCCCTGCTGCCCGCCGGCGTGGGCCAGGCGGCGGCCGATGCCTACCGCGAGCTGCGCCGCGCCCAGCACCGGGCCCGCCTGAACGAGCAGCCCACCCAGTTCCCGCCCGAGCAGCTGGCCACCGAGCGCGCCGCCGTGCTGGCCCTGTGGCAGGCCGTCTTCGGCCGCTGAGGGCGCGGCACGCGTGGGGCTGCATCGCCATCGCCTGCACCGCCTGAGCTGGCCGCTGTTCGCGGCCGGCCTGGCGGTGTTCGCCCTGGCCCTGCAGGCCGGCAGCGGCGCCTGGCCCGACCCGCGCTGGGACTGGCAGCCGGCCCTGGCCTTCGCCCAGCCCTGGCGCTGGTGGACGGCCGCGGGCGCCCACTGGAGCCCCCAGCATCTGCAGATGAACCTGGTGGGCTGCGTGCTGCTGGCCTGGCTGGGCTGGCGGGCCGGCCTGGGCCCGCGTGCCACCGGGGCCTGGGCCCTGGCCTGGCCGCTGACCCAGCTGGGCCTGCTGCTGCAGCCCGGCCTGGCCCATTACGGCGGCCTCTCGGGCGTGCTGCACGCCGGCATCGCGGTGCTGGATGTCTGGCTGCTGCAGGGGCCGGCGCGTGACCGGCGCCTGGGTCTGGCGCTGGCCGCCGGCCTGATCCTGAAGCTGCTGTCCGAGCACGCCTGGACCGGCCCGGCCCATGCCGTGGCGGGCTGGGACTTTCCTCTGGCGCCGTTCTCGCACGTGAGCGGCGCCATGGCCGGCTGGTTGTGCGGCGCCCTGCTGCTGCGCCGCCACCCCCGGCATGCTGTTTCCACACGATGACCGACCGACACCTGCACCTCGACCGCCTGGCGGTCCTCTGCCTCGTGGGCTGCTCCGCCGTCTGGGGCCTGAACCAGGCCGCCGTGAAGGTGGCGCTGTCCGACTTCCCGCCGCTGGCCCAGGCGGGCCTGCGCTCGCTGGGCGCGGCCCTGCTGCTGGCCCTGTGGGCCCGCTGGCGCCGGCTGCCGGTGGCCCCCACGCGGGAGACGCTGTGGCCCAGCCTGCTGACCGGGCTGCTGTTCGCCGCCGAGTTCGGGGTCTATTTCTCGGGCCTGCAGTACACCAGCGCCTCGCGCATGGTGGTGTTCGTCTACCTCTCGCCCTTCGTGGTGGCCCTGGGCATGCCGCTGATCGCCCCGGGCGAGCGCCTGGGCCGCGGGCAGATGGCCGGCTTGCTGCTGGCCTTTGCCGGCGTGGCCGGCGCCTTCAGCGAAAGCGGCCATGGCGGCCCGCACCAGCTGCTGGGCGACGCGATGGGCGTGCTGGGCGCGGTGCTGTGGGGCGGCACCACGCTGGCCATCCGGGCCACCGCGCTGTCACGCGCCAGCGCCGAGCAGACGCTGATGAGCCAGCTGGCCGTCTCGGCCGTGGCGCTGCTGGCCGCCTCGGCCTGGATGGGCGAGGCCTGGCCGGCGCAGATCCATGCGCTGTCCTGGGCCGCCCTGGGCTTCCAGACGGTGATCGTGACCTTTGCCAGCTACCTGCTGTGGTTCTGGCTGATGCGGCACTACCCGGCCACCAAGATCTCGGCCTTCACCCTGCTCACGCCGGTGTTCGGCCTGCTGGCGGGGGTGCTGCTGCTGGGCGAGCCGGCCACGCCGCGCATCCTGCTGGCGCTGGCAGCGGTGGCCGTCGGCATCGCGCTGGTGAGCCGGCCGGCGCCGGCCGCGCCGTCGTCGTCGTCGGTCCCGTCCTGATCAGGCCGGCTTGACCTGGCCCGTGGCCGTCACGGCCGCCAGCTTCTGGGTGACTTCCTTGCGGAAGCGGTTGAGTTCCTGCACGGAGGCGAAGCTGCGCTCCATCAGCAGGCTCATGTTGTGCAGGATGCGCTCGACCACCTTGTTCTCCCACACGGCGTCGAACTGGATCTGCTGGTCCAGCCAGTGCTCCAGCCAGTCCGGGTTGGGCAGGCGGCTCTGCACGGTGTCGCGCGGGAAGAGCTTCTCGTTGACGTGCAGGTTGGTCGGGTGCAGCGCCTGGGCCGTGCGGCGGGCGCTGGCCATCAGCACGCCCACCTTGGCAAAGGCGGCGCGGGCCTCGTCACCGAACTTGTTCATCGCGCGCTTCATGTAGCGCAGGTAGGCGCCGCCATGGCGGGCCTCGTCCTTGGACAGGGTCTCGTAGATGGCCTTGATCACCGGCTCGGTGTGCCATTCGGCGGCCCGGCGGTACCAGTGGTTCAGGCGGATCTCGCCGCAGAAGTGCAGCATCAGCGTTTCCAGGGCGGGCGCCGGGTCGAACTCGAAGCGCACCTCGTGCAGCTCTTCCTCGGTGGGCACCAGGTCCGGGCGGAAGCGGCGCAGGTACTCCATCAGCACCAGCGAGTGCTTCTGCTCCTCGAAGAACCAGACGCTCATGAAGGCCGAGAAGTCGGAATCGTCCTGGTTGTCGCGCAGGAACATCTCGGTGGCCGGCAGGGCCGCCCACTCGGTGATGGCGTTCATCTTGATCGTCTGGGCCTGCTCCTCGCTGAGCAGGCTGGCATCGAAGCGATCCCAGGGGATGTCCGTGGCCATGTTCCAGCGAACGGCTTCCAGCTGCTTGAACAGTTCGGGGAACAGCATCGGGCAAATCTCCTTGGTTCTTGATGCGGATCAGGGAAGGGGCCGATAGTGTCTCACGCCAGGTTTACACACAGAAATGCAGGGGCGTGGAACTTTCCCGCGGAACGCCCCTCAGAACAGACGTGGGTTGGGTTGTGGCGCTTCGGCGCCCGCCCCGGTTCCGGTGCAGTGGTGCCCGGAGCCGTCTTCTTAAAGCCGCGCAGCCTGCCGGGTCTTCCCGGCTGTTGCCTGGAGTGCCTCTCCTCCTCCCTCCCTGTTGCACTCGGGCGCTGCGCGGCTTTCTTCTTTTCTGCCCGCATCCCCCCTCAACATTCGCCTTCAGCGCCGATCGGTGCGGCTTTGCTGTGCTCAGCGCGGCAGGCCGTCCAGCGCGTCGGCCAGCGCTGCGAGGTCGGCCACCACCCGCCAGGGACGGGCTTGCGCGCCCGCAGGCCGCTGCGCCCCTGGCGTCCGGCAGACCCAGGCGCTGTGCAGGCCGGCAGCGTGGGCACCCTCGATGTCCAGGGCCCAATCGTCACCGATGTGCAGCACCTCGTCCGGGGCGCAGCCCAGTTGCGCACAGGCCGCATGGAAGAAGGCGGCGTGGGGCTTGCCTACGCCGAAGCTGCGGGCGCCCAGCGTGCCGACGAAGTGATCCCCCAGGCCGATGCGTCCCAGGTCGGCGTTGCCATTGGTCAGCGCCAGCACCGGAAAGGCCGCCGACAGCCGCGCCAGAGCCTCGACCACCTCGGGAAACAGGTCCACCCGCTGGCGATGATCCATGAACAGCGCGAAGGCCGGCTCGGCCAGCGCCGGGTCTTCGCCGCTGTGGGTTAGCGCCCTGGCGATGCTGGTCTGGCGCAGCCAGCTCAGGTCATGGGCCTGCTCGGGGTGCTCGCGCCCCACCGCCTCGCGCACGGCCCGCAGGGCCGCGGTGTCGAAGGCGGCCGCCGTGGCCGGCGCATGGGCCTTGAGCCAGTCGTGCAGCACCGCCTCGGCCCGCTCGATGGCCGGCCAGACCGGCCAGAGCGTGTCGTCCAGGTCCAGCGTGAGGGCGCAGGGGCGACGAGCCAGACTCACCGCATCCATCCCTTGCGCCGGAAGTACAGCAGCGGCGCGGCCACCGACGCCACCATCAGGGCCAGCGCGAAGGGGTAGCCCCAGGGCTGCTGCAGCTCGGGCATGTGCTGGAAGTTCATGCCGTAGATGCTGGCGATCAGCGTGGGCGGCAGCAGGGCCACCGAGGCCACCGAGAAGATCTTGATGATCTTGTTCTGGTTGATGTTGATGAAGCCGACGGTGGCGTCCATCAGGAAGTTGATCTTGTCGAACAGGAAGGCGGTGTGGCTGTCCAGCGAGTCGATGTCGCGCAGGATCTGGCGCGCCTCCTCGAACTGCTCGGCGTTGAGCATGCGGCTGCGCATCATGAAGCTGACCGCCCGGCGGGTGTCCATCACGTTGCGGCGGATGCGGCCGTTCAGGTCTTCCTCCTTGGCGATGGCGGTCAGCGCCTCGCCGGCGGCGGCGTCGTCCACGTCCTGCTTGAGCACCCGGGCCGAGACCTGCTCCAGCGCGTCGTAGATGCCCTCCAGCGCATCGGCCGAGTATTCCGCGTCGGCGTCGTAGAGCTTGAGCAGCACGTCCTTGGCATCCTCGATCAGGGCCGGGATGCGGCGCGCACGCAGGCGCAGCAGGCGGAACACCGGCAGATCCTCGGCATGGACCGAGAACAGCACGTTGTTGTGCAGGATGAAGGCCACCCGCACGTTGCGCGGCGTGACGTCGTCATCGATCAGGAAGTCGGAGCGGATGTGGAGTTCGCCGTTGTCTTCCTCGTAGAAGCGGGCCGATTCCTCCAGGTCATCGTCGACGATGTTGCCCGGGATGTGCAGGCCGAAGCGGCCGGCGATCCAGCCGATCTCCTCGGCCGTGGGATCTTCCAGGTCGACCCAGATGGGCTGGACACCGGCGAGGTCGGCCGCGGAATCGATTTCCTCTTGCAGCAGACGGCCACTCAGGCGTCCCTTGTCCAGGGTGAAGACATTGAGCATGGGTACTTCCAGCATCGGCCGCCCCACGGGCGACAGGGGCGGGCGATTGAAAACAGCGGGCGGGGGCGGGGTTCAGACCGTCTCGCCCCGGCCGGCACGCGGGGTGCGGGCTGCGCCTGTCGGCTGCTGGAGCGGACGGTCACCGAGGGTGAGGTGTGTCCAAGGTTGCTCGTCCTTCAAGAAATGCAATGCGCGGAACCGACGCTGCCCCAGGGGCTCCCACGGGAACGGTGCGTCCACCGAGGGAAGGCCCGCCAGGACAGGCCGGACGGCCCCGTGCAGTCATGCACGCAATCAAGAAGTCTAACCGGGCTTTCCCATGCTGACCATGCTTGTCAAAGCATGGCCCGATGGGCACACTGGGTCGAACCGATGGCGTCATCGAGGCGTCATCGGCCCTGCAGAGCCAGCCTCTGCGTCTCTGAGCAATCCCGTCCCGAAAGGAGCCCTCGATGAACCTGACGATCAGTGGACATCATCTGGAGGTCACCCCCGCCCTGCGCGAGTACGTGCGTACCAAACTGGACCGCATCACGCGCCACTTCGACCAAGTCGTCGACGTCAACGTGCTGCTGCTGGTGGAGAACCTGAAGGAAAAGTCCCGACGCCAGAAGGCAGAAGTCACTCTCCACGTGAAGGGCAGGGATATTTTCGTGGAGCAGTCCCACGAGGATCTGTACGCCGCGATCGACCAACTGGTCGACAAGCTGGACCGGCAGGTGTGCCGCCACAAGGACCGCATCCGTGACTATCAGCACGAACCGGCCCGCCGCCAGGCGGCCAACCTGATGTGAGCCCGCCCTCACTTCCCTGAACCAGCGGCCCTGCGGGGCCGTTTTGCTTTCCAGAAGGTTGTTGCTGCGGCGCAGCAGCTGTGCGACAACCGCAGGCCATCCCCATGCGTTCAAGTATCAACGGGGGCGGCCGATTTCTATAATCCGCTCCCTTGTGCGTGCAGATGACGGATGTCGGGCACGCGTGGACTGGCCTGTTGCGTGCGCTTGAGGCGCCCGAATCTCACTCGTTGTCGGAGATCCTTCCATGAACCGCCTTGCCGCCATCCTGCCCGCCGCCAATGTGCTGGTGGGCGTGGAAGCCACCAGCAAAAAGCGCGCGTTCGAGCACGCCGGTCTGCTGTTCGAGAACCAGCACGCGATCGCCCGCGCGACCGTGACGGACAACCTGTTCGCCCGCGAACGCCTGGGCTCCACCGGCCTGGGCCATGGGGTGGCGGTGCCGCACGGCCGGGTCAAGGGCCTGAAAAACCCGCTGGCCGCGGTCATCCGCGTGCAGCAGCCCATTCCCTTCGATGCCCCGGACGAGGAGCCGGTCGGCCTGCTGATCTTCCTGCTGGTGCCCGAAGCGGCCACGCAGCGCCACCTGGAAATCCTCTCGGAGATCGCCGAGCTGCTGTCGGACCGCGAGATGCGCGAGAAGCTGCGCACCGCCGAGAGCGCCGCCGACGTGCACGAGCTGATCCAGCGCTGGGAACCGCTGAAGTCGGTCGCCTGAGCGCGCGGCCCCCATGAAGGCCGTCTCCATCAGCGCCGAGGCGCTGTTCGAGGAACACCAGCCCACCCTGCGCTGGGAGTGGATTGCCGGCCACGCCCATCCGGAGCGCCGCTTCGACGAGGCGGCCATGCGCGAAGCCCATTCGGCCGCCGACCTGGTGGGCTACCTGAATTACATCCACCCCTACCGGGTGCAGCTGGTGGGCACGCGGGAGGTGGCCTACCTCACCGCCAATGTCGGGCCGGACGTGGTGGAGCGCCGCATCCAGCGCATCGTCACGCTGGAGCCGCCGGTCATCATCGTGGCCGACGGCCAGCATCCGCCGGACCGCCTGGTGGCCCTGTGCGACCGCGCCGAGATCCCGCTGTTCGTGACCGAACAGCCGGCCGGCTACGTGATCGACGTGGTGCGGGCCTCGCTGAGCCAGCGCCTGGCCGAGCGCACCACCCGCCATGGCGTCTTCATGGACATCCTGGGCCTGGGCGTGCTGCTGACCGGCGAATCCGGCCTGGGCAAAAGCGAACTGGGTCTGGAGCTGATCTCACGCGGCCACGGCCTGGTGGCCGATGACGCGGTGGATCTGTACCGCATCTCGCAGAACACGCTGGAGGGCCGCTGCCCCGAGCTGCTGATGAACCTGCTGGAGGTGCGCGGCATCGGCCTGCTGGACATCAAGGCCATCTTTGGCGAGACCGCCGTGCGGCGCAAGATGCGCCTGAAGCTCATCGTCCACCTGGTGCGCAAGGAAACGCTGGAACGGGAGTTCGAGCGCCTGCCCTACGAGCCCCTGCACGAGACCATCCTGGGCGTGCCGGTGCTCAAGGCGGTCATCGCGGTGGACGCCGGCCGCAACCTGGCGGTGCTGGTGGAGGCGGCGGTGCGCAACACCATCCTCCAGCTGCGCGGCATCGACACCTACAAGGAGTTCATCGCTCGCCATCAGGCGGCGATGGGTGCCCAATCCCCGGATGCTTGACGCCCGCGCTGCGGTGCTCGCATTCCGGCTTCACGCAATTGGCGCACAGGGCCAGCGCATGGTCCTGCAGCTGGAAGCCGTGCTGCTGGGCGATGGCCCGCTGGCGTGATTCGATCTCGGCATCGAAGAATTCTTCCACCCGCCCGCAGGTCAGGCACACGAGGTGATCGTGATGCCGCCCCTCGTTGAGTTCGAAGACGGACTTGCCCGATTCGAAATGGCTGCGCTCCAGGATGCCGGCCTGCTCGAACTGCATCAGCACGCGGTAGACGGTGGCCAGACCGATGTCCGAACCCTCGGCCATCAGGGCCTTGAACACATCTTCGGCGGTCATGTGGCGCTGCTGCGCCTTCTGGAAGATCTCGAGGATGCGGATGCGCGGCAGCGTGGCCTTCAGGCCACTGCTCTTGAGTTCGTCTACATGGCTGGTCATGGTGTCTCCTGGCCCCAGGACGGGGCCGGCGGGACCGCTAGAATCGCCGCATCATAGCCAGCCCCGGCGCTCCCGCGAACGCCAGGGGTTGTTCCGGCCCCGCGCCCCTGCCCAGCCGCCCTGCGGCCCGCTGTAATGCCCTTGTCTTTCCGGATTGTCGCACTCGCCCTGCCGCTGGCCGCCGGCCTGCTGAGCGGCTGCTCCCTGATTTCCCGCACCATGAGCGAGGGCATCACCAGCGTCATCACCCCCTACAAGGTCGAGGTGGTCCAGGGCAATGTGGTGACCAAGGAGATGCTGGCCCAGGTCCACACCGGCAGCACCCGCAACGACGTGCGTGACGCCCTGGGCTCGCCGCTGCTGGCCGACCCCTTCCACGCCGAGCGCTGGGACTACGTCTTCACCATCAAGCGCCAGGGCACCGAACCCCAGAAGCGCTCGGTCGTGATCTGGTTCGACGGCGACACGGTGAAGTCCATCGACGCCCCCGAGCTGCCCACCGAGGAAGAGTTCGTCGCCTCCATCACCCGCCAGCGCAATCAGCCCCTGCCCGAGCGCAAGCTGACGCTGAGCGACGAGGAGCGCGCCGCGCTGCCGGTGCCCAAGGCGCCGGCGCCGACCGACACCGCCCCGCTGGGGGCCAACCGCAGCTATCCCCCGCTGGAGACCCCGTGAAGCCTGTTGCCTCCCCCCTGCGCATCGCGATTGCCGGTGCGAGCGGCCGCATGGGCCGCATGCTGATCGAGGCCGTGCAGGCCGCCCCCGACTGCGCGCTGGCAGGCGCCCTCGACCGCGCGGAAAGCCCCGCCCTCGGCCTGGACGCCACCGGCTGGCTGGGCATGGCCAGCGGCGTGGCCATCACCGACGATCTGGCCCAGGGCCTGGCCCAGGCCGACGTGCTGATCGACTTCACCCGCCCCGAAGGCACGCTGGCCCATCTGGCGGCCTGCCGCGCCCAGGGCGTGCGCATGGTCATCGGCACCACCGGCTTCACCGACGCGCAGAAGGCCGAGATCGCCGCCGCCGCGCGCGAGATCGGCATCGTGATGTCGCCCAACATGAGCGTGGGCGTGAACGTGGTGATGCGCCTGCTGGACATGGCCAGCCGGGCGCTGAGCCAGGGCTACGACATCGAGATCATCGAGGCCCACCACCGCCACAAGGTCGACGCCCCCAGCGGCACCGCCCTGGCCATGGGCGAGGTGGTGGCCCAGGCCCTGGGGCGTGACCTGAAGTCCTGCGCCGTGTACGGCCGCGAGGGCGTGACCGGCGAGCGCGATCCCTCCACCATCGGCTTCGCCACCGTGCGCGGTGGCGACATCGTGGGCGACCACACCGTGCTCTACGCCGGCATCGGCGAGCGCATCGAGATCACCCACAAGAGCAGCAGCCGCGTCACCTACGCCCAGGGCAGCCTGCGCGCCGCGCGCTTCCTGGCCGGCCAGGGGGCCGGCCTGTTCACGATGAACGACGTGCTGGGATTCTGATCGGCATGGACGGCCTGCAGGAATTCTGGTCGCAGAGCGATGCCATCGGCCGCAGCGTGGCGCTGCTGCTGCTGGCCATGTCGGTGGGCACCTGGGTGGTGATCCTCTGGAAGGCCTGGCTGCTGCGCCGGGCCCTGCGCGGCCTGGCCGGTGCCACCCACGCCTTCTGGCAGGCCCCGGACCTGGCCGGAGGCCAGGAACGCCTGCGCAGCCTGGACCCGGAACAGCTGCTGGCCCCGCTGGCCGCCGCCGCGGCCCAGCCCATCACCCGCGGCACGCTGGAGGAAGCCGGCAGCGCCCAGGCCCAGCACACCCGCCGCCTGCGCGACGCCCTGCATGGCGTGCTGGGCCGGCTGCAGCGCGGCCAGGTCTTCCTGGCCTCGGTCGGCGCCACCGCGCCCTTCATCGGCCTCTTTGGCACCGTCTGGGGCATCTACCACGCCCTGCTGGGCATCTCGGACGCCGGCGCGCTGTCCATCGACAAGGTGGCCGGCCCGGTGGGCGAGAGCCTGATCATGACCGCCTCGGGCCTGGCCGTGGCCATCCCCGCGGTGCTGGCCTACAACCTGTTCAGCAAGTGGCTGGGCCAGTGCGAGGCCGAGCTCGAGGGCTTTGCCCAGGACCTGCTGGACCTGGCGCTGCGCCGCGCCGACTGAACGGAGCCCGCCCATGGCCTTCGGACGGCTGGAGCGCACCGCCACCCCCAAGCCGATGAGCGACATCAACATGACGCCGCTGATCGACGTCATGCTGGTGCTGCTGGTGATCTTCATCATCACCGCGCCGCTGATGGCCAGCAGCCTGCGCCTGAATCTGCCCAAGGCCGAGGGGGCCGCACCCAATGACAGCACGGCCGTGCTCTCGGTGGCCATCGACCCGAGTGGCCAGCTCTACCTGCAGGACCAGAAGATCGCCCCTGCCCAGCTGAGCGTGCAGGCCCAGACCATGGCCCAGCGCAACCCGCAGACCGAGGTGCAGCTGCGGGCCGACCAGAGCGTGCCCTACGGCCGGGTGGCCGAGCTGATCGGGCTGCTGCAGAAGGCGGGTCTGTCGCGCATCGGCTTCGTGACCAGCGGCAGCCCGCCGCCCGCCCCGGCCCGCCCCTGACGCCGGAGCCTGCGCGGCTCCTACAATCCGGGGATGAACGAGAAATACGTCCCCGCCGAGGTCGAAACCGCCGCCCAAGCGCACTGGAACGCGCTGGATGCCTACCGCGTCACCGAGGACGCGCGCGACAGCCAGGGCCAGCTCAAGCCCAAGTTCTACGCCTGCTCCATGCTGCCCTACCCCTCGGGCAAGCTGCACATGGGCCACGTGCGCAACTACACCATCAACGACATGCTGACCCGTCAGCTGCGGATGAAGGGCTTCAACGTGCTGATGCCCATGGGCTGGGACGCCTTCGGTCTGCCGGCCGAGAACGCCGCCATGAAGGGCAAGACGCCGCCGGCACAGTGGACCTACTCGAACATCGCCTACATGAAGGGCCAGATGCAGGCCATGGGCCTGGCCATCGACTGGTCGCGCGAGGTCGCCACCTGCCAGCCCAGCTACTACAAGTGGAACCAGTGGCTGTTCCTGCAGATGCTCAAGGCCGGCATCGCCGAGCGCCGCACCCAGGTCGTCAACTGGGACCCGGTGGACCAGACCGTGCTGGCCAATGAGCAGGTGATCGACGGCAAGGGCTGGCGCTCGGGCGCGCCGGTCGAGAAGCGCGAGATCCCCGGCTACTACCTGAACATCGTGAAGTACGCCGACGAGCTGCTGAGCGCGGTGGCCAACCCCGAGGACCCGAACTACCTGTCGGGCTGGCCCGAGCGCGTGCGCCTGATGCAGGAGAACTGGATCGGCAAGAGCGAGGGCGTGCGCTTCGCCTTCCCGCACGAGATCCGTGACGCCGCCGGCACGCTGATCCAGGACGGCAAGCTCTACGTCTTCACGACGCGCGCCGACACCATCATGGGCGTGACCTTCTGCGCCGTGGCGCCGGAGCACCCGCTGGCCACCCATGCCGCCGCCGGCAATGCCGAGCTGGCCGCCTTCATCGAGGAGTGCAAGAAGGGTGGCACGACCGAGGCCGAGCTGGCCCTGAAGGAAAAGGAAGGCCGGCCGACCGGCCTGTTCGTCACCCACCCGCTGACCGGCACCCAGGTCGAGGTCTGGGTCGGCAACTATGTGCTGATGAGCTACGGCGACGGCGCGGTGATGGGCGTGCCGGCGCACGACGAACGCGACTTCGCCTTCGCGAAGAAGTACGGCCTGGCCATCCGGCAGGTCGTCGCCGTCGACGGCGAGACCTTCTCCACCGAGGCCTGGCAGGAGTGGTACGGCGACAAGCAGAAGTGCGTCTGCGTGAACTCCGGCGAACTCGATGGCCTGGGCCACAAGGCGGCCGTGGGCAAGGTGGCCGAGCTCGTCGGTGCCAAGGGCCTGGGTGAGAAGAAGACCACCTGGCGCCTGCGCGACTGGGGCATCAGCCGCCAGCGCTACTGGGGCACGCCCATCCCCATCATCCACTGCGACGACTGCGGCGCCGTGCCGGTGCCCGAGAAGGACCTGCCGGTGGTGCTGCCCGAGGACCTGATCCCCGACGGCAGCGGCAACCCGCTGAACAAGTGCGCGTCCTTCCTGAACGTGGCCTGCCCCTGCTGCGGCAAGCCGGCCCAGCGTGAGACGGACACGATGGACACCTTCATCGATTCGTCCTGGTACTTCATGCGCTATTGCGACCCGACCAACCCGGACGCGATGGTGGCCGAGGGCGCCAAGTACTGGATGCCGATGGACCAGTACATCGGCGGCATCGAGCACGCGATCCTGCACCTGCTGTACGCCCGGTTCTGGACCAAGGTGATGCGCGACCTGAAGCTGGTCGAGGTCAGCGAGCCCTTCACCAAGCTGCTCACCCAGGGCATGGTGCTCAACCACATCTACTCGCGCCGCACCGACAAGGGCGGCATCGAGTACTTCTGGCCACACGAGGTGGAGAACGTGCTGGACGCGGGCGGCAAGGTCGTCGGCGCCAAGCTCAAGGAAGCCAAGGGCGATCTGCCGGCCGGCACGCCGATCGACTACCAGGGCATCGGCACGATGTCCAAGTCGAAGAACAACGGCGTGGACCCGCAGGACCTGATCAACACCTACGGCGCCGACACCGCGCGCCTGTTCGTGATGTTCGCCAGCCCGCCCGAGCAGACGCTGGAGTGGAACGACGCCGCCGTGGAAGGCGCCCACCGCTTCCTCAAGCGGGTCTGGGGCTTCGCGGCCAAGCACACCGAACTGCTGAAGGCCGGCGGCGGTGACTTCGCCAGCCTGTCGGCCCCGGCCAAGGCCCTGCGCCGCGAGGTGCACCTGGTGCTCAAGCAGGTCTCGTCCGACTACGAGCGCATGCAGTACAACACCGTGGTGTCGGGCTGCATGAAGCTGCTCAATGCGCTGGAAGGCTTCAAGCCCGACGGCTCGGCCGGCGACACCGCCGTGCTGCGCGAAGGCTACTCGGTGCTGCTGCGCGCCCTCTACCCGGCCTGCCCGCACATCACCCACGGCCTGTGGACCGAGCTGGGCTACGCCGCCGCGCTGGGCGACCTGCTGGACGCGCCCTGGCCGCAGGTGGACGAGGCCGCACTGGTGCAGGACGAGATCGAGCTGGTGCTGCAGATCAACGGCAAGCTGCGCGGCGCGGTGAAGGTGCCGGCCTCGGCCGACAAGGCGGCCATCGAGGCCGCCGCGGTGGCCGCCCTGGCCGACCCGGAGCTGCAGAAGTTCACCGAAGGCAAGCCGCCCAAGAAGGTGGTGGTGGTGCCGGGCCGCCTGGTCAATGTGGTGGTCTGAGGCCAGGCCGGTGAGCGTGCCCCATCCCACCCGCCGCGCCTGGCTCCTGGGCCTCGCGGCCGCCCCGCTGGCCGCGGGCCTGGGCGGCTGCGGCTTCGAGCTGCGCCGTCCGCCGGAGTTGCCCTACACCCGCATCGCGCTGGTGGGCTTCCCGCCCCGCTCGCCGATGGAGGCCGCCCTGCGCGCGGCCCTGCCTTCGTCGGCCGAGGTGGTGCAGAGCACCGCCCAGGCCGAGGTGGTGCTGACCGCGCTGGATGACCGCACCTACCGCATCGTGGCCGCCTCGACCACGGCCGGGCAGGTGCGCGAGTTCCGCCTGCGGGCCCAGCTGAAGTTCCGCCTGAGCCGCCCCGACGGCCGCGTGCTGCTGGGCGACACCGAGCTGCAGCGCGAGCGCGACCTGAGCTACACCGAGACCGCCGCCCTGTCCAAGCAGGTCGAGGAAGAGGCGCTGCTGCAGGAGATGCGCGACGACCTGGCCCAGCAGGTGCTGCGCATGCTGGTGGTGGCGGCCAAGAAACCGCTGCCGCCGCTGCCGGCCGCGTCGCCGGCAGCGGCGGCTTCCGCCCCCTGAGGCCCCACGCCGATGCAGGTCCGGTCCGACCAGCTGCCGCAGCAGCTCGCCCGCGGGCTCAAGCCGCTGTACGTCATCCACGGTGACGAGCCGCTGCTGGCCCAGGAGGCCGGGGACGCGGTGCGCGCCGCCGCCCGCGCCGCCGGCTACAGCGAGCGCGAGGTCTTCACCGTCAGCGGCGCCCACTTCGACTGGAGCGGCGTGCTGGGTGCGGCCCAGTCCATGGGCCTGTTCGGTGACCAGAAACTCATCGAGATCCGCATTCCCTCCGGCAAGCCGGGCAAGGACGGCTCGGCCGCCCTGCAGCAGTACTGCGACCTCCTGCCCGAGGGCGTGCTGACCCTGGTGCACCTGCCGAGGCTGGACCGCCAGCAGCTGCAGGGCGCCTGGTTCCAGGCCCTGGAGCGGGTGGGCGTGAGCGTGCGGGTGGACCCGATCGAGCGCGCCCAGCTGCCCGCCTGGATCGCCCAGCGCCTGGCCGCCCAGGGCCAGCGCCTGCCCGCGGGCGAGGCCGGCCAGCAGGCCCTGGCCTTCTTCGCCGACCGGGTGGAGGGCAATCTGCTGGCCGCCCACCAGGAACTGCAAAAGCTGGCCCTGCTCTACCCCGGCGGCGAGCTGGGCTTCGAGCAGATCGAGGAGGCCGTGCTGGACGTGGCCCGCTTCGACGTCTTCAAGCTGGGCACCGCGGTGCTGGCCGGCCAGGCCGGCCGGGCCCTGCGCATGCTCGACGGCCTGAAGGCCGAGGGCGAGGCCGCCGTGCTGGTGCACTGGACCCTGGCCGACGACATCCGCGCCCTGGCCCGGGTGCGGGCCGCCATGGACGAGGGCAAGCCCCTGCCGATGGCCCTGCGCGAGGCCCGGGTCTGGGGCGAGAAGGAACGCCTGTTCGAGCGGGTGCTGCCCGGGCTGGACGGCGGCAAGGCCCAGGCCCTGGTGGCCGCGGCCAGCGTCTGCGACGGTCTGGTCAAGGGCCTGCGCCACCCGGACTGGCCGGAAGACGCCTGGGACGGCCTGCGCCGCCTGGTGCTGATGACCCTCGACGCGGTGGCCACCCCGCCCCGGCGCGGCCAGCCCGCGCCGGCGCCGCTCACGCTGAAGGCCTGAGCCCCTCGGCCCGGCCGGTCGGCCGCGGGCCCCGTTGCGCGATCTGGGCCCTGCACGAGCCGCTGTGCCGCTGAGCCGACACAGACCTCGCGCGGGCTGGCGCGTGACAGCGCAAGCCTTCAGCAAGGTCCAGGCTTGTGACGCGCCGGGGCGGTCCCGAGAATCGCGGGTCCGCGTCCTGCCCCGTGCCCACCATGCCCTCCCGGTTCCTGCTCTGGTCCCTGCCCTTGTCCTGCGCCCTGCTGCCCGGCCTGTCCGAGGCCCATCTGTACCTGGGCGCGGACGCCGGCGCGGGCCACTTTCACGCCAGCTGCCCCTCCGGCCACCGCTGTGACAGCGGCGGCACCGGCTACGACGCGATGCTGGGCTACGAGCTGGGCCACGGCATCTGGGTGGAGGGCGGCTACGCGTCCTTCGGCGAGCGCACCACCGCCAACGACAAGCAGACCCAGCGCATCCGCGCGGCCGGCCCCACGCTGGGCATCGCCTCGGCCCTGCCCATCAACCCGGACTGGGGCCTGGACTTCCGCCTCGGCCTGATCGACATGCAATCGCGGCGCACCATCACCGGCACCGGCGCCACCGCCGACGACAAGAGCAAGAAGGAAGGCTATTACGGCATCGGCACCGACTATGCGCTGACTGGCCACCTGCATGTCACCCTGGGCCTGACCGGCAGCCGCGCCGTCTGGCACGGCGGCTCGGCCAAGGTGCACAACCTGGGACTGGGCCTGCGCGGCGACTTCTGATCGGCGCCGGCGGAGCGGCCCTCAGGGCCGCGGCAGCGCCTGGAGCAGCGGCGGCACGGCCTGCAGGGCCGCCGCCACGGTGGCCGATCGCACCGCGGTGCGGTCGCCCGGGAGGTTCAGCAGGCGGCTGTGCACCTCGGGCGTGCCTTCGGGCAGGCGCCGGGCCCAGGCCAGCCAGACGGTGCCCACCGGCTTGCCCGGCACCGCCCCGCCCGGCCCGGCGATGCCGGTGACGGCCAGCGCCAGCTGGGCCTCGCTGTGGGCCAGGGCGCCCAGGGCCATGGCCTCGGCCACCGGCTGGCTGACGGCCCCATGGGCGTCGATCAGCCCGGCCGGCACCCCCAGCTGTTCGGTCTTGGCCGCGTTGCTGTAGGTCACGAAGCCGCGGTCGAACCAGTCGCTGGAGCCGGCCACGCTGGTGCACAGCGCGGCGATCAGGCCGCCGGTGCAGCTCTCCGCCGTGGCCAGGCGCCAGCCGCGGGCCCGCAAGGCGTCGCCCAGAGGCCCCAGGCCCGCCTGCAGCGTCGAGGCGCCGTGCAGCAGGGTGTCGTCGTGGTCCACGCGCGTCCCCTCAGGCCAGCCACAGGGCCATGACCATCAGGGTGCACAGCGCCGCCACCAGGTCGTCGAAGAGGATGCCGAAGCCCTGGGCCCAGCCCGGGGGCTGGCCCGGTGCGGCCTTGAAGAGACGGTCCGCCCAGCCCACCGGGCCGACCTTGACCGCGTCGAACAGGCGGAACAGCACGAAGGCTGCCAGCTGCAGGCCCCAGCCGGCCGGCGTGACGATCCACAGGATGAGCCAGAAGGCCAGCACCTCGTCCCACACCACGCAGGAGGGGTCCGCCACGCGCAGCGCGCGGGCTGTGGCGGTGCAGGCCCACCAGCCGACGAAGAAGCCGGCCACCAGCACCACGGCCCAGCCGGCGGTGTTCAGCCAGGGGTCCAGCACGCGCCAGGCCAGCCAGGCCCACAGCGTGCCGACCGTGCCGGGCGCCACCGGCGACAGGCCGCTGCCCATGGCCAGCGAGACCCAGTGCAGCGGCGAGCGCCGCAGCAGCCAGAGGCCCGGACGCAGCGGCGGCTGGGCGGCCGCGGCGGAGTCGAAGCCGGGGCGGGTGGTCTCGGTGAGGACGCGGGCGTCGGACACCGTGTCGAGGGGGTCTTGCGGGCTCATGACTTGAAGTGATCGAAGGCGGCCCAGCCGGCCAGATCCAGCGGCGCGCCGGCCTCGTCGAGGGCCTGCAGGCCGGGGGTGGCGGTGATGCGGCCGATGGCCTGCACCGGCACGCCGGCCTGGGCGGCGGCGGCCTGCACGGCCGGGCCGGCGGCCTCGGGCGCGGTGAACAGCAGCTCGTAGTCGTCGCCGCCGGTCAGCAGGGCCATGCGCTGCACCGCCACCGGCTGGCGCGCCAGCAGCGGCCGGCGCGGGAAGTCGGCCAGGCGCAGTGTGGCGCCGACGCCGGAGGCCCGCAGCACATGGCCCAGATCGCCCAGCAGGCCGTCGCTGACGTCGATGGCCGCGGTGGCCAGACCGCGCAGCGCCAGGCCCAGGGCCACGCGGGGCTCGGGCAGCTCCATCGCGCGGCGGGCGGCGTGGAAGTCGTCCTCCGAGAGCGAGAGCGTGCTGCGGAAGACCTCCAGCGCCAGCCGGGCCTCGCCCGGAAAGCCGCTGACCCACAGCACATCGCCGGCCCGGGCGCCGCTGCGGCGCAGGGCCTGGCCCGGTGGCACCTCGCCCATCACGGTGATGCCCAGGGTCAGCGGGCCGGCGGTGGTGTCGCCGCCCACCAGCTCGATGCCGTGGCGGTCGGCCAGGGCCAGCAGGCCCTGGGCGAAGGGCGCCAGGAAGCGCTCGTCGGGCCGCGGCATGGACAGGCTCAGCGTGAAGGCCAGCGGCTCGGCGCCGCAGGCGGCCAGATCGCTGAGGTTCACCGCCAGGGCCTTGTGGCCCAGCCGCGCCGGGTCCACGGTGGAGAGGAAGTGGCGGCCTTCCACCAGCAGGTCGGTGGAGACGGCCAGCTGCATGCCGGGCCGGATGTTCAGCAAGGCGCAGTCGTCACCCACGCCCAGCGCGGCGCGCCGCACCGGGCGGCGGAAGAAACGGTCGATCAGCTCGAATTCACCCAGGGCCATGGGCCGGATTGTGGCAGCGGGGCGCTTGCGGGTCTGTGCCAAGCCCGCGTGGCGGACACCGCGCCAATACTCGATGCGAAGCTCGGCGCGAAGCGGGGCAGGCTGCGGGCCGTGGTTTTTCGCATGTCGGCACTGCCTTCTACAATCCGAGATCCCGGTGTCAGCACAGGCTGACCCCCTGGCTGTCCACACGAGGAATCCGCGATGTCCAACGCCGAAGAACGCCAAGCCCAACTGCGCCGCGCCGCGCTGGAGTACCACGAATTTCCGACCCCGGGCAAGGTGGCCATCAGCGCGACCAAGCAGCTGATCAACCAGCGCGACCTGGCCCTGGCCTATTCGCCCGGCGTGGCCGCGGCCTGCGAGGAGATCGTGGAGGACCCGGCCAATGCCTTCCGCTACACCAGCCGGGGCAACCTGGTGGCCGTGGTGTCCAACGGCACCGCGGTGCTGGGCCTGGGCAACATCGGCCCGCTGGCCTCCAAGCCGGTGATGGAAGGCAAGGGCGTGCTGTTCAAGAAGTTCGCCGGCATCGACGTCTTCGACCTGGAAGTGGCCGAGAACGACCTGGACAAGCTGGTGGACGTGATCGCCGCGCTGGAGCCCACCTTCGGCGGCATCAACCTGGAAGACATCAAGGCGCCGGACTGCTTCTACGTCGAGCGCAAGCTGCGCGAGCGCCTGTCCATCCCCGTCTTCCACGACGACCAGCACGGCACCGCCATCGTGGTGGGCGCCGCGCTGCTCAACGGCCTGAAGGTGGTGGGCAAGGACATCAAGCAGGTCAAGCTGGTGTCCTCGGGCGCGGGCGCGGCCGCGCTGGCCTGCCTGAACCTGCTGGTCAAGCTGGGCCTGCCGCGCGAGAACATCTGGGTGACCGACTTGGCCGGCGTGGTCTACGAGGGCCGCACCGAGCTGATGGACCCGGACAAGGCCCTGTTCGCCCAGAAGACCGAGCAGCGCAGCCTGCGCGAGGCGATCGCCGGCGCGGACATCTTCCTGGGCCTGTCGGCCGGCGGGGTGCTGAAGCCCGACATGGTGGCCACGATGGCCGCCAAGCCGCTGATCTTCGCCCTGGCCAACCCGACGCCGGAGATCATGCCCGAGGAGGTCAAGGCGGTGCGCGACGACGCCATCATGGCCACCGGCCGCACCGACTTCCCGAACCAGGTCAACAACGTCCTGTGCTTCCCCTACATCTTCCGCGGCGCGCTGGACTGCGGCGCGCGCACCATCAATGACGAGATGGAGATCGCGGCGGTGCGGGCCATCGCCGAGCTGGCCCAGGCCGAGCAGAGCGATGTCGTGGCCTCGGCCTATGCCGGTGCCACCCTGTCCTTCGGGCCCGAGTACCTGATCCCCAAGCCCTTCGACCCGCGGCTGATGATCCAGATCGCCCCGGCGGTGGCCGAGGCCGCCATGGCCTCGGGCGTGGCCACCCGGCCGATCGCCGACATGACGGCCTACCGCGAGAAGCTGCAAAACTTCGTCTATGCCTCGGGCACGATGATGAAGCCCATCTTCTCGGTGGCCAAGAAGGCCAAGGCCAGGCGTGTGGCCTATGCCGAGGGCGAGGACCGCCGCGTGCTGCGCGCGGTGCAGGTGGTGGCCGACGAAGGTCTGGCCCGTCCGGTGCTGGTGGGCCGCGCCAGCATCATCCGCGCCCGAGTGGAAAAGCTGGGCCTGCGCCTGGAAGAGGGCCGCGACTACGAGATCGTCAACATCGACGACGACCGCCGCTACCGCGACTTCTGGCAGACCTATCACCAGATGATGGAGCGCAAGGGCGTGACCGAGCAGCTCGCCAAGATCGAGATGCGCCGGCGCCTGACGCTGATCTCCAGCATGCTGCTGCACAAGGGCGAGGTCGACGGCATGATCTGCGGCACCTGGGGCACCACCGCGATGCACCTGGCCCACATCGAGTCGGTCATCGGCCGGCGCGCCGGGGTGCAGAACTTCGCCTGCATGAACGGCCTGGTGCTGCCCAACCGCCAGATCTTCCTGGTGGACACCCACGTCAACTACGACCCCACGGCCGAGCAGTTGGCCGAGATCACCATCCTGGCGGCCGAGGAGATGCTGCGCTTTGGCATCCAGCCCAAGGCGGCCCTGCTCTCGCACAGCAGCTTCGGCAGCAGCAACCAGCCCTCGGCGGTGAAGATGCGCCAGACCCTGGCCCTGGTGCAGCAGCAAGCCCCCTGGCTGGAGATCGACGGCGAGATGCATGGCGACGCGGCGCTCGACGCCGAGTACCGGGCCGAGCTGATGCCGCGCAGCAGCCTCAAGGGCGAGGCCAACCTGCTGGTGCTGCCCAACATCGACGCCGCCAACATCAGCTACAACCTGCTCAAGACGGCCGCCGGCGGCGGCATCGCCATCGGTCCGGTGCTGCTGGGCGCGGCCAAGCCGGTGCACATCCTGACACCCTCGGCCACCGTGCGCCGCATCGTCAACATGACGGCCCTGACCGTGGCCGACGCCAACGGCACGCGCTGAGAAGGGCCGCGGGGCAGGCAGGCTCATGGCCTGTCGCTCATGGCCTAGCACAAAAGCGAGCCCCTACTCACAAAACCCTCCACTGCACGAAAATCGTGCAGTGGACTTGTGGTATTTCTGCCAATCGGCTAGGATGACGGTTTAGGCTTTCTGGGTAAACCCGTGGTTTCGTCCGGTCCGGTCTCGGTGGAGCAGTCGTTGGAGCAGTCCTTCGGCGCGAAGAGGCTGGTCGTTTCTGCCGGGCTCCGCGCACAGCAGCATGCCAGGCGCGCGATGACCACCTTGGCGACCGGTGCCACGTTGGCCTTGGCCCTGACGCTGTCCGGTCTGGCCCTGCCCGACGCGAACGTCTGGGCCCGCGAATCCGGCACCGCCGTCGTCGCCCCGCTGCCCACCGTGCCCCTGGCCGACCTGCCTGCCCAGGCACAGGCCACCGAACGGCTGGTGCGCTCGGGTGGCCCCTTCCCCTACGAGAAGGACGGCATCGTGTTCGGCAACCGCGAGCGCCTGCTGCCGCGCCAGTCCCGTGGCTATTACCGCGAGTACACCGTGCCCACGCCTGGCGCCCGGGACCGCGGGGCACGGCGTTTGGTGTGCGGCGGACGTCAACCACGGAACCCCGACGCCTGTTTTTATACAGATGACCATTACGCCAGCTTTCGTCGCGTGCTGCCCTGAGCCGCGAAGCAAGAGGGCCTGAACTTTTTGACCACAGGAGGAACGCGACCATGCTGCTGCAGTCAGTCCGTCCCAACATCGTGCAGGCGATACGCGCCTATCGGGTCGATGACCTGATGCGCGCGGCCCAGGAATCGGGCCAGCACTTTCTGTTCGCCAATCTGACCGATGCCCAGTCCAAGCAGGACGTGCTGGAGACCATCGCGACCTCGTTCCTGTTTCCGCAGCACTTCGGCAAGAACCTGGACGCGCTCTACGACTGCATGACCGATCTGGTCAACAAGTCGGGCGCGCAACCGGGCTTCGTGGTGGTGCTGGAGCACATTCCCGACAACAGCAAGTTCGACCGCGAGTCGCGCGAACAGCTGCTGGACGTGTTCCGGGATGCCGCGGACTTCTGGGCGGACCGCAAGGTCCCGTTCAGATGCTTCTATTCTTTTCAGTAGCCCGCTCCCAAGAAAACGGGTCATGGGAGCGGGCTGCTGAAACGGCCCCCACGAAGCCGGCCACCAAGGCCAGCACCAAAGCAGGCGCGAACCCCAACTTCGGCGTGAACATGCCGATGATGTGCAGCGCCTTCGACACCGCGATGTGGCGCGACGCGGCCTGACGGCCGGCGGCGCGCGCTCTTTCGCCGGATTCACGGCCCGCCTCGGCGGGCCGTTTGTCTTGGTGCGCCCTCAGGCGGCGGGCAGCACCTGCGCCAGGGCGACGTACTCCGCCACCGGCACCTCCTCGGCGCGGCGCTGCAGGTCGAAGCTGCCAGCGAAGCCCTGCTCGTCCAGCCAGCGGCCCAGGGAATGGCGCAACAGCTTGCGCCGCTGCGAGAAGGCCACCTGCACCATCTGCTCGAAGCGGCCCAGGTCCAGCGCCACCGGCTGCGGCCAGGGCACCATGCGCACCACGGCCGAGTCCACCCGCGGCGGCGGGTCGAAGGCTTCGGGCGGCACGTCCAGCAGCGACTCGATGTGGTAGCGCCACTGCAGCATCACCGACAGGCGGCCATAGGCCTTGTGGCCCGGCGTGGCGGCCATGCGGTCCACCACCTCCTTCTGCAGCATGAAATGCTGGTCCTCCACCCGGTCGGCCCAGGGCAGCAGGTGAAAGAGGATGGGGCTGGAGATGTTGTAGGGCAGATTGCCGATGACCCGCAGCGGGCCGCCCAGGCGCTCGGCCAGCGCCCCGAAGTCCACCGTCAGCACATCGGCCTCGACCACCTCGACATCGCCCCGCTTGCGCAGACGCGCCGCCAGGTCCCGGTCCAGCTCCACGACGGTCAGATGCGCGCAGCGCGCCAGCACCGGCAGGGTCAGCGCCCCCAGGCCGGGGCCGATCTCAACCAGGGGCTGACCCGGTCGCGGGTCGATCGCGCGGACGATGTCATCGATCAGCGCGGTGTCGGTCAGGAAGTGCTGCCCGAAGCGCTTGCGCGCATGGTGACCGGTGCCGGCACTCACAGCGGCGGCTCGCGCATCTCGATGAAGGCGTGGCTGCGCAGCTCCTCGAGCCAGTCGTTGTAGGCCTGGGGGTACTTGCGCTCGCTCAGCACCGCCTTGGCCTGGTCGCGCAGCTGCTCGGGGCTGACCTTGACCTCGCGGCGGTCCAGCACCTGGATCAGGTGCACGCCGTAGCGGGAGACCACCGGCTGCGAGATGCCGCCCTTGGACAGGGCATTCATCGCCGTCTCGAACTCGGGCACGAAGGCGCCCGGGCCCGTCCAGCCCAGGTCGCCCCCGCGCGAAGCCGTGCCGTCCTCGGAATACTGGCGGGCCAGATCCTCGAAACGGGCCTTGCCGGCCAGGATCTGGCTGCGGAACTCGGACAGGCGCAGCCGGGCCTCGTCCACCGACAGCTGGGCCGAGGGGCGCAGCAGGATGTGGCGGGCCCGGGTCTGGACCACCTCGCCGGGGTTGGACTCGGCGCGCGAGAGCAGCTTGAGCAGGTGGAAGCCCGCTCCGCTGCGCAGCGGCTGGGGCGTC
Organism: Ideonella dechloratans; assembly: GCF_021049305.1. Lineage (GTDB taxonomy): Bacteria > Pseudomonadota > Gammaproteobacteria > Burkholderiales > Burkholderiaceae_C > Ideonella > Ideonella dechloratans. Next base: position 3,509,428 of record NZ_CP088081.1, read on the forward strand.
ACCCCGCCCACCGGCAGGAAGCGCACCGCGTTGACGAACAGGTCGGGCAGACGGTCCATGGGCCGGCCGCCGATCTCGCCGCCGCGCTCGCGGTTGGCGTCCTCGGACATGTCCTTGGCCACCAGCGCAAAGGGCTCGCCGGCCTTCAGGCGGGCCTGGGCCTGCTCGATGCGGGCGCGCTTCTGGGCCACCACGTCGTCGCTGGCGCCTTCGGGCACGGCCACCAGGATCTGGGCGATGTTGAGCTCGACCTGCTTGGCCTGGCTGGCCCGCTGGGCGGCCAGGTAGTCCTCGATCTCCGCATCGCTGACCTTGATGCGGCTCTGCACCTCGCGGTCGCGGATGCGCTGGGCCAGGATCTGGTCGCGCAGGTTGCTGCGGAAGGTGAAGAAATCCATGCCATCGTGCTTGAGCTGCTCGCGCAGCTGGGCCACGGTCAGGCGGTTCATCGAGGCCACGTTCTCCACCGCGCGCTGCAGTTCGGCATCGTCCACTGTCATGCCGCTGTCGCGTGCGGCGGTGATCTGCAGCCGCTCGTTGATCAGGCCATCGATGGCCTGCTGGCGCAGGGTCTTCGCGTCGGGCACGGCCGTCTGGTTGCGCTGGGCCTCGCCGGCCAGCTGGGCCATGCGCTGCTGCACCTCGACCTCGGTCACCAGCTCGTTGTTGACCACGGCGACGATGTAGTCGGCCGTGGCGGGCGCCGAGGCCGCCTTGGCGGGCTGGGCGGCGACGGCCTGGGCCAGCGCGGCGGCATGGGGAAGGACCAGGGCCGCGGTCAGGGTCAGCACGCGGAAGACGGGTCGGGAGGATGCGATCATGGGGTCTCGGAAGTGGACTGCGCGCCGGTCTTGTCGTCACGCAGCAGCTGGTAGCCGGGGATATTGTCCTTCAGGACCTGCAGCGGGTTGGTGCCCAGGCTGGACAGGCCGGTCAGCTCCAGCTGGATCATCCAGCGCTGGGTGGTTTCGCTCTGGCCGGTGGACTGGCGCTTGTTGACCACGCGCAGGATCCAGCAGCCGGCGTCGTACTCGATGCCGGCCACCGAATCGGTGACCTTCTGGTCCTTCATGCTGTAGTTGACCCGGCCCACGCCGTAGAGCGTGCCGTGACAGCTGCCGGACTGGCCGGTGCCACCGCCGTGGTAGAGCGGCCACTGGAAGCCCAGCTCGAACTGCTCGCTGCTGCCGCGGGCGTAGCGGTAGGTGCCGGACACGGTCTGGAAGGGACCCGGATGGTAGCGGGTGGACAGGATGGTCCGCTCGGAGCTGTGGATGTCGGAGTTGTACTGCAGCAGGGTGTCCATGCTCCAGGCCGGGGTGAGCTGGCCGGAGGCGAACAGCAGCAGGTCCGAGGCGCGCTTGGTGCTGGGCGTGCCGCTGGTGGTGACCCGCTGGTCGCGGAACTGGAAGCGCTGGGCCGCGCCGAAGCGCAGGCGCTCGATGCCCGACTGGTCGTCGATGAAGCGGGTGGTCGCGCCCAACGTCACCTGGTGCTCGTCGCTGACCCGATCCACGCCGGTGAACTCGTTGTCCTGGTAGATGGACATCGAGTTGAAGTCGCTGGCGGCGGTGTCGAAGGTCGGCAGGCTGGACTGGTCCCGGTAGGGCGTGAGCACGTAGTGCAGGCGCGGCTCCAGGGTCTGCGACAGGCCCGCGCCGAACCAGGACACATCGCGCTCGAAGCGCAGGCCGCTGTCCAGGCTCAGGGTCGGGATGCTGCGGCTGGCATGCTGGCGGCCGTTGGCCATCGGCTGGTCGGTCGAGTAGCTCGCGCTGTTGAGCGAGGCCTTGGGCGTGAACCAGCCCCAGCCGCTGTCGAAGCGGCGCGACAGGGAGGTGATGGCATGCACCCGGCTGCCCTCGGCCCGGTCGTCACCGGCCGCGCGGTCGGCCAGCACGAAGCGGTTGGCCTCGGTCTCCAGCGAGAAGTCCAGCCCCTGGGGCAGGCCCAGGTTCAGGTGCACCCCCAGCTGCGGGGCGCGCTCGTAGGGCACGGTGATGGGGTTGTCCACGTCCTGCAGCGTGCGCCAGCCCTGGACGCCGGCATACAGGGTGACATCGCCCCGGTCGAGCTGCCACTGCTTGGAGGCCTTGAAGGACTGCGACAGCAGGCGCGGCGTCAGGCTGGGCAGCATGCCGGAGAAGTCCTTCCAGTAGCTGTCGTCCGACGCGTCCTGGTAGGACCACTCGTAGTGCAGGCCGTCGCCCACGGCCGCGTAGTGCTCGGCCTCGACCGAGTAGCGCTGGCGGCCGATCGTCTCGTCGTAGGGCAGGTAGTGGGCCGCGATCGAGCCCTCGTCGTTGGGCCCCAGCAGATAGCGGAACTCGCCCTGCAGCGCCGTGTCGCGCCGGGTGGACACGATGGGGCCGAGGGTCAGGTCGTAGTTGGGTGCCAGCCGCCAGTAGTAGGGCTGGGCAATGCTGAAACCGCCACGCGAGTCGATGCTGATCGTCGGCGGCAGCAGACCGCTCTTGGCCGCGGAGGTGGCCGGAAAGGTCATCACCGGCGCGGCCAGGATGGGCACGCCCAGGAAGTGCAGCACCGCCCCCTGGGCGCGACCCTCGTTCTTGTCGAAGTCCAGGTCCAGCTGGTCCATGCGCAGCACCCAGTCGGGCTCCGCGCCCTCCTCGGGCCGGCAGCTGCTGTAGCTGGCGTCGTAGGCGTGCAGGCGCTGCGGGTTGTCGAAGTCGATGCGCGAGGCCCGACCTCCGGCCTGAGTCTTGCCGAAGAAGAAGGTCGGCTCGGTGACCGTGCCGGCATTGGTGTCCAGGTGCAGCTGGGCGGCCGAGCCGGTGTAGCGGTCGCCCTGGCTGCGCAGGAACACATGCCCCTGGGCGATGGCCAGCTGGCTGGGTTGCAGGTAGCGCAGGTGGTCGGCCGTCAGTTGCAGGCCGCCCCGGCGCAGCTCGACCTCGCCCTCGGCCACGCTCTCACCATCGAGCACGCTGGTCACCCGCCGCGCGGTGAGCTGGGCCGGGCCATCGGGCGACGGGGTGGCGGTCAAGGTCCCGAAGGGTGCGCTGGCCGCGGGGTCGGGGGCCGGGGTGGGGGGCACCGGGATGGCGGCACCCGACTGGGCCCAGGCCGGCCAGCCGGTCAGCGCCCCGCCACCCAGCAGACCAGCCGCCGCCAGGTGCAGGGACAGGCGACACAGCGACGGGCGCAGGCGGGAAGAGGAGGAATGGGACTGGCGCAATTCGCGAACTCGCGGCCGCCCGGGCATGGACCGGTGACCGGCGCAGCGGCAGGCTGCACCCCGGGCCCCACCCATGGAGGGCGTCATTAGAATCCGCGGATTATCCATGAGGCCCGCCCTGGCCGGCCCGGCGGCGGGTACTGCGTCCATGACCGTCTCTGCCCCCTCCTCCTCCCCCGCCATCGCCTGGGCCGATCCGGCCCGCGAAGCCGCCTTCCAAGCCTGGCTGGCGCCCCTGGTGGCCCGCCATGGCCTGCAACCCGAGACCCTGGCCCCGGCCTCGGCAGACGCGAGCTTCCGCCGCTACTTCCGCATCCAGTCGGCCCAAGGCCCGCGCATCGTCATGGACGCCCCGCCGCCCCAGGAGGATGTGCGCCCCTTCCTGCACGTGGCCGGCCTGATCCAGGCCGCCGGCCTGCACGGCCCGCAAATCCTCGAAGCCGATGCCGAGCAAGGCTTTCTGCTGCTGACCGACCTGGGCAGCACCCTCTACCTGGACGCGGTGCAGGCCGACGGCGGCGCCCAGGCCGAGCGCCTGATGCGCGAGGCCGTGGCCGCCCTGGTGCAGTGGCAGGCCAAGGTGGACGCCAGCAGCCTGCCGCCCTACGACGACGCGCTGCTGCGCCGCGAACTGGCCCTGTTCCCCGAGTGGTGCGTGCAGCGCGAATACGGCGTCAGCTGGACGGCCGAACAACAGGCCCGCTGGCAGCAGATTTGCGACCGGCTGGTGGCCAGCGCGCTGGCCCAGCCCACGGTGGCGGTGCACCGCGACTGGATGCCGCGCAACCTGATGGTGACCGAGCCCAATCCCGGCATCCTGGACTTCCAGGACGCGGTGCGCGGCCCGATCAGCTACGACGTGGCCTCGCTGCTGCGCGATGCGTTTCTCTCGTGGGACGAGGAGCGCGAGCTGGACTGGGCGGTGCGCTACTGGGACGCCGCCCGCAAGGCCGGCCTGCCGGTGGATGCCGACTTCGGCGAGTTCTGGCGCCAGCTGGAATGGATGGGCCTGCAGCGCCACCTGAAGGTGCTGGGCATCTTCTGCCGCCTCAAGCACCGCGACGGCAAGCCCAAGTACAGCGCGGACCTGCCGCGCTTCTTCCACTACGTGGTGCGGGTGGCCAACCGCTATGTCGAGCTCAAGCCGCTGATCCCGCTGGTCGAGACCCTGACCGGCCCGCTGACCACCACCGCCTTCAGCCTGCGCTGAGGGCGGCAGCATCGCTCGCGCGCCCCGCTCAGGGGTGGGCGGCGATCACCTCGGCCACCGCGGCGGTGAGCTTGGTGCCGTAGCCGATGTGCAGGAACTCGTTGGGCCCGTGGGCATTGCTCTTGGGGCCCAGCACGCCGCAGACCATCATCTGCGCCTTCGGGAAGCCCTGCTGCAGCAGGTTCATCAGCGGGATGGTGCCGCCCTGGCCGATGTAGCCCAGCGGCGCACCGAAGTGGCTGCGCGAGGCCCGGTCCATCGCGGTTTCCAGCCAGGGCGCCAGGTCCGGCGCGTTCCAGCCGCTGGCGCCCCAGTTGCCCACCCGGCCATCGGGCTCGAAGGTGACCTTGGCGTTGTAGGGCGCGTTGTCCTCCAGCAGGGCCTTGAGCTGCACCGCAGCCTCGTGGCCGTCCACCAGCGGCGGCAGGCGCAGGCTGAGCTTGAAGGCGGTGTAGGGCCGCAGCACATTGCCGGCGCTGGCCAGGGCCGGCATGCCGTCCACGCCCGTGACCGACAGCGTGGGCCGCCAGGTGCGGTTGAGCAGGGCCTCGGTGGCGTCGGTGGTGGTGGGCAGGGTCAGGCCGCCGTCGGCGCCGCAAGCCCAGGGGAAGGTCTTCCAGGCCGCATCGCCCAGGATGGCCGCGGCCGCCTCGGCCTGGGCCCGGCGCGCCGCCGGGATCTCGCAGTGGAAGATCGACGGCAGCAGGGTGCCCGTCTTCGAATCCTCCAGACGGTCCAGCACCTGGCGCAGGATGCGGAAGCTCGAGGGCACCAGGCCGCTGGCATCGCCCGAGTGCACGCCCTCGGTCAGGATCTCGACCTTGAGCGCGCCGGTGATGTTGCCGCGCAGGCTGGTGGTCAGCCAGAGCTGGTCGTAGTTGCCGGCGCCCGAGTCGAGGCAGACCACCAGGCTCACGTCGCCCAGGCGGGCCTTGAGCTTGTCCAGGTAGAAAGGCAGGTCGCCGGAGCCGGATTCCTCGCAGGTCTCGATCAGGCCGACGATGCGCGGGTGCGCCACGTTCTGGGCCTTCAGGCCCTCAATGGCGCTGATGGCGGCATAGATGGCGTAGCCGTCGTCGGCACCGCCGCGGCCGTAGAGCTTGCCGTTCTCCAGCTTGGGCGTCCAGGGCCCCAGGTCGGCGCGCCAGCCGTTGAACTCGGGCTGCTTGTCCAGGTGGCCGTAGACCAGCACGGTCTGGCTGCTGTCCGGCTTCGTGGCGGGCAGCTCGAAGAAGATCACCGGCGTGCGGTCGCCCTCGCGCACCACCTCCAGCCTCAGGCCGGGCACCTTGCGGCCTTCGACCCACTGGGCGGCGTCGCGCACCACCCGGTCGATCAGGCCGTGCTCGCGCCACTGCGGGTCGAACATCGGGCTCTTGGCCGGGACGGCGATGTAGTCGGACAACTGGGGAACGATGCGCTCGTTCCAGGCTGCGGTGACGTCACGATCCAGTTGTGCCGAATCGAGGCCGGGCAGCTTGTCGGGGGCGTTCATGGTGGGAAGGCTCCGGAAGAAAAGAGGTCAGGCCGCCAACCGGCCAGACGGCGATTGTGCGCCGACGGCCCTCCCCGGGCGACGTCCTGGACCACGTCGTTGGCACGGAGGGGCCGGGCCGGCTCGGCGTGGACGCGCCCCGAACGGGCGCTGCAGGCGATGGGGCGATCCCGGTGAAGGCCGAAAAGTTCCT